>PBMS01000016.1 GCA_002722695.1 Methanobacteriota archaeon
TTACCGTACCTGCAACATCAGGCTGAGCGACTGTGAAACGAGCTATGACGTCTGACACCATGTGTACGGCCGCAATCGAAGACCGAAACGACCCTTCGGGGAGTGACTTTCGGTGCAAATGCGGTAAACCATCGGTGGGTTATGGGTCCTTGTGCGACGAGAGAATGAACGCAAGACAACCACCTTACCGGACAGTACGCCCCGACACCGAGGGTCAGGCCTCGGAGGAAACAGTGAACAAGGCCGTTAGGTGTCGGGGCACAGCCTCGTTGATGGACGTTTTTTTTCGAAATGCGGCGATGAACTCAAAGGTCACCCGACGGACCACAGTCCATGGGTGAAGGGTTCCGCTTCCAACGGTGTTTGGTCGGTGGGACGTTTGACCGACTCCATGCCGGGCATCGTCTGCTGTTGGATGCAGCGGCTCGTGCAGCCCACCATGTCGAAATTCACATCACAAGCGACGTTATGGCGGATCAAAAATCGGTCAACATGCAATCGTTTGAAACTCGGCGGGATGAACTGTTGAATTGGGTCCAAGACCACGCCCCAAAACGGGTCACGGTTCACGAGTTGACCGACCCCCACGGCCCCGCCCCCAGCCATCGTACAGCGGACGCCATCGTGGCCACGCCCGAGACTCGGGCTGAGTGCGAACGCATCAACGATAAACGAGTGATGAACGCCCTTTCTCCGCTTCACATCATCGAGGTGACGCATCTGCTTGACGTCGAGGGCGCGGTCATCAGTTCTTCTCGAATTCGAAACGGTTTGGTCGACATCAACGGTCATCCGTGGTGTTCACCCGAATGGACGGACGTGTCCCTGCGAATGCATCCTCGGGCCGAGCCGGAACTCAAAACTCCAATGGGGGTGTTGTACGAAGGTCCGGAATCAGCGCCCGAAATGGCCATGTTGGCGGCGTTGGATGAGATCAACACCGACGAGACCATCCTCATCGCTGTGGGCGACGTGACGGTGGCTACACTGTTGGGGCTTGACATCGTTCCCGACATGGGGTTTGTGGACGGGCAAACCAAGCGGGAGGCTTTGGCTGAAGACCAACGTGTCGATGTACGAGCGTTCACCCATGTTTTGGAAGCGGTCAACCCCGCCGGATTGCTCACCCCCAGCCTTCGCAGGGCGATTGAACAAGCTTCGGTGTTGGAGGAACCGGTTGTGGTGGTGGTTGACGGTGAAGAGGACTTGGCTCCGCTTTTTGTTCACCTGCATGTCCCTCTCCACGCCGTGGTTCTTTACGGGCAACCGGGCAAAGGCGTGGTGGCTCAGTTCAGCAGTCTTGCCACCAAGGAGCGCTGTCGGCGCCTGTTGGAATTGTTTGAGGTGGTGTGATTGTCGGAGCCGAGGGTCTCCGTCAGCGTCTGCGTTCGGGACGGAGCGCATTGGATTGAGCAGTGCATGGAGTCGTTGCTGAATCAGACCCATTCAAACCTCGAAATACTTGTGGTCAACGACGGTTCGACCGACGGCGCAGAAGCGGTGCTTGACCCGTTCCACGACCCGGAGGGAACGCGTGGTGTCCCCGTGAAGGTCCACCACCAACCTCCGCTCGGGTTGTCGGCTGGACGTCAGTGGGCGGTTGAACATGCCACCGGCGAGTGGGTCGCCATCACGGACATCGATGTTCGTCCGGAACCCGATTGGGTTGCCAACATGGTGGCTCAAGTTCAACCTCTTCACGATACGGAACGGGTCGTCGCCATCACCGGACGAACCGTGTTTGAGCAAGCCAACGACTTGGTGAGCAGACTCAGGTCCATCGAAATCGCAGCAAAGTATCGATCTCGGCCTCGACGGACGAGCTTGGCCAACGGGCCGTGCTCAATGTTTGAGCGGGAAGCATTGCTGGCGGTTGGGGGTTTTGACCCATCGTGGTACCACGCTGAAGACATGGAGGTGAGCCTCCGTCTCATCCAAGCCGGTGGTACAATCGTGTACGCTCGCGACGCCATGGTCAAGCACGTTCCCGAAACGGGCGCCCGCCACTTTCTGGCCAAGCGACGACGAGATGCACGAGCGCACGTTCGCATCGTTCGCCATCACCCCAAACGGCGACGTTCAGGCCCCGGCTTCGATTTTCTTGGGAGTTCAAAACTTGTGCTCTGCATGCTGCCGCTTTGGGCGGCCATGCTGATCGCAAGCCTCCCGTTTCTGTCAGGCCTTGCCCTCGGCGAAGGCTCTCTGGACGGGCGCATCCTTGAGCGCTGGGAGGGTCGGTTGTTGGGTGTATCGTTGCTTCTTTTGTCCCTTTCAGAATTGCTTCTTTGGAGGGGACGGTTGGGCGTGGTGAACAGGGAAATCATGCGCACCACAACCGGAAGCAAGGTCGTGGCTGTTCTCGGAGTCAGGCGTTTGACGTTGCGATGGAGCCTTGCCCTGTGGCACGGGCTGTTGTTGGGTCTGCTGGACGCGCTCTTGGGCCGCAACGGGCATCGGCGCTGAGGCTTCAATCGACCTTGTCGTCGCCGGGCGGAGCTCGACTCGCATGGTTCAATCCAAAGCCGGCTGCCATCAATGCGATGGTGACGGAATAGACGCCCACGTCAACCCAGCCTTGGTGTGCGATTCCAAAGTAGAGGTAGAAGGCAATGCCGAGCACCAAGCACCAAGCCGAAGCCGTTCGTTGGCCACCTGCTAGCGTCGGGTCGTTGAGAGCGGGCCAGGTGTCGTTGATGATGAGACCACGTGCCCACGCAGCGATGCTGCTCTGTTCGTTGATCATTCGTGCACCCAGCGTAATCATCAATGCACAGATGATGATGAACACGGTGTCGCCGACCGGCTCAAAGTGGAAACCGTTCTTGGCATCTCCAAACGCAGCATTGCTGGCTTCAAAGGTGAGCAGCCCACCCCATGAGACGTGGTAGGTTGGGTGAATCGTGCCGAACATGTTCAGAATTGCGAGCATCAAGCCCCAAGCGCCCACGTACACGAGACCGGATGCGTAGGCGGGAACATTTCCAGCCACGGTTTGGCCGCTTTCGTCGTCGCTCATGTTCCGCCCGACTGGCGTGCTGCATTTAAGCACACCGAAATTGAATCGGTGGAGGTCCATCCGACCTTCACAAGGAGGTTTGATGATGGTAGATTGCGTTGAACACCGTTCGCATCTCTTCTTCTGCGGTCCCCATGATCTCTTGGACGTTCACGTTGGATGGAATGCACGAATTGATTTCCTTCGAGCGGCCGTATCGGCCCTTGCTGACCGTACGGGCGGTTACCAACCCGAGCATGTCAAGGTTGGAAATCAAGCCTGAGATTCTGCGCTGGGTAAGCGGGTTCTGCCGAATGTGCTTGCACGCTTGACGATAGATGTCGTAGACTTGGCCGGTCTGTACGTTTCGAAGCCCGTTTATTTCGTTGATCAGGATCGACGCCAAGACGAGTTTTTGCTGACTTGGGAGCGTGGCGATAACCGGTGTCATTTGGTCGGATTCGATTTGACTCTGCGCTATGCGCACGTGGTTTTGATTGACGATTGCATCACCGGCCTGTTCGGCTTTTTCGGCTGAGATTCTGAGCAGGTCGAGCGCACATCGTGCGTCTCCGTGTTCCTGTGCGGCGAGGGCAGCACAGAGTTCGATAACACCCGGTCCGATGGCTTCGGCCTCAAGGCCGTCCTTAGCACGCTGACGCAGAATGTCCTGAAGCTGCTCGGCGTCGTAGGGTCGGAACAGGACGTCCAATTGGCCCAATCGAGAGCGAACTCGAGGGTCGAGGAAATCCGTAAACTTGAGGTCGTTTGAGATGCCGATGACGCACGAACGGGCGGTTTTCAACGACGAGTTCATGTTGGTCAAATTGTACAGAAGATCGTCGCCGGCTTTTCGAACCAGATGGTCGATTTCGTCCAGCACGATGACGAACACGCCGCCACGTCGATCCATGCGGCGCACGAGTTCGTTGAAGACCCGGTCGGTTGGCCAACCTGTGAATGGAATTTCGTCTTGCTCAAATTCCTCAAGCAGCGAATTTCCGATGTGGCTGAGCACTCGATATTGTGTATCGATTTGGCGGCAGTTGACGATGATGGCTTCCACCTGTCGACTCATCGTCTCTCCTTTGGCCTTGAGGTGATGACAGACGTAGTCGGTCACGGCGGTTTTGCCGGCCCCGGTCACGCCGTAGAGGGTCATGTTGCTTGGGATGTGGCCGGTGAGAGCTTCCCAAAGATTGTAGGACATTTTCTCAATTTCTTCTTGCCGATGCGGCAGTTGTGCAGGGCGGTAGTTGTGGCGAAGGTGCTCTTTGTTTTTGAAGAGGGTTCTTTGGGAAACGAACTTGTCAAAGATGTTGGTTTCCACTGAACTCCACCTCCTTATTTATACCCACGACGAGGGACTCCTTGCCCAATCCAACGCCATGACTCCTGTGAGTCCGAGTCCCCCTTATATGCCTGTCCACGGGACAAAATGGAGCACCGCAATTTCACGAATGGACAACTCCGCTTGTGGGCATATAAACAAACGGGGTTCGAAGCAAAAATGAACACTTTTTGGAACTCAAATTCGTTCAATTGGTCAGCAGATTCCACGACGCACCGGCCCACTCAAATCGGGCTCCGTCTCTCAGGTGGGTGACATGCTCGGGAAATGTGGGGAATTCAGATTCGAGAACCGTGGGGTGAGGTGATGCATCGTCGATGTAAGTGTGCGTTATTCCCAACGGGGTCGAGCATCGCTGCGACAACACGTGCACGTCGCGTGGTTTGTGGTGGTGGGTGGAGGGCACCCAATCGGGAAACCCCATCTCCAGAATGGCCAACGCTGAGCGTTCGATGGCGTCGTAGAGCGGTTCGCAAGGGCCGGAGTCGCCGCTGTGAACAAAGGAGGCCCCGTCTTCGTGTTCAAATCGGTAGCCGTGAGGTTCCACGGCGTCTTCGTGATGAACTTCAAACCGCTCCCAGCGCCAGCCGTCGGACAGCTGTCCCACGTCCTCCATCACCCACGTAACGTGGTTGAGCATGCTCTCAAGCGAGCCAGGAAACGCCAGATGGCAAATGTGCGTGAGGCGTTCCTTCACGAAGGGCGTCCCGACAACGGTCAGAGGTTTGAGTCCCTCTCGGTCGGAGATGTACTTTCGCTCGAGCAGAAGAAACGGGAACCCAAACACGTGATCGCCGTGTACGTGGGTTACGAACACAGTTTCGACCGTTGAGACGTCCACACCGTTTCGACGAAGCCCGGCCAGCGCCGTGGGCGGAGCGTCAATGATGTGCCGCTGGTCGAACATGGCGAAGGAGTGGTGGCGGCCGTGCGGCAGGAAGGCGTTTCCTGTTCCCAGCATGTCGATGCGATGGGCCATGACGTTCGGAACACCTGCGCCTTCTTGTTCCCATCGGTCGCTTCGGTTTGCCGGAAGGATGCGAACGTATACCAAGGCTGATATAGCGTCCTTTGGTGCGAAAATCAACCCCGTACGGGGAGGTGTTGAAATGAGCGATTGGTCTTCCAAGAACCCCTACATGACAGAAATCACCGAGAACTTCATTCTCAACGGTGAGGGCTCGAGAAAAGAGACCCGTCACATCGTGTTTGCACTGGGCGATTCCGGCCTCGATTACAAGGTAGGCGACGCTTTGGGCGTCCTTGCAGAGAACCCGCCCCACATCGTCGAAGAGCTTCTCGAAGTCCAAGGCTGGAATCGAGACGCCACGGTCACCACGCACAACGGCGAGCGCTCCCTCTACGACGCCCTCAAGAAGGATTTTGAGGTTCACATGGCCAACAAGAAATTCGTTCAGTCCCTCGCTGAAAAAGTGGTCTCAAGCGGCATGAAAATTTCCATGAGCATCGTTTCTCGAACCCGAAACGAGGACGCGTGGTCCGCCACCGCCGATCAAAACATTCCACCCTCTCTTCGCCCCTCGGTGCCGTCCGACGACCCGGCTTCTCAAGTCGAGGCCATCACGGCCGACACCAAAGCCATCGAAGACTACCTGTGGACCCGCGATTACATCGACATCATGCGAGAATTTGATGTGAAGTACTCCCCTGAGGAATTTCTGGAGCTGGCCGACCGGCTGAAGCCGCGCTTGTATTCCATCGCATCGTCCCACGACGCACACCCCGGCTTCGTCGAGTTGACCGTCGGCATCGTTCGCTTCGAATACAACGGGCGTGCCCGAGGAGGACTCTGCACCCAATTCATGGCCGACGAAATCGACACTTCAGGTGCCCCCATTGGCGTGTTCATGTCCCCAACGAAATCCTTCGTCCTCCCCGAAGACACGGACACCGACATCATCATGGTCGGACCTGGTACCGGCATTGCTCCCTTCCGGGCGTTCATGGAACAACGTGTCCATGACGGAGGCTCTGGAAAGAACTGGTTGTTTTTCGGTGACCAGTCCGAGAAAACTGAATTCTACTACAAGGACGAAATTGAGAGTTGGATCGACGAAGGGCACATGTGGCGGTTCACCACAGCTTGGTCCCGGGACCAAGAGGAGAAAATCTACGTTCAGCACCGTCTCAAGGAGCACGGTGCAGAAGTTTGGGAGTGGTTTGAACGCGGCGCCTACTTTTACATCTGCGGCGACAAGCAATACATGGCCAAGGACGTTCACCGAGCCCTGATCGAAATCGCCATGGAACACGGCGGTATGTCCGAGGACGACGCCACGCACTTCATCGAGAAGACGATGATGCGTGAAGAGAAGCGCTACCTGCGGGACGTCTACTGAACGGCCCCGTCGCTCTTGCGAATGCACCGAAGGTTGTGCACGACGACACGACCACCCCCACGGACCCCACTGTTTTCTGCAATGAAATCCGATGTGGCGTTCTCCCTCGCCACCGACCGCTTTCCTCATAGATTGACTCGGTTGAGCCATCCTCATGGGATTCAAGCGCGTGCTGATTGCGAACCGTGGTGAAATCGCTCTCCGTATCCTCCGAACCCTCCGCGACATGGACATTGAAGCGGCGATCATTCACGGTCGAGAGGACCGTCTTTCTCTGCCTGTCCAGATGGCGGACATCGCCTATCCGAACTATCGAACCAACCCACTGGATTCCTATCTTGACATCGAGGCGGTCGTTCAAGCGGCGAAGGAACTTGAGTGCGATGCGGTCCATCCAGGCTATGGTTTCCTCGCCGAAAACGCTGCCTTCGTTGAGCGCCTCGAGGAAGAAGGCATCACGTTCATCGGCCCAGCCTCAGGCGTCATCACCTTGCTGGGTGATAAAATCGAGGCGAGGGCAGCCATGGAGGCGGCTGGTTTGCCCACGGCCAAAGGCTCGTCCGAACCCATCTCAAGCGCCGAGGTCGCCAGTGCACTGGCTGATGAAATCGGCTACCCAGTGATCATCAAGGCGGCTGCGGGCGGTGGTGGCATCGGCATGCAGATCGTCGAGAAAGCCGATCAGTTCGAGAGCGCTCTCAAGCTCTGCCAGTCTCGGGCAAAGTCGGCGTTCGGCGACGAGCGTGTCTTTGTGGAGAAGTACATTCAGGGTGCCCAGCACGTCGAATTCCAGGTTCTGGCTGACGGTAAAAACGCAATCCATTTTGGGGAACGGTTTTGTTCCATTCAACGTCGTCATCAAAAATTGGTTGAAGAGGGGCCCTGGCTCACCGATGAGAAACGGACCGAAATTGGAGCCCTCGTCTGCAAGGGCGCTGAATCTGTGGGGTACAAGGGGTTGGCAACCTTCGAATTCTTGCGAGATGCCAACGGCGATTTCTACTTCTTGGAGGTCAACCCTCGAGTTCAGGTGGAACACACGGTCACGGAGCTCATCACCGGCCATAACCTCGTGGAGCTCGGAATCCGTGTGGCACAGGGTGAGCCTCTGCCCATGAAACAGGAAGACATCGCGTGGCGAGGCCACGCCATCCAATGCCGATTGAACGCCGAAGATCCGAGGGAGTTCGTTCCCAGTCCCGGACGATTGTGGGAGTGTCATTTCCCCAGTGGGTTTGGCATACGCTGCGACACGCACGCTCATCCCGGGTACGAAATGCCGGGTTGTTTCGACTCTCTCTTGGCCAAGCTGTTGGTTTGGGGCCGAGACCGGGAGGACGCCGTGCGTCGCATGAAAACGGCCCTGGACGAAACCATGATCACCGGTGTGGAGCATCTCATTCCACTGCATCGCAGAATCATGGACGAGGAGGATTTCAACAACGGCGACATCACCATCCAGTACATCGACATGCACCAGGAGCTCCTTGGCTAACGTGGGTGTGCAGCATGAGCGTTCTCATCGTTGGAAGCGTTGCGTACGATTCGGTGGAATCACCGGAGGGGTCGATCGATCGGGCTCTGGGCGGCTCAGCCACTTACGGCGGGCTTTCCTGTCGTTTTGTTCAGGGATGCAACGAGGGTGGAAGCACCGGCTTGGTGGGCGTCGTTGGACAAGATTTCGCCGTTGAGGATCGCACCGTGCTGTCCTCTGCAGGTTTGAATCTGGACGGGCTCGAGGTGGCCGAGGGTGAAACCTTCCGCTGGGAAGGTGCCTACCGGGGCGCCATGGCCGAGGCCGAGACCAAAGCAACCCACCTGAACGTGTTCGAGCACTTCCAGCCCGTCGTGCCGGCGGACTTTACCTCTCCCAAGATTCTCTTCTGCGCCAACCTTCATCCGGAAATTCAACGCAGCGTAATGCAGCAAACCAAGCCGACTCGACTCACCATGCTCGACTCGATGAACCTCTGGATTTCAATCGCCAAGCCCTCGCTGCTGGACGTGATGACCGGTGCCGACGTGGTCATCATCAACGACGGCGAGGCTCGCATGCTTTCGGAGGATGAGAACTTGGTGCGCGCCATGCACGAACTGGCCGACTTGACCCGAACCTCAACCCTCATCGTGAAACGAGGAGAACACGGTGTTGTGGCCCTTCACGAGGGCGAAATGCTGGCGTTGCCGGCCGTCCCGACCGCCGACGTTGTTGACCCAACGGGATGCGGTGATACCTTCGCAGGGGCGCTTGCTGCACGGTTGTCGGGCGGTGAGGGCGGCCTTTCGCTGAGCGAGCTCCGAGACGGCTTGATGGTGGCCACCGTTATGGCAAGTTTTACTCTCGAAGCCTTCGGAACGAAGGCGCTGATAGGACTCGATCAGGAACGGTTCGCTGCACGTCTCCACGACTATCGAGCCATGCTCGGTGTGCTCCGTTAATCTTCGTCCAAGCGAGGCATGTTGAGGTGGTCATCAACGGGTTGGCTGGAACGAAGATCGCTGAACGACATGGTTTCCAACCGCCCTTCTTTGGTTTGGTTGAGTTCGTCGGCGGTGGCTAAGAGCATCTCTTCCCGTCGTCGGAGACGCTCGGCCTCCTCGGGCGCCATCACACCGCCGTGCTCCTGTGAGAGTGAACCCATCACGCGTCCGTTTGAGGTCCGAGCCGCTTCAGCGGCCTGTTCTCGTAGCGCACCGGACGTTTCGCTGGTAGCGAACGGGGACGACCGTGTGAGTTCGGCTGCTCGCCCGAAGAAATCACTGGAACGGTCTCGAATGCGTGAGATCACGCCGCCATTGCGTCGCTCACGTGGTTTCAGCGCCTCCGTTCGTCGTGGTCGGAACGGCGAGTGTTGCAGTGAGGTGCGCAATCTTGGTTTCAGCCGAGTCTCAGGCGCAGGCGGTGGAGTGAGGGCTTCGGACGGAATCGCTTCCTCAACAGCCGCTTCAATCGTTTCTTCATCGTCCCCAAACAGCTCAGCGTCAAGGTGCAATTCGTGTTCCTCGGTGTCTTCTTCCGTTGGCTCCTGGAGAAGGCCAGGCACGTGAGCACCGTCTTGCCCGTAGAACGACGGAAGGAAGGTTGGCCCATCGCTGGACGGCAATCCTTGGTACATCGGNGGGATGGGTTGGGGGACCAAGACCGGATGCTGAACCGGAGCGGGGCGGTGCTCGGGTGGGNAAACGGGGGGNGAGGCTGCCATCACGGGCTGAAAACTTGGGATGAACCCAACCAAGCCTGTGGCGGCGGGCTCAGAATCGTGGGTTGGCATCCAATCCGGTTCCAGCTCGTGAGCCGGCTGGGGCGCAGTTCCTTCTCCGCTTGCGGCAAGAAATTGGTTGACGACCGTCGGAACGTGAAGTGGATTCGGGCGTTGGGTCGGAAGGGGCTCTTCCTCTCTCCATCCAGCGCCCACCTCGTCCTCGATGGCTTTTAGCTTGGCTCGCACCTCAGCCATCGATTTGTTGTTGATCAGGTGGTGAAACATGAAACTCAATCGGTTGAGCGTGCGTTCGTTGCCAAACAGCACGTGCGTGTCACCCGACGATGTTTGGACGGTCAGGGTCGGTTTCTTGGTCAGCAATCGTGCTGCGATGAGCGCAATCCCTCCGCCGACAAACGCCAAACGGTAGGTTGGCGGAACCATCAAACGATAGCCAATCCAAATCAGGCTGAGGCCAAGGACGACGAGCCATCCGGGCACGAGGTTCGTGGAATGGTGTTTCATTGTGCTGATGGCGTGAAGGCGCATATCGATGGTGGCGTTCCGCTTTCCTTCGATGCTGAGCATGCGCTCATCCAAGGTGATTTTCACCCGCTCCGAAGGCTCGGCCAACCGGAGGGACAGGAAAAATTCCTTGTCCGTCTCGCTGGTTGGTACAGTCTCCTGTCCAATTTCGCGCATCCCAGTTCGAAGCCGGCCGTGTGAGGTTATCAAACCACCGCTCAACGTCGACTCGGAGGCGACCAAATGACGGCGCAGTACGCTTCGCCGTCAACCATCAGCCGCCGTGACCACGGCCGAACCCATGATTCGTGGTTTGGAATCCAACTGGGCGATGAGAACGGACGGAGGTTGTTCTTTTCGAATGAACAAGGGTTGGTCCCAGTCAACGGTCAACACCTCAGCATTCACCGTGGCTACACGACCGACCACGAACTGCAAATCCACGCTGGCGTGCACCACATCACCCGGCGCAAGCACGCGTTTTTGGAACGGAGAGGTTCGCAGAGAGACCGTCGATCGAGCGTGTTGCTCAACAGCGAGGGGGACCGAAAGATTGGCTCGTTTGTCTTCGACGGGAGGGTGCACGATGATGGTGCTGCCCGTGAGGTGGTCTTCGTTCGCATTGCGAAGCGCAAGGCCAACGCGGTCGCCGGCCGAGGCGACCTCCACATCGTCGTCCATCACCTGAAGAGATTTGGCGTTCCCGGTGCCGTTTGCTGGCAACAAAAGCACCTCGTCGTGGACCTTCACTCGACCCGACTGCACGTAGCCGATGGCCACCAGTCCGATGCCCTTCACGTTGAAGTGCTGGTCCACGGGCAACACAAGCGGCGCGTTTGCGTTGGCTCTCAACACCTCTTGGATGTCGTCCATGAGTGCGTACATCCGCTCTCGCAGGTGAACGCCGTCGTTGATCTCGAACGTCCATTCACTCAGGCCTGCTTGCTTGAACAGCATCTTCACCTGAGCTTCATCCACCCACTGTCCATCAGGAGGGTTGATGACGGCAAGGCCTCGTTGGATACCGGCGCTGGCAAACGCCACCAAGACCTCGCCGAGGTTTGCGTCGATTGCGGTCACTTCCACGATGCCCGCTTGAGAGGTGGAGAGAGCGTTGAGGAACGGGGGAAGCCGTTCTGGATATTTCGCAGGTCGAATGAGCGACAAAATACGGGCGCCATCGGGTCCGTTTTCTTTGTGGACGTAGGTGTGGACGTCGCGTTGGTCGGCAGCTTTTGCGATGCTTTTTGACAACTCGTCGGAACCGATGACAGCGATGTTCAACACGACCATGAACTGGCCAGTTGCCTTGGCTTGAAGAAGCAATGGGTGCTCACGACTCGCGGTTGGCCTTCCGAGCGAGCATGTTGTCGCGAATGGATTTCGCTTTGTCCCACTCGGTTTGCTGCTCGCCGTTTTCTGGCGTGAACTGGGGCACGGGGATGGGTCGCATCATGGAATCGATGGCGACGAAAAAGAAGTATCCCTCGCAAATGATGTTCTTTTCCCAGGTGGCCTTGCTCATGGTGTAGGCCGTGACTTTGGTGCACGCCGTGTGGCTGCTGGTGTAGACCACTTGACCGGTGACTTCGAGCAGATCGCCTTGTCGAGCAGGTGCAATGAACGTCAGGGTGTCAATGGAGATGGTGACGAACTCACGATGTGCGAACTTTGCACAAGCGATACCACCGGCTTTGTCCATCAGCGAGAGCAAACGACCACCGAAGAGTGTGTTGTATGCGTTTGTGTCCTGCGGAAACACTTCTTCGATCAGCGTGACCGGTTCAGTTGAATACGGCTCCATGGTCCTTCCAAGCGGTCCACCCTCATAACTCATGTTCACCGCTTTGGCTTCAACCGTGCAAAGCAGGGGCCGAGACGGGTAAGCGACGAGATTTTATGGGGAGAAACCCTCGCATGAATGCAGGTGACACCATGTCAAACGAAACGCACCCGAAAACCAAGCCCATTTTCTTGATGTTGCTGATGCTCCTCGCTCCTTTTGCCTCCGCCAACGTGACCACCTTTGGGGACGGAAACGCAAGCGTCGATATTGAAATTCGAGATGGAAACGACCTCCAGAACTTGGTGGACGGTGCCATTCATCTCCCGGACGGCGAAACCGTCACCGGAGCGACGATGACCGTCTCAACGAACATGGCTGAACACGGTGCTCATTCTCGAATTGATCTCGAAACCACCCAACGGGTTTGGAACCCCGATTACAACAATCAACTCACGGAGTTTTCCGATGAATCCCTGTTCCAATACGAGGACGGAACCGAAGCCACACCTGTTTCGTTGGCGGCGGAAGGTTTCCTGACCGACTTTGAGGGCACGACGGCGGGCTTCTCAGATTCGACCGACCCGGGCCTGATGCCGTCAAGCGGCATCGGTTGGGAGCACGGATCCCTCTCCGCCACGGACACACCGGCCGGTTGTTCATCGGGCGAAGAGTGCTGGGGCACGAACCTCGCTGACTCAAACTACACCGACGACAACGACGACGGCAACAACCCTCCCTCGTACCTCCCATACATCGTCACGATGACGAGCGCCGACCTCTATGTTGACCCCCTGCTCAAGTCCAAAAAAGCCTACTTTGACTCATGGCACAACCTTGAGACCTCAGCCGGTTCTCAAGCCAACAGCAAGCGATTCTCGGATTGCGCCTACCTCGAAATTCGCTCATCTCCCAACCCGGGCTTCCCCCCCGATGACATGGGCTTCACCTACCTCTCCTTCGACCAGCAAGCCAGCACCGGTTTGTCCATGGGTACCAACTACGCCCAGGGTGGCGGCGGTACTCAAGGAGCCAACTGGGACGGCCGGATTTCCAGCGGATGCGCGGGTCTTGACAACGGCTCGCAACCGTGGAATTGGGGGCTTGCCGGGTCCTCCACAACCGCCCAGAACCCGTCGGGCTGGACCACCCTGGCCGTGGACCTGACCGACTACATTGACTCCTATGTTCAGATTCGCTTCGTGCTGGACCACACCGCACGGCCTGCACCCAACATCGACGACAACATGTCGGGATGGTACATCGACAACTTCCGAATTGGCGATTTGCTCCCGCAGCGAGCCAGCATGACCGTGCGGGGCATGACTCCATCGACGCTCGGCGGTGAAAACCATCCAAACGGTTATGGGATTCTCGCTTTGGAGGCCGAAACCTCGTTGACCGCAACGCTCACGGTCGATGTGCTCGACACCAACAACAACCTCGTCACGGGCAAGGACGGTACGCCGATGTCAGGGCTGTCCGGGGACATCATCGAGCTGTGGAACATCGATACGAAGATGCATCGGGCGGTCAACCTCAAGTTCAATTTTGATTCCGGGCCCGACCGGCTATCAACGCCCGTGCTTCACGGATTCAGCATCGGTTCCCGGGTGGGGACTGGATTCAACACCACCAACGCAGGGTTTGCACAAATCGACGACGGCGTCTGGCAAACCATGGGCGGTGGCGAGCCGATGATCTACGCCCCCAACATCAACCGCCACGCCTACTCGCCGGCGCTGGCGAGAAGCAAGTTTAGCTACCCCATCACCTCGGTCACACCCATGATACAAGACGACTGCACTGAATCCCCGACCATCCTCATCACGCCGACCGGGATGACACAAAGCGTCACCCTGCAGGAAGGTGTCACGACCAGTTTTGCCGCCCCGATCTTCGGGTTCAATTCCCTCACCTCCTACACGGGCGCTTGCGATGTTGCCGGGATTTGGTTCGACCTTGAATTCGGCCACCACGCTCGACATCTCCGAATCGATGTGGCCGACGACGGTGATGTCGACTACGGATTCATGGAACCCGCCTTTGACATGTTTGGGCGCCAAACCACCTTCGTCTCGAGCACGGTTGAGAACGTGAACTATGCAGCCGACGATGCCACCTTGGTGTTGGACGTCAACGGACAAGCAACCGGGGGCTTCTTCCTGCTGCCGGAAGGCGCCGAGATCTCCTCCGCAGATGTAGGCATGGATCAAATTTCAGTCCGCTCCAACAGCGACCCGCTCGAAGGGTTCGAACTTTCTCTGATGGCAGGCACCCAGTCTGTGATTCTTGGCGACATGCCCAACAGCACGACGTTGGTTCAAGAAATGCTCTCCGAGCCCATGGATCTGAAAGGCGCCTTGAACTCGCTGCTCACCAATCCATCCGTGGCAGGAACGCATCAGGACGCCTTCGGTCGCTACTGGGTGATGTTCCGCTTCATGGTCGAGTCTCCAAACGCTTCATCCGGCACGTCGCTCGACATCGTGGACCTTGACGTCGTGTACAACTATTCCACCGTTCTCAACGCCGTTGACGGTCTGGACCTCGAGTTGAACCAAGGCGTTGCGTTGTGGACGGGCGGTGCGACCGCAAGCGTTCCCGTGGCCGTGTATTCGGACACGGGTGGCGGTGTGATGCTCAGCGATCTCAGCGTTTCCACCAGCACCGGCTACAGCAACACGCTTTCCCTCTCCAACAGCCCTGTTGGGCTCTACCCCAACGGCGATATCTACGAAGTTGTGACCACCCACGTTGTCGATCAGGCCACCGGGTCGGCGCTCTCCGAAGCCTGGTTGACGTTTGAGTCGGACGCAGGTTTCATGAAGTTTGCATGGAGTGATTTCATGTCCTTCAGCGAGGCCGTCGATGAGGACAACTACCTTCAACTTGAATCGACGTCTTCCGTGTCGGACATCGCCAACGGCAAACAAATCACATGGCACTTCCGCGTCAATCCTGCGTGGGACGACACGGAAACCGTACGAATGTACGCAGGCCTGACCACCACCAGCGGCGTCAACGGTCTGCCCGACGCCGTTCTGCTCGACCCCGCCGTTGGAAATGCGGTGGAAAACGATGCGGGCATCGTGTCGTTCGAGTTGCAGAACAGCATCGGTTCTCCACAGTCGCTGACGTCGGCAGAATCCGGAAAAGACATCAACCTCATCGGTGAAATTCGACTTCAGGATCTGGACGAGGCCCCCGATCCCAGTTCGTACTTCTTGGTCCTTGAACTCAAGCACGTCAACACCACGGACGGAAACATCACCGTGGAGTGGGAGGAAGTGGCCAACCGTTCTGGGGTCATCGGTGGAGACTTTGACTGGAACGTCGATCTCGGCGCCGCAGCGGGTAGCGAGAGCTATCGCTTTGCGGCTCGAGGCTACGAAGGCGGCGACCTGCTGTGCCCACCGGTGCAGTACAATCCCGACGAGACCTGCGCCATTCCGTTTGACATCACCATCGACACTTACGAACCCAATCTCCTCGATCTTCAGGTGTTGAGCCCGGGAACCGATTCCAACGTCGATTCCAACTGGCGAACGCTTCTTGACGACACGTGGGTCGTGCCGCAAACCAACCAGCAGGTTCGGATGTCGAGCCAAGACCTACCGAGCCCGCCTGCCAGCCTTGACATGCACCTTTGGGTCGAGCACGACCACGACACCAACAGCGACGGATTGCCCGATGCTGATGAATACATCACCATCACCCTTGACGGCGACGGTGAAGCGCCCACGGCCAACTATTCTGGGGCGTACAACGACTACGCCAACGAGGGGTTGGAGGGCAAGGTCTCGATGTGGATCGAAGGCTACGACCTCGCCGGCAACCCCATTGATGGCGGTGGACCCGGATTTGACAACGACCAGGTCACCTACGTGTCGATGACGTCGAAGACGCCGGTTATTCGCAACTTTTTCATTGAGGATTCATCGGGCAACGGATTCCTGAATTCCAACGAGCTTCAGTGGGACGGTACGTGGAATCAAACGATGTACGCAGGAAACACCTACCATCTGATTTTGGAAGCCAGTGACGACAACGGTTGGCGAGACGTGGATTTCTTCAAGCTCAACCTTGACAAAACCACGGACGCAGAAGGCAAGGTTCAGGACATGAACATCTGGTACTTCCCCCGAAACCAGACCGCATGGACCGACAGCCCTCACCTTGAAATCGTTGACAACGAGATGGTCGGGCCCTCGATGCTGACCATGGAAAAGACGGCTTTGATCGACCCGTTCGAAGCCGATTTCATCCTCGACATACCCGTCCGTATTGACTGGGGCATCGTTGGCATGGACGGCAAAGACATCCAACCAAAACTCCAGATGCAAGACCTCGACAACCCGCTCTACACCATGCTTTCTGGCGTACCGGGTCGCTACATCCAGACGTGGCGCTACAGCGACGGCATCCAGCTGGACTTCCGCACCGACGAGGTCAACAACCTCATGGTGACGCCGATGTTCACCGATGCGAGTCAGCCGTTCACGAGCGATGTTCGCGAGGGCTTCATCTTCGCCGGCGACACCGTTCACTTCACGGGCCAGTTTGCGTTCAGAGAGGGTATCTTTGACAGCGTCTACATCAACCCCGAGGTGGAATTGACGCTCGAAATCACCCGGCTGGACGCTGCAGAGGACTTCAACAAAGGCTACATCGCAACGCCCGGAGAGGTCACCACGCACGCCTTTACCGGCGGTGTCTTCGACATCAACATCACGGCCCCGGTGTTCACCAACGAATACGCCTACACCTATCGATTGATCAACCTGCCCGCTGGCGCGGAGGACTTCACCGCTGCCTTGTGCGCCACCTCGACGTCCTACGGTTGCGGCGAATTCACCCTCAAGGTTGACCGAACGCCGCCTGAAGTGCTTTCCAACACCTGGATTGCAGAAAAGGGCGCTCTACCGAGCGGCAGCGACAACCGCATCATCGCCAACACGCTGTCCACAGCCAACTACCACTGCGTGGACGTTCAACTCCAAATCAAGGAGCAGGAGGCGATGTTCCGCGGCGATCTTCAGGTCAACTGGATGTTCTACAGCAACACCATCGACTACACCCCGTGGTCCGAATACGCCGAATACTTCGGTTTCGAGCCCTCCACCGCTACGCTCTCGTTGAGCACCCTTAGCGGTGGATACCTCGCCAGCGCAGATTGTCTTGACCTTTGGCCGCTTTCGGACGACCAACCCCGTGTGTTTGACGCAGAGGTCAATCCGGCGAACCAACCCACGTTGGTCTTCTGGGTTTCTGGAGCCGATTCCGCTGGTTCAACCGTTCGTTTGGGAGGCGGGCCGCAAGAAGACGGCAGCGTGCTTCCCATCTTTTCAGGACAAGCGCAGCACAAATCGGAGTACACCTTCATTGAAGAGAAGGCGACGTTCGAGATTCAGGACGTCCTGCTCAGCGATGACCCTCGAGTTGGAGAGAGCATGAAACTCCGAATCAAGGTGAAGAACACCGGTTCCATGGCCGGTGTTGCAGAACTCGTGGTCAAGTCGGTGACCGACAGCGGCACACCCGTTGAGGAAGGCACTGTTTCCACGTCTGAACTTGGCATTCAGGAGGTGAGTGACTGGGTCGACATCACCTTGGCACCGTTTGCGACCCAAACCACAGGCATGTACTACACCATCAGCCTCAGCGGGTCCAGCGAAACCATTTACGACGGGTCTCAAAACCAGTGGGCTGATGTGTTCAACGTTCAGGTTCAGGCCGAGGAAGAGAGTTCCAACCTCCTGCTCATCGTGATCATCCTCGTGGTGGTCATCGGTGTGTTGGGAACGGTGGTGGTGTTCCTCGCTCGCCGTGGTGGCGGCGCTTCCATGCTCGACGACGAATACGAGGACGAGATGGACGAGGATGTGTACGCAGAATCCAAGGTCCTGGCCCAAATTCCGGCCGACGTTGACCCTGAGATGGCCCGGGCCATGAAGGCGTTCCCGCAATGGACGCAAGATGAGATCCAGGGCTACTTTGACCAAGGGTGGAACGTGGAGTCCTTGCAGGATTGGATCAACAATCAGTGAGGCCCCTGCATGCCTGATCAGTCGTGGACCGATGAGGTCTGGGAAGACCCCGACGGCGGACGAGTCTTGATTCACGGCACCATGCCCACCGTGGTTTACCCAAACGCAATGCGCCCACGGACCACGTGGCACGGGTTGGCGTTGCTGGAGTCTCCTGATGTGGTCGACCTGTGGGCTCAGGAAGAGCTGGACGAGGCGGAATCGCACGGCATAAACCTCACACACGCGCTTCTCTCTGGCGGAGCATTCGGCAAGTACACAGAGGGCATTTCAGCGCTCGAAGACCTTCAGGGCGGACGTTTCCCCGATCCCGAACCTCGACGCTTGCAACGCAACGCCGATCGGCATCAACGCCCCGTCTTCTTCATTGAGCCGCTGGCCGATGATGAGGATTGGAGCGACTATTTGACGCAAGAAGCACGGGCGGTTTCGCATTGGAAAAAACTTCTGGGTATGGTTCGGGTTGGTAAACGATGGAAAAAGAGCGTCAAACACCACTTGTTTGAAGCACGTCCGCCGCCAAAGGGACAATCCATTGACTACGCCAGCGCAGCCGTGTTGGCCTCGGCGTGGTGGGAACTCAGCGAGTGGCTCAGCACCCCAGCGCTGGCTCAGCGGCGAGATGCTCGGTACGCCGCTCGTGTTCGTGGTGCGCTGGCTCAACTTCGTCAAACCGAAGGCAGCGACGCAACGCTCTTGCTGGTCGTGCACCGGCCGCACACTCAGGCGGTTCTTTCCGCATTGAAAGCGAACAAGGCTCCTGAGGAGATTTCATCAACGGCGAGCGACTCGTCCACCACGGAGGAGGAGTGAACGTGGCGACCGGTTCCATTGATGTGCGCGTCGAAAACCAGCTTGTTCGCTTCATTTGCCCCGTCCCACTCGACCACGAGAAGGTCGTGTCTGAGGTGGGCGGTCAACGCAACAGCGGCGTGGTCATCAAAGCGATGGAACGCCCTCGCGCCACTTTGGTCATCGACGAGGAGGGCCGCATTGTGGTTCACGGAACGCATCGAGTCGAGGCTGCACGAGCAGCAGCCAAAGAATTGCTCCTTCGCATGGGCATGGACGACAGTGGACTGGTGGCCGAAATGGGACCCGTGGTCGTCTCCTTCCAATTTGAGCGAGACGTGAACCTCGAAGCCATACCCGCCAGCCTTCCCTCGGGGAGCGCAGAATACGACGCACGCCTTGGTTGCACCACCCTCACCGACACACGGCACAGTCTGACCGTTCAGGTCTGGCCCAACGGCAAGTGCATTGTCGCCGACGCCCGGCACCCAAACATGGTTGCTATGTCGGCGGTGTACTGGAACGGGGTGTTCAGCGACCAAGGCATCTTCGTGGACCGAATCTGAGGTGATACCATGGTCTACGACGGCCCGGTTCTTGACAATCATTTTCACCTCAATCGGCGCGGTCTCTACCTCGATGCGGCTCGTGATTTCAAACGGGTCGGCGGAACGGATTTGGTGCTCGTTCACTGCCCAGACTTTTCGGCCCCTCCTGAGACACTTCAAGGCCACCAAGAAGCCTACAGCGACACGGTTTCCATGGCCCAATCCGTTCGAGAGGAGGTCGGCTTGGGCGTGCGGGTGGTGTTGGGTCCACACCCTGCTGCTTTTGCGCACCAGTTTGACCGGTGGGTCACCGAAGAAGGCGATGCGGGGAAACAACGGGCGGTTGAGAACTATCGTCATTCGATCGACGCCGCACTGTCGTTGATTCACGAAGGCAAGGCTCACGCCATCGGTGAAGTGGGCCGGCCACACTGGCCGGTCTCGGATGAGGTCTGGGCGCTTTCCAACGAACTCCTCGACGAAACGATGCATTTGGCTGCTCAGGAAGGTCTGCCTCTGCAACTTCACGTCGAGGGTGAACGCAAGGAAACCTACCCCGACCTGGCAGAGCGTGCTCTGAAGCAAGGCATGGATTTGCGAAAGCTTGTGAGGCATTACTCCCCTCCCGATGTCCGATCCACCAACACCCACGGGTTGACGCCGAGCGTTCTTTGCGGCAAGGGGGCCTTGGAGCGCTTGGTTGAGACTC
Organism: Methanobacteriota archaeon; assembly: GCA_002722695.1. Classification (GTDB taxonomy): domain Archaea; phylum Thermoplasmatota; class Poseidoniia; order Poseidoniales; family Poseidoniaceae; genus Poseidonia. Next base: position 20,317 of record PBMS01000016.1, read on the forward strand.
ACATGGAGGCAAAGAACGGCTTCTTCCTCGAAACCGATTACATGGATGACCCAAGGCGCCCCGGTGCCGTCCTCGGCCCGAAGACCGTTCCCAAACGCACGCAGCAGTTGCTCAGTGCGGGGGTTGATGAGGAAATCATGTGGAACACGCACAGTGAATTGCCTGCGTTGGTGTATGGGGAATGAAGGGCTGCTCGTTCGGCTCGATTCAAGCCTCATGCTCACATCACATTGATGAAAGAGAATCCACTCGTCTGTCCGTGAGCGACATGCAAACCACCCGCCGCTTCGGATGTGTTTTGGTGGTGCTGATGCTCCTTTGCATGTTCCCACAGGCCTCTGCACAGATGCCCACAGCCCCCGGCGTGGAGATCGATTGCGCCGACAAAAACCCTGAGTTGGACGTCCACCCACTCAACGACCCTACGGTTGAAATCACCTGCACGGTGACCAACCCCTCGTCGTTTCAGGAAACCATCAGTGTGGAGAAAGAATGGGACGGACTTGAGGTTGAGATGATGCTTGAAGACGATTCGTTTGACCTCGGGCCGGGCGAAGAAGAGGACTTCACCGTCACCTTCACGGGTCAGAAGCGCATGTCGTCCGACCTGTCGTACGACTTCACTCTGACCGCCATCGTAACCAACGTGGGCATGCTCGACTGGCCCGAAGCGTTGGCCACCAACGCATCCGTCAGCGGAGACTTGAACATCGCCACCTACGGCATGGTGGACCTCGACATTTCCGACAAAAGCACACGGACCATGGCTTCAGGCGACGAGGTCACCATCACCTTCCAATTCCAGAACAACGGAAACGACGACGACAAAATACGCGTCTCGATCACGAACGCCGCCGAACTCGAAGCCGTCGGCTTCACGTTCCCCGGTGGGACCTTCGTTGCAGAGGACGTTTCCGAAGACGGCGTATCCACCGTTCGTGAACTGACGGTACGCGCTCCATCCGATGTCTCCGAAGAGGCACGGTATCAGTTGACCTTCCAAGCCGAGAGCGGAAACGACGACGCAGCCCCTGTCAGCGAGAGCAGCATTTCCGTTCAACTGGAAGCCAGCGGCACCGCTGGTGGCTTGGGCGGTGGTCTCGAGGAAGTCGACAAAGACACGCTGGTAATGTGGGGCAGCATTGGTGCAGCCGTGCTGTTCGGCCTCATTTTCGTCGTCGCTTTGGCTCGAACCATTCGGCGCCGAGCAAACGCTCAACCGGTCTTCGTTCCACCTGTGGAAATGGAAGATGAAGAGGACGAGGATGAGGAGTTCGACTTTTCGGATCTTGACGATCTTTTCGGCGAGGAAGACGACGATTTCGACGATGTTTTTGCCGATCTTTGAGTGGTTGGGTTGGCTCGTTTTCACCCGTCGCTAACCCTGCCGATGTGACACGATTTCATAGGTAACGCTCAAAGGCTTGGTGCAGGAGACTACATTTGTTCCCCAAGGAGGCTTTCCATGCTTGGTTTAGAAGGAAAAACAGCCTTTGTGTTTGGTGTTGCAAGTGAGGACTCCATCGCTTGGGCGATTTGCAAGCAGTTGGCTGCGGCGGGCGTGACCCTCTACCTGGGCTATCAAAAGCGGTTCATGAGCCGTGTGTTCAAGCTCAAAGACCAGCTTCCCGCCATCGGGGGGTTCTATCCTCTCGATGTTGCCTCGGACGCCACGACCCAGGAATTCTTCACGGCGTTTGCAGCAGAACATCCCGGTTTGAAGGCGGACATCTTGGTGCACGCCATTGGGTTCGCTCCTCGCTCGTGTTTTGACCGCCCGATTCTTTTTGTCGAGGACGACGACATCAACACCGCCATGACCATTTCAGCCAATTCATTGCAGCGCTGCCTAAAGCACGCCCTTCCCCACCTCAACACCGGTTCGTCCACCATCACCCTCACCTATGCTGCATCAAACCGATACGTGCCAAGTTATGGCATCATGTCGATGGCCAAAGCGGCCTTGGAGTGCTGGACGAGGGAACTGGCTTGTCATCTCGGCCCGGAGGGGCATCGCGTCAACTCCATCTCCTCTGGACCGATTCGAACCATTGCAGCGAGCGGCATCCCGGGGTTCGACCGTATTCTCGACCACGTGGAGGCCAACGCCCCGCTTCGACGAAACGTCAGCCAAGACGACGTGGCTGGAGCGACCCTGTGGCTTGCGAGCCCCTTGGCAGCGGGGGTCACGGGCCAGTGCATCTACGTCGATGCGGGCTACTCGATCACAATGGTGCCGGAGAGCATCATGAATTGAGGTGAGGTGATGACGCTGACCACGGAAGACGGCAAACCCTGCGAGGGGGTTGACCAGGGTCCGTTTGAACCGATTGCCGTGATTGGACTCGGTGCGTTGATGCCCGATGCGCAAGACATCGATGCGTTTTGGAAAAACATCCTCGATGCCAAGGTGAGCATTCGTCCTCTTCCGGAAGGCCGCTGGCCGGGACCGATTGACCACTTTTGGAAGGAAGGCGGGCCCGGAGCGCACGCTGAAGGATACACCTACGCTAAAATCGGCGCTTTGGTGTCGGATGCACCATTCGACTGGCGACGTTGGCGCCAGCCACCGGGCACCTTGCCGCAAATCGATCCTTGCCAGCTCTGGGCGGTCACGGTTGCAGCCGATGCGATTGAACACGCTGGCTACGACGGAGAGAAGGTGGACATTGACCGAACACGAACCGGCGTGGTCTTTGCCAACGCCTTGGGTGGCGAAAATCGCAATCTGTCCAACATTCGCGTGTGGTCCCACCACACCGCCGCCTTGGCCAACGAACACGGGCTGCCCAAAGGAGCCACCGATGCGTTCACCGACGCTCTCCTGGAAGGGACACCTCGGGTGGACGAAGACACGATGCCCGGCGAACTCGCCAACGTGGTCTCGGGGCGCGTGGCCAACCTGCTGGACCTGCAAGGTCCGAATCACGCCATGGACGCAGCCTGTGCGTCCTCCATGGCCGCAGTGTTGGACGCGTGTCGTCTCTTGCAAACCCGTCAGGTCGACACCATGCTGGCGGGCGCCACGGACCGCACGATGGACCCCGCCACGTTTGCAAAATTTTCCGCCATCGGAGCGCTCTCACCAACGCATTCCTCACCGTTTGACGCCCGTGCCAACGGATTCGTTATGGGCGAGGGCGCCGGCGTTTTGTTGCTCAAGCGGCTGAGCGATGCCATTCGGGATGAGGACGAAATCTACAGCGTGATTCGTGGCATCGGGGGCTCTTCCGACGGCCGTGGGAAGGGCATCACTGCACCGAGCCAGCGCGGCCAAATCCAAGCGATTGCTCGGGCCTACAGTCAAGCCGGCTACCCCGCCTCCACCGTGGAGCTGGTCGAGGCGCACGGCACCTCAACCAAGGTCGGCGACGCCACGGAACTCTCCACCCTTTCTCGCTTGTGGACCGGCGTGGAGGGCGCGGGAAACATTGCCGTCGGTTCCATCAAATCTCAGATCGGTCATCTGAAGGCGGCTGCTGGCATTGCGGGCATCATGAAGTCCATCATGGCGCTTCACCACCGAACCATTCCCCCAAGTGCGAACTTTGAGACGCCCAACCCAACCGTCGACTGGTCCAACATTCCGTTTTTCGTTCCCACCGAACCCCTCGAGTGGCCTCGACCGGCTTCGAACCCTCGACGCGCGGGTGTTTCCGCCTTCGGCTTTGGCGGCACGAACTTCCACATCGCCCTCGAAGGGTACGAACCCGACCATCACGTGCCGCTCGCTGAGGAATGGGACGCTCGCTGGGCTGCGTACAGTGGCCAAGGCGGGCCTTCTGCACCTTCGATCTTCGACGGCTCGCTTCCCGCCACGATGAGCCACGAGGAACTCAAAGCCGTTGAAGGGGGCGTGCTTCTTCTCTCGGCGTCTTCGCTTGAGGGGCTCAAGGAATCGGTGGGCGCCGTTTCGTTCGACGGCCCCCTGTTCGACGACGACCCGAGGGGGCGCCGTCTTTCCGAGGCGCTTCAACGTGCCAGCGAATCCTATGACGCTGCGGCGTCCCACCGGATGGCCATCGTCGCCACGTCGTGGTCGGAATTCACCAAGCGGCAAACACTCGCTGGCCAAGCCATGATGGACGCAGAAAAATGGGGCTTCTTGCAGGCGCAAGGTGTTCTCATCACCGACCAACCTCCCTTGCCGCCTGAGGCAAAGACCGTCCACATGTACCCCGGTCAGGGCAGCCAGTACGTGGGCATGACGGCGGATTTAGCTCAGCGGTTTACGGCGCCCGCAAACGTCTGGGAACAGGCCGACACCACGATGGTGGAGGTTCTGGGCGGTGAAACCCTTTCCGGTTTTGTCCTGCGCTCATCCTTGTCCAAGGACGAGCTGAAGGAAGCCGAGCACAAACTCAAGCAAACCGAATACACTCAGCCAGCCATGCTCACGGCAGATTTGGCGATTGAACGAACCCTGCAGACGTACGGCCATGTTCCGGACATGGTGGCTGGGCACTCGCTGGGCGAATACGCAGCGCTGATGTCATCCGGCATTCTCGACATGGACGGCGCTCTTCGAGCGGCTGCTGCACGCGGAACGGAAATGGGCTCGGTTGAAATCGATGACAAAGGCCTCATGGCCAGCGTCACTGCACCCTACGAGGCAGTGGAAGCGACGCTTGGGGCCACGGACGGCTACGTGATCGCCGCGAACAAGAACTCGCCCAAGATGACCGTGATTGCGGGAGAGACCGCACCGGTCCGAGCTGCGATGGCGTCCTTTGAGCAACAGGGCTACTCCAGCGTGGCCTTGGCCACGTCTCACGCCTTCCATTCACGGATCGTTGCGCCGGCCAACGAGCCGCTACGTCGGTTCCTCGAGGGTCTTGAGATACGTTGGCCTTCGGTGCCCATCACAGCGAACGTTGACGGGGCGTTTTATCCCTTAACGGGCGAGAATTCGAAGGTCGCTATTCTTGAGAAACTTGCCCCTCAAATGGCATCCTCCGTTGAATGGACGAAGCAAATCGAAACCATGTACGCGGCCGGCGGGCGAGTGTTCATCGAAGTCGGACCCAAACGTGCGTTGACCATGTTTGCCATGCAAATCCTCGAAGATCGTCCACACGTGCCGGTGATGACCAACCACCCTAAACAAGGCGGCATTGCCAGTTTCATGACGGCCATCGGGGCATTGGCTCTTGCCGGGCGCCCCCCGCAGTGGCCCGCTTTGGATTCCGCAGCTCTGCAGGACGGGTTCAAAGCAGGTCCGATTGAGGCGCGCACGACCGATGTTCTCACCTCCAACGCATCGACCTCAGAATTGGAATCGCTGCGCGTGCGCGCCCGCCCCCTACCGGGCATCGGTGCTGCTTCGACACACCCGGCGCCAAGCGTCCAGACGGGGGTGGTCGATTCGGACTACGCTCGAGGTCGCTCCGTCCAAGCCTACGTCGGCGACCGTATTGCGCGATACAGCAGCTACCCCGCTGCGTTCTGTCACGGCAACGTCTCGCTGGTGGACGGGCTTGGCCTGACCCCTCACGAAGTGCAAAGCGTGGTGTCGACCCTTGCGGCTGAAGCTCAGGTGGACGGGGCGTTTGACGGTTCATCCGCTACCACCGCCGGCGATCTCAACCGTTGGGTGCGCACGCCCCCTGCATCGTGGACGCCGATGGCCACGATGTCCGCCCCGACGACGCTCAAAACCGCTCCCGTTCGCACAGCGCACGCCCTCCAAACGGCTTCTCGGCGAGACGTTGACCCCTACGTTGTCACGGGCATATCCCTCGGGCTGCCCGGCATGGAACGGGTGTTTGATGAGGACGCCTTTGAGAAGCTCGTACGGGGAGAAACCTGCATCAGCGAGGTGTCGGACGAATACAAACAACGCCTGCTGGACAAGAACATTGTTCGCCTCATCAAGGGTCGCGACGGTTCGGTCAACATGGATCAGGCCACGGTGTTCGGTGATATCCCACAACTCGCCGGGCTGAAAG
>PBMS01000017.1 GCA_002722695.1 Methanobacteriota archaeon
AGAGGACCAATCGACGATGTCCCATCCATTGGATTCGGCATGCCTTCGGAGTGAGCCTTCTGGGCTCACGGCGACGGCGTGGCCACACAACCCCATGAACCATGAGTCTGCAAGCGTGTTTCCATAGCCGTAACACTTGCTGAGATCGTGGCCGTTCGCCGCTGCGTCGGCTTGGACCACGGGAACTTTTCCTTTGCGACGAGGTACACTCCAACCGTGCTCTGACCCCGAAAGGCGGCCCGTTCGGACCTCGGGGCCACACCCATAGACTTCGTCCATGGACAGGACCTTTGCCATCGCTTCCGCCATCGGAGCCACCGTTGCGGTGACGAGCACCAGTCGATGCCCTTGTTGGCGATGCCACGTCAACCGGTCCCAAGCTTGTTGAGGGACGTGGGAGCGAAGTCGTTCATTCGCTAGATGGTTTGAGTATCGCTCGAGAACATCCCAAGAAGCAAGAGACAAGTGCCCGCGGTTCCGAGCCGCATCGTACACAGCTCGGCCCCGGAGGACGTTCGTAAGAAAGCCGGTGGTCCATGCGACGGCCCCCCATGGAATGCGCCACGGTCGGCGACGAGCAAGATGAGCCGTCAGCGTCTTTTCACTGGAGGCGTTGAGGAGCGTCCCGTCGAGATCGAAATAAGCCGCAACCTCATTCCCCATGGTGGTTCCACGCGTCGTACCTACATGAGCGAACCGCTCTTCTCGACCGACCAACTCATGGTTTCTGCACGTCGTCCGGTGACGGCCCGTAGACCCGACGTCCGGCGCCATGATCCTGCCACCATACCAAGGATTGACGGAGATGGCGCGTGATGAAGAACCCGACCTTTCGAGGGGTCAACCCGTGATTTCGCAGTTTTTGGTCGTGGTTTAAACTCGCAACAATCGCTTGGGCTGAACAACCGGGGTTGGCGTGAACAAAACGCCGTACTTCGTCTGCAAGTCGTTCAAATCGTGCCCGTTTTTGGCTTCCTTTTCCCTGTCGATGAGGCATAAACCAAGAAAATGGATTGAACCATTATCAAAGATTCGTTGGGGGTTCACTCGAATTGGACCGGCTGAGTTGTTTTCCAATTGGCCGTGGCGAGTTTCTTGGCTTTTCCGTCCGCCACGATGGGATGCAAATCGTTGAGACGTCCATGCATGCCGTGGACTTGAAATTTAACGCGTAGTTCAGCCATCCGGTCTCGCTGCAAGGCCTCGTCCTGCTCATCGTCGAGGTCAACGGTTGCCAGCGTGGTGCCTTGATTGGCGCACGTGATGGTTAAGGTGGTTCCCGCGTAGCTCAAGACGGGTCGAAAGTCCCAGTCATCGGGGTGATGCATCCACACCGATAGGTCCAGCGACAGCGTGTCTCGAAGAGTAACACGCCCGATTTCTACCGTGTCCACCATTGTAACCAATCCCTGCGAGACGCCCGCGCTTCATACCCCTTTCGTTCTCACTCGCTCGTGGGGCCCAAAGCCACCTCGGTCAAGGAGGGGCGCATCACCAAAACCTCCACCGTTAACGTCCAGTCGTTCCCTGGGTCAGGGTCGATGTCACCGATCAGAGAATCCGGATCCGACTGTCGAGCAACGACGGTCCACACCCACGTGCCCGTCCCTTTGCTGTTGTCTTGGCTGTTGAGTAACATGGCCAGCAATTCTTCTTCAGAATCCGCGGTGTACATACCGTCTTCGCTTCGTTCATTCAAGCCCTCCTCGGAGAGTTCGGCTCGAGCGGGTTCGTTGGTGGAATAATTTCCGGGCTCGGTCGCAACTCGGCGATTGTAATTGTCCTCGGCGATGTTCAGGGCCAGCGTGAAATTGTCGTGAGGTGGGGCCACATCTTGATCGAGTTCAAGAATCGCGGTGAAGGAAAGCACTCTTCCGACATCTCCAGGAGTCGTGTTGCCTCTCCATGACTCACCTTGATTCAGGTATTCGTCCCAGGAGATTTCGTACGATTCTGTTATCCATGTGACTTGGAACGTGCGGGCCGTGACGTTGACTTCAAAGGGTTCAAACGCAGCTGCACCCGCACCGTCGTCGACATGGAGCATCCCGTAAATAAGACCGGATACGGAGGTGTCGAGCAGCACGGTGTCGGTGGTTGCGTCTGCATCGTTGGCTGGATCGCCGTCGCCGTTGCTGTCTTCGCGCACGTTGAGATCCCATCCAAACGTCAGTGCGTTTCCTTCTGGGTCGTAGGATGACGAAGCATCCAGCAGGGCGGCGTCCCCTGCGCGAACGGTTGTTGGCATGCTCAAATCAATGACGGGTGCACCGTTCACAACAATGGTCGCGATGGCATCGTCCGCGCCACCTTGATCGTTGGTGACGGTGATGCGAACGGTGTATTGTCCGTAAGCGAGGTAGGTGTGAGACGTAAACCCAATCACTGTTTCAGCGGTGGTCCCGTCGCCAAAGTCCCACGCGTAGCCGGTGATGACGCCTTCAACAGGCGATGATTTTCGAGCGTCGAGTGTGACCATCTCACCTTCCTGAATGAGGGTCGGATAAGCTTCCAATGTCGCTCGTGGGTCCACCGTGGTGTCCAGCGCTTCGAGACAGCCCGCAAACAGACTGAACAGGAGCGTCTGAACGACGAGGAACGTAAACGAACGCTCCGACTTCCGGCTCATCATAACCAAAAGGCGTCCCTTTCCCTTTCTAATTGTTCGGGATGACGGATTAAACAGAACCTGTTTTTTCTTCGTCATCAAACACCACCGGTTGGGGCAAATCGCCCTCAATCACGGCGTCAGCGTAAGGGTCGTCCAAGTCAGTGACATCAGCAATTTCCACTTCGTTGACGTGGGTGAAGCTCTCCTCAACCTCTGAAAGAAGGTCGTCAAGTCCGGCTTCGCTTGCATCGTACGGCGCTTCGATGGCCTCGGCCGGCACGGGATGAGGGTCGTCTTCGTCAAAGAGGGAAAGTGCTTCCGTGGTTTTGCTGGCTTGGAGGGCTGCAAAGGCACGCTTTTCAGCGGCTTCTGTGTCAGCGCTGCCACCATCTGTATCGTCCTCGTCGCGGCTCGTGGACTTGGATTTGAGCCAATCTCGCAGCCCCATGGCGCGTGGAAGCGGTCATGATGTTTGAGAGTGATGTTCAAAGGGGGCGTCCTACGCTTGTTCGCCATGGCACAGGACCTTTTCGAGGGAGAAAAGGTTCTGGCCTTCGACCTCGAAACAACAGGGGTGTCAACCAACAACGACCGCATCGTGCAGTACGCCCTCATTGGAACGTTAGCGGATGGGACGTCGGTCAACGTTGAGCAGCTTGTGAAACCGGGCGTGCGCATTCCGTTTGATGCAAGCAACGTTCACGGGATTTACGATGACGACGTACGCGACAAGCCCCGGCTTTCCGAAGTGGCAGATGAACTGGCGGAACTGATTGACGGCGCTGTCCTTGTCGGCCACAACGTCCGCAGTTTTGACTTCGCTATGCTCAAAACCGAATTTCTTCGGATGGGTCGGTTGGCTCCGCAGCCCAAGGCCATCATGGACACCTTGGAGCTTGTGCGACGCTTGCGTCTGCCCAGACCGCACAACCTCGGAGCGTTGTGTCAACGACACGGGATTCGTTTGGAAGCCGCCCACACCGCCGGAGCCGATGCTGCGGCTACGATGCTCCTCTTTTGGCGACTTTCCGTTGAACATGCCGGGGCGTTTCGTCGCTCGTTAACAGAGCTTGAGCGATGGATTGTCCACGGCGATCGAGCAAACGATGCCACGGAACTGGGGCGGGGACTGGAGGATTTGGAGCCCGTGGATGCGATGGGGAAAGTTCGACAGGATGGCGATGAGCTCGTCTTGGCCTTTGGTCGACATCGTGGACGATACATACGGGAAGTTCACACCAGCGACCCGTCCTACATCGGGTGGTTGCTTTCGGCCAAGGGCTTGGATTGCCAAGAAACCCAAGAGCGTATCAAGGAACATCTTCGCTCATGAAGAGGAGCGTACGTGATGCTCATCGTCCGGAAACGGCGCCCAGGGCAACACATCGCACCACGGTCCGACTCGCCACGAACCGCGCCCGGTCATGACCGATCCAAGGAACAGTGGGCCTTGGTGCCCATCATCCCGCAACGCCTCGAGCGCTTCCTTTCCTCGTCCGTCGAATCGAGCGGACGTCTGGTGGCCGGTGGGAATCGCGCGCCCGGTAGCGTCCAGCGGCTCACACAGTTCGAGCACCGCTGCACCAGAGGCGGGTTCGTAGCGGTGAAGGAGAACCACTGCGTCGCAGAAATCACCTTTGTGGAGCGTGCCCGATTCTTGGCGCCATGTCCACCAGTGAGGACACCATGCTTTCCAGTCGCAAAACCCACCGCAACTGTTCGGGCCCGGCGTTGGGTCCATCGGTAAGGTGGTGGGTTGCGTGGCCTCCCATGCAGCGTAAGCGTGCTCGAGAACACTCCCTCCTTCAGCCGACCACTTGGTAGCGGTTTTCGTGTACCATCCCTCGGTACGCACCGGCGGGGCCGAGGGGTTGTTGGCCAGCAGAATGTCTCGGTACATGCGAAGCTGTCGATTCACCTCGGGTTTGAGGGCCTCGTTTGGAGCGTTTCCCGTCTTCAAATCCGCAACGAGCCAACCGGTGAGTTCACCCGAATCATCAACGTCAGCGAACAGCAGGTCAAGTCGCCCCATCAACCGGCCGTCGCTGGTGACGAGTTCCCCCTCCACTGCGATGGTGAGGGATTGGAGATGACGCCAGAGAGCCACGGTTACCTGCTCGTGGCTCAAGTGTTTCGCACCGATGTGATCCAAAAGAAGAACGATACCCCCTCGTTGTTGTTTTTTGGCTTCGCTCCACTTGGTGTCTTTCCAGTCAGGTCGACGTGGCGTGGCCATGAACACCGACTTCTCTTCCTCCCATCGCGTCTTAAGTACGCCCTCGGCCGTAAGCGGGAGCCACCCGGTTTCGCTCCCTTCGCGTCCGTCGAGATTTAGATTGAGTAAATCCTCTATTGAGGCGTGGACGGCCGTTCCAAGCGATGCTGCCATGCCGGCCTTCCGCGGGAGACGTTGACGACTGAGCCAGTACATACGCGGGCACGTCTCGTAACGATTCCACGCCGATGGTGAAAGCGTGTGCGGCCGAGGTGCTTGGACAGCGCTTTCCTCCATGGCGTTGTTGCGGACTGCTTGGATGATGAAGGTTTGGTGACCGAGGGGGGAAAGTGTTGAAGGCCAACGGACGCCACCGGTGGCCATGGATACACCCAGTCTGCGCATCAACACAGCCATTGAACATGAGAATGCAATGGTCATCGCATGCTTTCCCAGCGTTGGTATGGTGTCCAGCATTGTGGCGCACTACCTCATCGATCACCTCGATCTGGAATTCGTTGGGGGTTTGGTGGACGACAGGCTCCCCGCCCTGGCCATGATCCACGAAGGTGTTCCGCTTCCACCCATTCGGGCCTACGCCGGCAAACCCAAGTGCAGCATTGAAGGGTGCGACCAAGTGATTCTTCTGATGAGCGAAATGGTGGTGCCCGAATCGCTGGTTCACAAGATCGTCTGGGCCCTCTTCGAGTGGTCCAAGGAACATCAAGTGCTTGCGGGCGTCGTCGTCGACGCGTTCTCAAAAGGCGGCATGAAGAGCGGAATGGACGGCGTTGAACCCGTCGTGGAATACGAAGACACCGACGACATCGACGTCGTCGGCATTGGCTGTAACAAAACGGTTCGGGCCATGCTCAACGACATGGGGATCCCGTTGCTTGAAACGGGCGTCATTCGGGGGATGAACGCCGGCATCCTCAGCGAAGCCTCTCGTCGAGGTCTTGGAGCGATGTCCATCATGGTGGAAGCCGATCCTCGTTTCCCAGACGCACGAGCCGCTGCTGCACTGATCGAGAAACTCAACGCACTTCTGCCGACCATCGACCTGCCTCAGGAACCTCTTCTTGCCGAAGCGGAACTGCTCGAGGCACAAATTCAGGCGCTCATGGAATCAGCGAGTGAAGCACCCAGGTCTAGCCCGTCGTCCAACGCCATGCTCTACGGTTGAGCATGCGAAGGTTAGGAAAAATCTGCAAGTGAGGACTGAGGCCCACCGATGCCCTGTTCGTCCGTCGATGCGACCGTTGGGCCCTCGTCGATGTGCGCTCCGAGATCGTCCTCGGACCAGACGGTCACGCCGAGGGACGTGGCTTTGGTCAGTTTGGAGCCCGCTTTTTCACCAGCGACAAGCACGTTGAGTTTAGCCGAGACGCTGCCGACGATCTTCCCACCAGCATCGACGATGCGCTGCTGAATCTCCTTCCGGGGAGCGGAGAGCGTGCCCGTGACGCAGAAGGTCATGCCAACGAAGGGTCCGTCGGCCGTTTTTACAACCTCTTGTTCGATGTTCAACAGCCCTACGAGATCCTCGACAAGTTCGCGACGAGCGGTGAGGCCGTCTCTGAACTGGAGTGCGACAATTTCACCCACACCGTCGACCTTGAGAACGGTGCGCAGCGCGGCGTTGTGCCCGAAGGGCTTCCCCATCTCATCATGCGTTGGACCAAACGAGGCCTCCCCAGATTCAGCATGAGCCCGGTCAAGCCATGAAAGCAACCCAGGAGCGTCTCCCACAACAGCAGCCATGGACGCTGCCAATTCCGGTCCGATGCCCGGAAGTCCAAGCGCATGGAGGAATTTACCAAGGCTCATCGTCCGTGCTTTTTCCACCTCAGCCAGAACGTTGGTTGCTGATTTCTCGCCCACGCGTTCCAAACCGAGCAGGCCCTCCATGGTGAGACGGTACAGGTCGGCTGCCGTGACGATGAGGCCGGATTCGAGGAGCTGTTCAACGAGTTTTTCTCCCACACCGTCCAGTTCCAAAGCACGGCACCAATAGAGCACTGAGCGGCTGGTTCGTGCATCGCACAAGAGGTTGGGGCACTTCAGAAACGCACCGTCAAGCACGACACCGCCACCACAAGCCGGACAGGCGGAAGGCGAAGGGATCGGTCCGTAATCCGGCAACGCCCCGGTGAACGCTTCACCGTCGGCGTGATGCCGCCCCGAAAGGTCGGCTTCTGTGGCGGGCCCCAACGCTCGTTCGATTTTGGGGATAACATCGCCACGACGAACGATGAGGACTTTGTCGCCAATGTTGATGCCGAGGCGGTCAACTTCCCCCACGTTGTGCAACGTGGTGTTCTCGACGGTGACGCCCCCGACGCGCTGCGGTGCGATGCGTGCAACGGGGGTGATGTTTCCGGTACGCCCTGTCTGCCACTCCACGTTCAACAAAACGGAGTACGCTTCTTCGGGTGGGAATTTCCATGCCAACGCCCATCGCGGGTGGTGAGCGGTCATGCCCAGTTGCTCACGCCCGACCAGATCGTCCAACTTGAACACCACACCGTCGATTTCATACGGATATTCGGACCGCTTCAAGGTCCAATCCTCGGTTGATTTGTCCATGAGGTGCGCCGTTTGTGCGGGCGTGGCCGCTTCGTGCACTTCCCACGGTGCAGGCACGATGCCGAGAGTGTCCTCCATCCAGACAAGCAAATCGGTGTCGTTGACCATATCGGGGACGGGGTCGCTGTTAGGGTGCCGGTCATCGCCCTGCGGTAGTTTCACATCGTAGGCTTGGAAGACGAGGTCGGAAGCGTCGGCCTTTCCGTCGGCGTGTTTTTGCCGAAGGGCACCGGCTGCAAGATTTCGTGGATTGGGGGACACGTCCTTGTACTTGGATTCAAACACGGACAACGGCATCACGACCTCCCCTCGTACGTGCACATCGACGGCCGCTGGAAGCGTGTGAGGTACATTGGCGATCTTCCGAGCGTTGCGCGTCACGTCCTCACCTCGCTCACCGCTTCCGCGTGTGGCTGCTCGAACGAGTCGCCCCATCCGATATTCAAGGGAGAGGGCTGAGCCGTCCAATTTCGGTTGAGACAAAAATCGCATGGCGCCTGAAGTGGTGGTGTTCACGAAGTGATTCAGCTCCTCGGCCGTGGTTGCCTTGTCGAGGCTCCGCATGGGAAACAGATGGTTCACCTTCACGCTGCCAGGTGCCACATCGGCACCCACTCGATGGAGTTGGGGGTGGTCGGGGTCCAGCCGTTGGAGTTCGTTCCACATACGGTCAAATTCGGCATCGCTGACCTCGGGTTGTGCAAGGTTGTAGTAGAGGTGCGAATGGCGCGCCAGTTCCTCTGCGAGCGAAGCGATTCGCGCCTCGTCTGCGGCGGATGCTGCTGCCTCTTCGCCCATGTTGGAAACAGGTGCCTGACAGGCTATGAAGCATCGCTTTCCTGCCCATCAACCAAAGCGAAGCGCAACAAATTCGCTGTTTTCAAGCGGGCATCGCGTCATGATGGCTTTGCTCAAAATACGTAGATGAATTTCTGCGACGACGTGAATCTCCGCGGAGAACATGTGACCGGCGTGGGGCTTGAGATCGTCATCGGAAAACGTGGCGTGGAGATGTGTAAACGCCTCCCCGGTCTCACGGCGAGCGAGGTTGCCCTGAAGAGTCACAAGCTCGGTCCCCCCGTCGAGGGTCACCCGATGGTAGACGTGATCGTCGTCCATGTAGCCGTACACGCTGTTTCGCGTTCGCCCTATGCCGCTGGTTATGGCGGCGGCATCGAAGCCCACTTCATCGGCCAACGCTTGAAGCGAGGCGTGAATCTCTTCTCCGGGGTCGAGGCGCACAAACACGTCGTCGTCGCTGCGGGTCCACTCCATGAACACGTGTTCAGTCGGCAGGCCAAGAGGGTGCCGTTCATTCGCTCTCGGTGGAGGCGTACGCGCCGCTCCGTGCTTGTTCCATCGCCCGAATGTACGTCTGCGCGGTTCTCAACGAAGGCCCGTCTCCACCAAGAGGCAACGGACCGAACGGTCCCCACCCGTTTCGCAACAGCATGATCCGCCGCTTTGGTTGTCGCTTCGCCAGTCTCAGACGTTCCCACGGGTATCGCTGGCCGTCAGCGAACAGGTGGGTTGACGTGATGGCGTACCGCTTTGGAATCAACAGTGAAATGAGGTGGAGAGCGAGAAACACGTCCCATAAAACAGCGTAAATAATCGGCGTGTCGCTGGCCTCGAGCAACGCCCAGGGCAACACCATCATCGCGGCCATGGAACCAAGGTTGCCCCACTGACGGACCATCTCGTGCACCCCTTCGCTTTCCCATGCAAATCCACCTCCGGGCAACGATCCAAGTTCGGGGACGTCACGCCGTTGCTTGGTTAACCAGTACGCATCCCAAGCCACAATGCCTGCCAAGACCGCCACCGCCACGAACGCAACGTGTTCAGCCGAAGGCAGGTCCACCATGCTGTTCCCTCAGAGATGCTTCTGGTCCAACTCGGTCAAATCGCCCGGTCCTCCTTTGCGAAGCCGGGCAAAGAAGAGGAGGATCACCACTATGGAAAGTGCGAGGACCACCATGAGGGCGTTCACGTTGACGTCGGCATCGTTGGGTTCAACGCCCTCGAGCACATCTGGGGTGCCGTCGCCGTCGTCGTCCATGTCCTCGGTCAACCAACTTGTGTACCCCTCAGGACAATCCAACACGTCGGGTTGAGTGTCCCCGTCGGTGTCAACCTGAGCACACGGGTCAAGCGGAAACGCATCCCGTTCATCGCTGAACCCATCGTTGTCATCGTCCTCGTCGTAGATGTTTGGCCCGCACGATTTGCCAGTGTTTGCATCGAACCATGTGTCGGACGAACACGACGACGACCAGTCGTTGTCCGTGTCGAGCAGTGTGTACTCAAAGTCCACGGAGGCTGAGCTTTGTTCGCCAAACGAATCGGACACCGTCACCTCCACGACGTAGAAGCCAGCCGTCAAATCGGTGATGTTGAACACGGGTTCGTTCCCTGAGATCAGCACATCGTTGCCCTGCATGTCGAGCACGCGCCAAGAAAGAACAAGCATGGCTTCAGAGTCCATATCGTCGCTGTATGCGGCCGACGCTCGAATTGAATCGCCCTCCATGACGCGTTGACCAGCAAACGGTTCCTGCAATTCCACCACCGGCGCTTGGTTGACCAGCACCGCGATGACCAGCACCGAGGGTGAACTTGCGGGGGAATCCACCACCAACTCTCCGAGTGGAGAACCCGAGACCAACGCGGTCACCGTCCACCGGTTGGCAACGGCTTCGCCGGTCTCGGTGACGGTACGCAACAGCAATTCAACGTCCACGGTGGTGCCTTCAACGGTGAACGGTGCGAGAAGTTCATTCCCGTACGAAACGGTGAACGATGCGGGAACGGGGGCGCCGCCACGACGTGCATCGAGGACGACGGTGCGGTACGCAGAGTAGCTCCCCGATTCGCCCACAGACACGGTGCCGACTTGGCCGTCAACGGAAGACACCGTGGTGAACGCCACGTCAAGGCCGCCGATGAGTTCGGTTGACTCAAGCCGAACCGGATAGTGTTCGGTCGCCAGCGCACTCGAGACGACGACCCTTGAATCTCGCAAAATCAAGGGTGAGCTGATTTCACCCGGATCTGAATGCAACGAGACCCCGACACTGTACCCCGAGACGTCGAGGTCTTCGACCACAAGTGCGTCCGAGGAACGTCCGTGATGAGAAATGAAACCGATGCCGGTTCCGTTCCCGAGAAGTGTGATTTCAGAAAACAACCCACTTGTGCGGTCAACATCAATCCCGGGAGCGCCTTCAAGGACGATGCGTTCGAGGGCGATGTCCAGATTGTTGTCTCCGGTGATGCCCGCTTGTCCGGAAACACGACCGACAACGTCGGTCAACGCAAAGCCTGACGGTTGGCTGTTTAAGGATACAATCGCCCCAGTCCCGTCAAATTGAGTGGCGCTCACGCCGTTGACGGCGCCGGAGACCCCGGTGAGTTCCAAGCCCCAATCCATTCCTGCACCGATGGTCAAATCGTTGAACTTGACGTTCACTTGCTGGGCCCAAATTCCCTGTTCCTCGCAATCGGCAAACGAGACGTTACTGAACGAAACGGTTGCGCTGGACGGGTAGAGATGTGCGCAGCCACTCCCGTTTTGCAAATGGCTGTTGCGGACAACCAATTCAGCTGCGTTTCCAGACTCGACCAGAATCAGCGGGTCGCTTGAGGACCTTGCTATGAACACGCCATCGGCTTGCACGGAGCCAAGTCCAGAAACGGTGAGCGCTGGAGCGGACTCAAGCAGGTGTGTGCCCGACAGAGCGATGGCAGCGGCCGCAGAAGAGCCGAGCATCAGGCCTCCCCAACGAGCACCGTAGCCGGTGGAGGAAATGGTCGCAGAACCTGCATCAAGAACACCGTTGGAGGTGATCGAAACACCTTCAGAAACCCGAAGAGAAACACCGTCCTGTATCGTCATCGTGGAGGTGCTCTCAAGCACCAGTGGCGCATCCAAGGTGTACGGGCTCCACTGCCGTTCGAGGACGAGCCACCCGGAAACGAGCCCGCTTGGAACGGTGGAAGCCATGAACGTGTGCGAGAGCGACCGGTTGGTGTCCCACGTAACAAAGTCCGAGAAATTGTTTCGTTGGAGCGTGACCGTCTTGACGCCGCCCCATGTTTGACCGGTGTCGGTAACACGCAACGATTCCGTTTCGGTGGAAAGACGCCCGTCTGAATCGGTCATCGCAACCGCTCCTTCAACGGAAATCAGTGCATCTTCCACCGGCTCTCCTTTGTCCAAAACCAGCAAGTCAAGGGTGGAGGAGGCGGTAAAGACAGCGCCTGTTTGGGCGATAACGGTCCCTTCAACGCCCCCTCCTATGATGTCCAATTCGCATCCTGGTTGGACCGTCAGGTCGCCAACGACGGTCAGATGAACGGCGTCTCTGGGGCTCATGCACCCCCATTGGACGTTGGCCTGTACCGTCAGATGTTGTGTTGCTGTGCCCGTCAGCATGCTCTGCCCGCTGGCTTGGACCAAATCGGACTGAAGCGAGGCATCTGCGCCGGTGATGCGTCCGGTCCCCAGGAGCGTGACGCTGCTGCCCTGAGGGACGACCACCGATGTGGAGACCAACGTCAACGCCCCGTTGTTGGCAACGGTGAGATCACCGTTGATTTGGTGGGGTTGACCGTCAGGACGAGGCCCGAGGACAACGTCCTGGCCCGAGGCAACGGTCCAGTCGCCGTCGGGAATGACCGGCACCTGCACGGACTGGCCCGCTTGTCCTCCGTAGAGCGTCACACGAGTTCCCGCCCCGTCCAGTGTGACGTCGACAATCGAACCTGAAGGGACGAGCGGGAGGGTGAGGGCCCCGCCGGCGTTGCTCATCAGATCAAAGTCGTGAACGGCCACGTTGGCTACAACGGGAGCCCCTGCGAGATCGGTGAACGTGACGTCGGTCTCGACAAATCGATACGACGCTGAGGTGCTGACGGTCGGATTCTGGGAGGAACCGTAGTACAGCGTGCCGTCACCAAGTGCGTCTGAGGACGATTGCGCAGTGTTCTGGGGGGAAAAATCACGAATCGTGGCGACGCTTTCGGTGGAGAGCATCAGCGGTGTGTTGTGAAGTTGAGCCGTCCACGACGACAGGTGGAGAGACGAAGCCCCTTCCATCAGAACCCCCTCGTCCTGAGCCAGCGTGGTGAGCTGAAAACCAACGTAGTGGGAATCCTTCAGATGCAGCCCAACACCGTGTCCGATGTTGGCTTCAAGCGTGTTCATCAACGCCGTGCTGTCGTCGAGCAGCATGCCGGTCGAAACGTTTCGTGATGTAAACCGCTCAACCGTAAGGTCGCTGTACCATGCCTTCAGACCCACGGAGGATTGGTCTGCGGTGGTGAACGGTTTTTCGACCACAACGTTCGACCAATCGTGCTGACCGCCCAAGACGTTGATTCCGACGCCAGCGTTGGACGTGAGTTGGACCAAAGCACCCGAAAGTGAACTGGTCGGCGTTTGGACCGAGAGTCCGATGGAATCGGCTGAAACCGTGAGGTTGTTCCACTCGGCATGGCCTGTGCCTGACGCTTCAACGGCCTGCTCTCCGGCATTCACAGTGACGTTTTCCATGATCGATGTGCCTGGCCCCGCCCATGAAACGCCGATGTTCGGGCCGTCGAGGGTGGCGTTGTGCATGGCGCAACTTCCATCGCATCGAACATCCACCGCTGGCCTCATCTCATCGCTCGATGTTGAGGAAAAGTGGACGTCCATCACCGACACCGACGACACCCCTTGACCAACCATGAACCGTTCACCGTGCACGTTGACGTCCACCACAGAGAGATTGTCTGCGTCCCCCGCATCGATGCACAGCGGCATGCCTGTGCCCGAGAAAGCGGCGATGGTGGAGGTGGCTTTTGAAACCGTGGCGATTCCGACGCTGGCGTTGATGATCGAAACCGACGTTAGATTGAGGGTCCCGTCGAGAGCCTGAACGCCCACACCGGCTTCAGACACCACGAGGTCCTCAACTGTAGCAAGGGCGTGGTTGGCGAGACCCACGGCCACCTCATGGACGTGGGCTCGCGTGAGGTTCAGCGTACCGCTTTGTACGTACACCGCCTCGTAATCGATTCGGTTTGCCTCCAATCCTTGGACCGTGGCCGTACCGCCCACGACAGAAAGGCCGCGATAGGCGTCGTTGAAGACGACGTCGGTTGCAATGAACGCTCCGCGAGCCAAGACCCCGGCCGAGGCGTTGGCAACCGTGGTGTCGGTGAGGTTCAGCAAACCTCCGGTTTCCACCACGAGGCCGGGCCACAACCCCTGTCCGTGAGACCCCTGAGTTTGTGGAAGGACCGACGAGTAAAACAGCGCCTGATCGGCGACCATCGTCCCTTCGACGTTGATGCTGTACGACCGAGCGTCCACGCGTGCACCGGGCTCCACAGTCAACGTGGCCCCACTTGCCACCGTGACGTTACCGGAGAGGACCATGTCCCCTGTCCACACGGTGTCGACCGAGACCGTGCTGTCCACCGCAGCCACCATCGGCAACGCAACCACGAGAAGAAGCAAGGAAACCATGCCGTACGCACGTCGCTGTCCCATGAAGCGGCGTCGAAGTGGCGCCATATCAAGGATAAGGCTACGGGACACACAAAGTGTTCACACCGAGGCTTGAATGGTGGGCCCGCCCGGATTTGAACCGGGGTCTGACGGCCCCCAGCCGCCAAGTATAGGCCAAGCTAACCCACGGGCCCGAGGAATTCCTCAGTTGCGCGACGCACTGAACGGAGCGACCTCTTCGATCAAATCGAGGTGCCCAATGTACATCCGGCGACAGCAGTAGCGCTTCAGACCGACGTCGTCCATGGCTTCGGATTCGGTTTTACCATCGGCGACCAACTGCTTGTATTCTTCCCACTTGTGGGCAATCACTGCACCACAACTGAAACATCGTACTGGAATAATCATCATCTCACCTCATCGATACGACTTCTGTTTCTTGCGTCGAGCACCACGGCCGAGTTGGTGCTTGGGCTCCTTTCGGCGTGGGTCGTTCACGAGCAGGCTGCGGTCGAATCGCAGGTACTCATCGCGTAGTTCTTCGTCAACGCCCTCAGCGCCACCGTTGTAGTGGACGAGACCGCGGGCAATGGCGGTGCGAATAGCGTCGGTTTGACCCATGATGCCACCGCCGTGGGTGGTGATAACGATGTCAACCTTGCTCAACCGGTTCATGGCGTCGGCGATGATCAGCGGCTCCATCGACTTTCGACGGGCCAAGGACGGTTGGAGGATTTCGATGGGCTCTGAGTTTACGCGAACGCGCCCTTTCCCGGCTTTTACGGTCGCACGGGCAACGGCGGTCTTACGCTTTCCAGAGGATTCAACGGACTTCTTCTTTCGTGCCATCACTGGTCACCTCCCGTCCAGCGGTGAGCGGGTGCTCCCAAGTTTGCGCTAACGTCGCCCAATCGAATGTAGCGGTCAGGCAAATCGCGGCGGAATTTGCTGTCGTCTCCGTGCTGNTGGCCCTCGGGCAAGTCGTCGGAGAGGTGGCTTGGGCAACCNATTTCCACACGAAGGTTGCGAAGGGCCCGTCGGCCGCTGCTCTTCTTCTGGTACGGCAACATGCCACGAACGGCTCGCTTGAGAATCATGTCAGGCATGCGAGGGAAGAACGGGCCCTTTCGGGCGTGATTCAACTCGTACTTCTTGTGATAGGTGTCGAGCACCGCTCGTGGACGACCCGTAATGATGGCTTTCTCAGCGTTGATGATGATGACCTTGTCGTCTCGGTCCTCGCGGGCGGCCTTCAGCAGAATGTCGGCCGACGCAGAGGCCAGGCGGCCGAGAATAAGACCGTCTGCGTTGAACACGAAGGTGGTTGGATCAGCCAAGGATAACGACCCCCGTTCCTGATGGGTTTTCGTTCATCAGCTCGCCGTAGGTCATGATTCGACCTCCGGCGGCTTCTATCTTCTCACGGGCACCGTTGCTGACGCTGTAGGCGGCGATGGTATGGCCGTTGGTCAACTCACCGGAGCCGAGCAGCTTGCCCGGGACGAGGATGGTGGCACCCTCGGGGGCGTAGCGGTTCACACGGCTCAGGTTGGGTTGTGCCCAATTCTTACGGCTCTTTGAGAGACGCAAGGCCACATCTCGCCAAACTGCAGATCCGGTGTCGCGAGACTGGGCTTTCAGCTGGTTGATGGTATCAACCAACTGGGCGTTTGTCTTACGTTCTGGGTTGCTCATTTGACTCCCTCGATGCTTTGAAGCAACTTGCCGACCGTCCATCCCGTTATGAAGCCACCGACGCGCAATCACCTTCAATCGCGCCACAGGCCCTCGGTTTGAGTCTGTCTTGATGCTTCACTCGAGAAGAATGTCGCCTTTGGCATCGAGCAGTTCAACCGTCAGTCCCGCAGCTCGGGCTTGCACGATGATCTCGTCGTGGAGCATGTCTGAGAAGTCATCGAGTGCACCAAGAGCGGTGATGCCGGCCACATCCGTGAGTCGGTCGATGAGGTGGTTGAGAATGCAACTGACACCGTACGCCTGTCCCGCACGGAATGCATGGTCGGCACCGCCCACTTCAGGATCCTCGGCTTTCATTCGGAGCATGACCGTTTGCGAGTACGCAACCAAAGCGCCGTAAATGGCCTCAATGATGGCCGCGGCTTCGACATCGCCCAGCAGCATCTGCGAATCGGCGAGCGCCGCTCGCACGGCGCTTTCATAGATTTGGTGAGCACCGATGGTGTCGGTCGTTTCAATTTGCATGGCTTGATCAATGAGAGACTTCCAGTCGTCCATGAGCCAACTCACGAGCCTTCACCCTTTGAAGGTTAAGGCGCCATCGGTGCCTCGCTCTCGCTCACCCCACCTGCTGGAGGTGTTTACGAGGGACTTCAAATCTTGAAGTCGGTGCCTTCGCCTTCCACGATGCCGGCTTGGCGAACGGAGCCGTCTGCAGCAACAAACTCTCCGGCCTTCGTCAGATTGTCGTAGATGCTGGAGGTGTCAATGCGCTTCACGACGGACTCTTCACCCAGAGACATCGTCAATGAATTCGTGATGGCCCCAAGCGTTTGCATGGCGCGGTCTCGATGCGTGGCGTCGATGGTGTGTTCGGAGTAGCGAGCCTCTTCAAAGATCGACAGGAAGTTGTCCAGCTGATCGACCGGAACCATGTTGAACGCAGTGCGGACCGCAGCCTCAAACTCACGGGCTGTTTCGTAGACCTTCTTCATGAAGCCGTACTTTCGGAAGTGCTTCACGAGGCTCTTGTAGCAGTCAAAGATGGCAGCAATGTATTCGTTGCTGGCTTCCAACTGCATCATGGCGTCGGTCAGGATACCGCGCAGGGCTTGGACCTGGCGTTGCTGTTGCACACGCTGGTAGTAGATGGCTCCGGCGATCAGCAGCGCCATCAGCAGCACGGCAAACGCAATCAGGTTGCCCGGGGAAAGCAAATCGTTGGAGGAACCGAGTGCTTCGGCCTTCTTGTACGTGATCTCGTGAGTGATGTTGTCTTGAGACGGAGCAAAGTAGGTTGAGCCGGGGTAGTACGCCGTAATGCGCCATTCACCCGTGCACGGAGTGCCGTCACAACTCTGGCCGATGAAGGACCACTCAAAGGCGGCAACGCCTTGTTCGTTGGTCCGGGTCTTGTTGTTGAGGTCCGAGACCACCCACTGCCCGGTCTCTGTGTCAAAGAACTCGTAGGCGAAGATGACTTCCTCGTTTTCAACCGCAAGATCCAGTCGGTCTCGCAGCAGAGCAATTTCGCCGGTGATGAGGTCGCCCTCGTCGGCTCCGTTTTCACCGCTGTTGCTCCACGTCTGTTTGACCTGAAGGTCAACTCGAGAGCGAACCAAGACATCGATCTCCATCGCAGAACCGTTCAGAGCGTTGCTGCTGTCCTTGTCACATCCGCCAGGGATGTTTCGATCGGGTTCAAACGCCACGCGCAAGGTTCGGAAACCTTCGAGCTTGCCGCCCGTGGTTTCCACCCCTCGCAGGGTTGGATTCTGTTGCGGATCGCCGCTGAACCACTCAACCGTGCCGTCGATGTCGCTGGTGCGCACGGTGGCGAGCGGTCGAACGTTCTCGTCGCGGTCGAGGTAGATGTTCAAGCACTTGCCGCCGACCGACTGTCCGTTGGACTGAGCAAGGAAAGCGTCGATGTGGAAGGACTCCTTGAGGTACAAGACAGGGTAGCGAGAACCGTTGGGGGCAACCCACTGGTCAACGCTGGACTTGAAGGGACCGACCTCGGTGATTTGCAGTGTGGAGTTGGAGAACACATCAAACTCGGTTTGGACGGTTTTGTTCTCGTACCGATACGCATCGTTGTTGTCGTACGCCGAGTAGGACACCGTGACCTTGGCTTTGCCAGCCATCACGTCCGAAAGGGGGCACGTGATGGCGAAGAAGCCGTCAACGTTGGTCGTGCCGGACTGGCACGCAACCGGGCCGGTTTGACCGTTGACCATCTCGTAGTTCACGCGGATGCTTCGATCGGTCAGGTTCACACCCAACTCGTCGCTCAGCTGACCGGTGACGATCATTGGCTTGGGAACAACTTCACCCGTGAGCGGGTCGATTTCACTCGTGTAAACGATTTGGTCGTCAACGGACATGACGGTTCGCCCGATGAGGTTGAATCCATTGGCGTTGTTGGTCAAGGTCAGTCGGAAGTGGTCGTTACCTGGAACCGAAGTGCACGGGTCCCACGCGCCCTGGATGCCAAGATAGGTGACGTCGAGCGGTTGACAGCCTTCATTGGGCAGCGTTTCTTGGAATCTCAGGATCACGTTGACCGGGCCAAAGCCGTCGGGTAGGAAGGATTCAGGGTCGGCTCGAAGGAGGGATGGATTGAGCGGGGAAATGTTGGACTTCAGGCATCCAATCGTTTCCTCGACTTGCAAACCGTCGCCGTTGACGTCGCGATCAGGTGTCCCGTCGCCGTTTCCGTCGTAGAAGCACAGGTGCGACCCGTCGGGTTCGACTTCGGGCAGTGAAATCACACCGGCGTTCGGGGCCAACGTGGCCACCACCTGTCGATGAAGTGTGCCTTGGAAGTCCGTTCCCTCAAAGATGACGTCAACCAGCCCGCCGTACGGCGTTTCGCCGCCCGATAAGGCCGTTCCGCCTGCGTCTCTGACGGCCGTTTTGTTGTCGTCGGAAACCTGTGCAGTGAAATCCCATTTATCACCCGAACGCCGCAGATTGTCTTCGGTTGAAATGACCTGCATGTAGGTCCGGGAAACCACCCAGACCGACTGCGACACCGTGGTCCCTTTGAGCAACGACGTCCCGGCGTACTCGAACTGCAGCGTGAAGTTACCCAGTGCGTCGGTGGCCGAAACGTTGAACGGAATTTCGAAGAATCCGTTGTTATCGGTGAAGTTTACACCCGTCCGTCCGTCGAACGACCACGTGTAGTTGACTGCAGCGTTGCGAACAGGCTGGAGGGAATTGTCGACCAGCTTGGCCTGGATGGTGGTGTTGGTGTTTCGATAGAGACGTGGCAGTGAAGTCGTCTGGAAGTCGGTTGTACCAACCACGGTGACGTTGATGTACGCTCCCGTTGGAGCGAGACTCGACGTGTTTCCTGTAAAGTAGTAGGCGGAGTTGGTGAAGTCAACTCGCAGACCGTAGGTTCCTGAGCCGTATTGGCTGAACCAGGACCAGTTGTAATCGTAGGCAGCATCGCCGTCTTTCATGATCGGTCGTTGGGTGTAAGCGGTTTCTCCTGCCCCGAGGAACTGGCCGTTCTTGTCGACGTCCACTTGGAGCGCAATCGGGTCCTGGTCCCACGGATCGTTGGTTCGGTTGGTGACCTTTCCAATGACTTGGAGCGATTCGCCGGTGTTCATTTCCGGAACAATCTCGCAGCGAACAGGGCTGTTCGGGTCGGTTCGGTCCACTGGGCCGCACGGTGGCAAATTGCTGTCCCCGCCGTTCACCAGTGAGATGAACCAGTGGGTTCCGTTGGCTTGCAAGAACGGTCGCAACGCTGCCGCTTGGCCAGTGAGGTCGCTTGGCGTCCCGTCCCAGGGCTTGGGATAGGGCTTGAACGCCGCAACATCGTTGTAGTTGACGTTTGCGTTGTCGAGGGCGGGCTTGTGGAACAGCGTTGACCAGTCCCCGAAGGTCCCGTCGCCGTTGTTCACGGTGGAGTCGTAGTAGTATATTGGACTCAAACCGTCGAGAATCAACGTTCCCTCGATGTTCATTCGATGCATGATGCGAACGGAGAACGGTTCGGCTTGGTCGCCGTGAAGATACGGGAACGGCCATTCGTTCGCCAGCTCGGGCGAAACGCGAGCGATGATTTCGATGTCTCCAGCAGGTAAGCTGGTGTTGGTGTAGTTGTACCGCAGCGGATCGCCGTTACCGTCGAGGACGATGTCGTGCTGTTTGGTCAGGTCGTTCCACGCTATCTCTTCGTAGCCGCCTGGAATCTGTCCCTGACCGTTGTCGGCCGTGGAATTCCACTGAACTTGCTTCCATGTGCCGCTGATGCCCAAGTCCTGGACGAACGTCAGGGAAGCCCACCCCGAGGCGTCGGTTCGGTAGCCGTTGTTGCCCAGTCCGGTGAAGTTCGTGGGTGCGGTGAGGTTACCGAACAGCCCACCAAAGATGGAGAACGTGATCGGAGAATTCTTGATTCGGTTGTCGAAGAGACCGCGGTCCCAATCAGCAGCGTAGTGCGCCTTGAAGTCCAGCCAAAACGGCTGTTCGTCGCTTCGGAAATAGGTCCACGCAGAATAGTCAACCGTCATGTTGGCTTCTGCGCCAACAAAGTACGATTGAGATTCGTTGCCGTTGAACATGAACATCTCGGTCACTTCGGCGTACACCCGATAGGTGGTGTTGTCGCCGACGGTCAGGTCTTCTGGGTAGAGGAATTGTCCAACGCTGAAGTTTCCAGCGGCGTTGGTCAAGACGTCGATGGTCTCGATGGCTGTGGTGTTGTTTGACGTCCACTCAATGTGCACCTGTATGGGCAGTTGGGGGGCCGCTTCAACCACGCCTGTGACGGGGTTGAGCCAGTCGACGTGGCCTGCAAAGATGGTCGGACTTTGGGCGTCGAGCCAAAGATTGTCGGGCAAATTGAGCGTAATGTAGGTCGGCGCTTTGTCGTCGGCATCAAGGATGCCGTCGTTGTCGTGATCCCAATCCGACGTCAGATCGTCGTCCTCCACCTGATCGAAATCAACGTCGATTCGGGTGTCGTTGTCGTCGTCGTTGTCGATCGCGTCGGGTCCCGTTGAGGCGTCGGTGGGGTTGGCAATGCCTTCGCCATCACCAAAGTCGTCGTGGTCCCACGGGTTGGTGGAGTTTCGATCGAAGCGCGTGGGCCAGAGGAGAACCTCGTCTTCATCGTGCATGCCATCTTCGTCGTCGTCCTCGTCGAGATCGTCTCGCGTTCCGTCGTTGTCGTGATCGAAGGGTGCGGTGATGCTCACCAACAACTCAACGGTGTTGACGATGCCGTCACCGTCCCAATCGTCGTCGGCCCAGTTCAGAATGCCGTCGTTGTCGTGGTCCCACGTGGACTGCTCCTCGCCCCAGAAACATCCGTTGATCTGTTCCTGGTCAACGTCAAGGCGTCCATCGTTGTCGTCGTCGGGGTCCTCGCCGTCGGGAACGCCGTCGTTGTCGTTGTCAACGTCGTAGATGCTGGGCGAACGAAGACCCTGAGACATGATGCCTTGGTCCCAGACAGATTGGTAAAATCCGTCGTCGTCTACGTCGGCGTCGTTGCCGTCGTCGTCGTTGTCGTCGCAGTTTGAGCCTGTGAAGAAATTTCCATTGTTCTGACCCGTGTCGTCATCGAGGTCAAAGTTACTGTCCACCTCGAAGAAATCCCAAACGCCATCGTTGTCGTCGTCGACGTCAAACCAATCAAAGATGGCGTCGTAGTCGTCGTCAAGATCGATGGTGGAATTGGTGAAATCACCATCTATATCGCCGTCGACGTCGTTCTTGAGCAGATCTGCACCCAACTCATCAGGGAAGTCTGCCTCTGGACCGTTGTCTGAATTCCACTGCCAAATACCCGTCTGCAAACCAAACCACGTCATGAATGCGTCGCGGTTGTCGGTGATCTGGGTGTAGCTGATCGCAGAATCGATGGTCCCGTCACCACCAAAGTCGTAGTGCCAGCAACCGATGCCTTCGACAGGTGTGCAGCTCCAGTTTCCTGAAGGCCCACCGGTGGTTGGACCTTGATCGATAAATGCGTCCGGCCGAGTTGAATACGGTGAGCCAAACTGAGCGTTGACGCCGTTCAGCGGCATTTTGTACGCCAGTGCATAGCTGTACCCGCAAACAAATCCGCTGCCCAAATTACCAGCGGTCCATCCGCAGGTTGTTAGGTTGAATGACCCGCCCATCTTGATGTCGTTCACGTCCAAGATACCGTCGTTCCCTTCATCCTGATCCCACCAGTCTGGCATTCCGTCAGCGTCCTGATCGATGTCAAGCCCGTTGATCAGCGAATCGCCGTCTGAATCGATGTCCCAATCGTTGCCGCCGTTGTAGGGCGACCATCGAGCAAACATAAACCAGTAGAATTCCGGCACGACGCCAGGAGTTGGGGGCGTGGTGGTGGCGTCGTATCCGTTGTAGTTCAGAACAACATCGGCGAACGGGTAGTGCTGGAAGACCATGTTCCAGTGATCGGTGGAGTTCGTACCGTAGAGCTGACTGTCGCCGGATCCGTCCAATGAGCCGCCGTCGTTGACCGGGTAGTACGGGGTTTGGAACGCATCGGTTGCGTCAAAGTCAACCACACCACAATTGCCGTCATCTGGATCGTACAGATCGGAGATGCCGTCGTTGTCGTCGTCCCAGTCAATGCTGTTCTCAAGACCGTCGCCGTCAATGTCTGAATCAACGTCGTTGGGACCGTCGTCTCGATAGAGTCCGCCGTTGATTTGATGCAGGTCGTTGTCGTTGTCAAGATCGCAATCCCAGTCGATGTCAAGCACGTCGATGATGCCGTCGTTGTCGTCGTCCACGTCGTCCCAGTTGCTGATGCCGTCGCCGTCCCAGTCGTTGAATTGAGAAAACGATGCTCGACGCGTTTGACACCGCGGGTCCGGATTGACCGGGTTGGGGTTGGCTTGGGTTGGACAGTTCCATGTGGAGACATCAGAGGCCGTATCGAGCGGGAAGGAATCGTTCTCGTTTTCGATGTTGTCGTTGTCCAAGTCGTAGGGACGGTCCGCTCCACCGACGGCGAAATTACCGAGGTTGTCCGGTGACTGCGTACCGCCCATGTCGACGTCGAGCCAGTCGTAAACGCCGTTGTAGTTTTGATCAAATGGACGGCGGATGTCGTCGTCCAGGTCGTAATCGTAGTCGATTTCACAATCGATGACGTTGTCGTTGTTTCCATCGGCACCCGGAATCTCAAAGTCGGCCGAAGTGACGCTGGTGATGGTCAGATTGCCCTTCGCATCGCCTCCGAAGACGGTGACCTCGTCGCCGACGTTGTAGCCCGAGCCCCCCCGGTTGATGGTGGCCGTTGTGATGGCCCCGCCTGTTGCGACGATGTCCACTGTGAGGCCAGAGCCGCTGCCCGGCGTGGAGGTCGCAACGTCGGTTGCGCTGTTGTAGTTTGCACCACCGGTGGAGATGGAGGCGCCGGTCACAGCGCCGTTTCGCAAGCCGGTGTAGTCGCTGGTTTGGTCACCGTTGGTGTCGAGTTCCACACAGGCGTCGAGAATACCGTCGTTGTCGTCGTCGGGGTCAACCATGTCGAGGATGCCGTCGTTGTCGTCGTCGGTGTCAGCCGAGTCAGGGGTGCCATCGTTGTCGTTGTCTGGGTCCAAGAAATTCGGGATGCCGTCTCCATCCAGGTCGCCGTCGATGATTTCGCTGAATGACGCAACACCTTCTGGTCCGGGAAACACTGCAGGGTTTCCAATCCAGCCACTCGCGCTTGCGCCCGGAGCGTTTACGCGGTTTCGCTCCCAGTCAACGTAGTCAACGCCTCCGGAGAAGGAGCGGTATTCGTTGAAGGTCCAAATGCGAGAGGCATCGTAAAGCGGAGCCGTGTCGGACATCAGTGTCTGGATGCTGGCGTCGTACGGATGAGCATCGTTCACGTCCAGAACGCCGTCGTTGTCATCGTCGGTGTCGAAATAATCCGCTGTTCCGTCTGCGTCAAGGTCGCAGGGCCACGTAAATTGATCGATGCGCCCGTCGTTGTCGTCGTCCTCATCGTAGCGACCAGGGCCAACGCCGTCGCTGTCTTCGTCGGTGACGCCGTCGTTGTCGTGGTCCATCGGGTTCTGATCGGCGAGGTAGAAGTTTCCGACCGTGCCGATGTTGGGGTCAGGGTGCTCAATGTTTGGATCGAGATACCGGTCGGTCGAAACGTTTCGTGGATCAAGCCCCTGGGCTTCGAGCGCATCGTAATCGATCGGGCCCTCGAGAATTCCGTCGTTGTCGTCGTCCCAGTCGTCCACGTCAAGGATGCCGTCGTTGTCGTGGTCGTACGGATCCGTGCCGTAGCATCCGTCAAAACGCTCGAGCAAATCGTAAATGCCGTCGTTGTCGTCGTCAAGATCGTCGAGATCGTTGATGCCGTCGTTGTCGTGGTCGCCCGCTCGAGTTTCCTCAAGGAACGTGGAGTACGAAGGAATGGCGGCCTCGAGAACAGAGAGATCAAGAATAACACCCGATGAAACACCGGGATCGCTCCACATCATGTTGGAGAGCGCCTCGTGATCGAGGTCAAGACGAGCATCGTGGACGCCGTCCCAATTGCCCTGTCCGCCTTGATCGGTGGACTGAACGGGCGTCATGCCCAGGCTGCCGCCCTGGACCAATTCTGTTTGTTTGGCCGGTTCCGGACCGTCATGGACGGTTTGGACAATCGCAAGTAGACTGCTGGCCAGCATCAAAAAGACAATGGTGATGGCCATGGAGAGTCGTTGTCGCTCCTCAATGTGTTGTGTGTGTTGTTTTGACAGCATACGGGCACCTCGTAATCAAACATCCACCGAAATACCCTATTTCAAGGGCGTGGCGCGTATGTGCAGTTGTGTATCACAGAGCCCTCTGCGTATCAACCTCAAATGGGCGCAAATCATCAGGAGGTGAGGGCACGAAGGAGAAGGAAAGGAGGCGCTTCGGGGCCTTAACCCCGAAGCGCCTGTTGTACCACTCAAAGAGCGTTCTTTGACAGGCAGTCATCGATTCAACTTCAGAATTCGTAGATGTCAAGGATGCCGTCGTTGTCGTCGTCGTCATCTTCGTAATCATCGATACCGTCGTTGTCAGCGTCGAATTGACCCGTAAGGTCGTTTCCGTCGTTGAGTTCAAACCAGTCCATGAGGCCATCGTTGTCATCATCGTTGTCGGTGAGGTCCCAAATGCCATCGTTGTCGTGGTCGTATCGGTAGCTGCCGGCAACGCCGTCGATTTCGTCAACATCGAGGATGTTGTCGTTGTCGTCGTCGGTGTCCACAGCGTCGTCCATACCATCGTTGTCGTGGTCTCGGGACAGGTCTTCACCCATCTCGCCAATGTCGTTTCGGTTGTCAATGCCGTCGTTGTCGATGTCCAGATCGACGGCATCGGAGATGCCATCGTTGTCGTGGTCGTAGATGTTGGTGTTCGGGTCTGCATCGTTCACTTCCTCGCGGTCGTCGATGCCATCGCCGTCAGCGTCATCATCCTCGAAGTCGTCGGTGCCATCGTTGTCGTGATCCAAGGGTGAATCATCGACCACGTCCGGGATACCGTCGTTGTCGTCGTCGTTGTCGACGTCGTTCGGGATGCCATCGCCATCGTTGTCGTTCTCGTCCTGGTTGTCGAGCTGTTGGCCTTGCTGCTGATCGGATTGCTGGCCTTGCTGACCTTGCTGTCCGTTCTGCGTTTGACCTTGCTGTTGCTCGTTCTGACCGTTCTGGTTCTGACCGTTCTGGTCTTGGCTGGTCTGGTCACCTTGCTGGCCGCCTTGTTCGCCGCCTTGCTGTTGTTGACCTTGGCCGTTGTCTTGCTGCTGACCCTGCTGGCCCTGCTGACCTTGCTGGCCCTGCTGACCTTGCTGGCCTTGTTGACCTTGCTGGCCTTGCTGACCTTGCTGGCCCTGCTGACCTTGCTGACCCTGCTGACCTTGCTGACCTTGCTGACCTTGCTGACCCTGCTGACCTTGACCTTGGCCTTGTTGTTGACCTTGGCCCTGACCTTGGCCCTGACCTTGGCCTTGACCCTGGCCTTGACCCTGGCCTTGACCTTGGCCTTGACCTTGGCCTTGACCTTGGCCTTGACCTTGGCCCTGACCTTG
>PBMS01000018.1 GCA_002722695.1 Methanobacteriota archaeon
GACGGCTCTCCGGTCATGGCGGCTGCCTTCGCATGGCACTTTTGAGCCGTTTCAAGGTCCCCTGCTTGTTCGAGGGAACGGGCCAACCCTGTCCAGTGCTCAGCCATTTCAGGTTCGTGCTGAATCAGGGTCTTCCACATCAACACTGCATCGCTGTGCTGAAGGCTCAACGACAAGGCTTTGGCACGCATGGGGGACGCTGCGTCGTCCATGACATTCAGAGCTTCCTTGGCCATGTCTGGCCCCGCTGGTAGGGTCGGTGGTAGGCCTGACACGTGGTCCATGACGTCGCTCTCGCCCTGAGCCAATTGAAGTAACAATTCGGTGAATTCGATTCGAATTGCATGCGTTGAATCCATGGCAAGCAGCGCTCTGCATGCGTCGAGGTACGACTCAATCATTCCTTTTTCCTTGGCCAATTCAGCCCACTTTTCAGCAGCCTTTGCATAACCGGAATCTGCTTCTATGGCACGTTTGTAACTGTTGATCGCTTCCTGAATCATGTCTGAGCGTTGCTGAACTGA
This sequence comes from Methanobacteriota archaeon, assembly GCA_002722695.1. Taxonomy (GTDB): domain Archaea; phylum Thermoplasmatota; class Poseidoniia; order Poseidoniales; family Poseidoniaceae; genus Poseidonia. Next base: position 525 of record PBMS01000018.1, read on the forward strand.
ACCAAGGTTGAACCAACCGGGTGCATGAGTGGATTCGAGGTTTTGTGCGTGGGTCATTGCAGCAATCGCATGATTGTCGAGGTCGAGTCGTGCCATCGCACCGCCCGCAACCCTCCAGGCGCCAGCGTGTTGGGCTCCAACGGTTTTCAAATGCGGCTTCAGCAGCGCCAAGGCCCCTTTTGCGTCCCCGTCCTTGATGTGCCCGGTGGCTTGTTCCACCAACGAATCAATGTCCACCACGGGTTCTTCCGGAACGGGTTCTGGAGCCTCGGGCACCTCACTCGTGGTTTCCCGGATGATTTCTTGTTGGGCGACCACCACTTCAGCAGCGCTTTTCAGTTCTTCAGCGCTGAGCGAGGCGTCCTGGTCGTGGTCGTGGTGAACGGCTTCCTGAAGAAGGTCCTCGGGGTCATCAATGCCGGCTTCTTCTGCAACTTCTTCAACCACCTTCATGTCCACGCTCTGCGTGATTTCAACCGACGGTTGCATGGCCTCCATCGAAACGGAGATTCCGCTGTCTTTGCACCGTTCTTTGAGCTGAACCAGTGCAGGGTGGCCAGGGAAGAAGCCCAGCGCTTTTTCAGCCATGCTGTAGGCCCCCTCGAGGTCACCAATTCGTTCGAGCAAAATGGAAAGATTTGCGGTTGCCGGTGCGTGTTGATCGTTTAAATCCAAGCAAATTTGGAAGGACTGGCGGGCACCGCGTGCGTCCTGTTGAGCCTCGAGGAGCACCCCACGATTGAACCAAGCCATGTCGCATGCTGGGTCGAGTGCTATGGCCTTGTTGAACGCCGCTAAAGCGCCTTTGACATCGTCCCGGCGGCTTCGTTCCTCTCCGACGGTCAACAGGACCTCAACCATTTGTTGAGGATCCTCCACGTCGTCAAGTTCTGGAATCACGTCTCTTGGGGGTTCAACAGTTTTCGTTTCAGGTTCCTGACTCGTCTGAAGGACTTCGTTTTCAACGGCTTCGATCGCTTGGTTGACCGAGGCCAAAGCCACTTCGTCAAGTCCCTCCTCGGTGATCGTATCGTCGGTGTTGTCGTCGTCGTCTCCGCTCAAGGCACATCACCGCATCAAAAACCAATGACGAGCCATGCATAAGCCTTGCTTCTTGCTGTCCTTCCAACTTGACCTTACATTCAAGGGCTGGGGCACGCTCCCAGCCCCATGGGAAAGGAATCGCTCAAGGTGCTCGGCCTTGCAGGTGAATACCGTGCAACCTCCAAATCGGGCCTGCTGGTCAACGCGGCGTTGGACATGGCGAGCGAGCACGGTGCAGACGTTGTGTTCTGGGACCTCTCTGAACAACCTCTGCCCTTGGTTGGAGAGGAGGGGTGCTGGACTCATCCAAACGTGCAAGCGTTTCAGGCGTTGTTGTTGGAGTGCGATGCGTTCTTTCTGTCCTCTCCGGAATACCACGGAACGATGTCTGGCGTCATGAAAAACACAATGGATTGGATGTACGATAAACACGTTGGCGGCAAGGTGTTCGGATTGATGTCAACGCTAGGTGGGGTGACGAATTCAAACACATTGAACCACATGCGGATTGCACTCCGATGGCTCCACGGTTGGCCTGTTCCCGAACAGCTTGCCGTTGGACACGTGAAAGAAGCCTTTGACGACAACGGCCAACTCGTTGATGTGGCGCTCCAGGGGCGTCTTCAATCGGTCGTGACCTCGGTGTTAAACGCCGCTGTAAAGTTGCGTGCATGATCATGACGAACACCTCGACCACGCCGTTTTTCACCGATCAGTACGGTTCAACGTACCGCCTGGTGGAACCAGGGACGTTCACGTTGGGAGATACACAACAAACGGGCCATCCAAACGAGCAACCCGCCTGTTCGGTGAGCATAACGGATCCGTTTTTTTTGGCTGAGCGGCCCGTCACTCAGGCTCAATGGGCCGATGTAATGGGGACCAATCCATCAAAATTTCAGGAGGGTTGGAGCGCTGGACTCCGACCTGTTGAGAACATCAGCATGAACGATGTTGAACAATTCCTCGATGCGTTGAATCAACGCGAAGAGGGCAACACTCAACTCGGACTGGTCGGCCGGTGGCGCCTCCCATGTGAAACCGAATGGGAATACGCTTGCCGTGCTGGGACTTCCGGAAGATGGTGGTTCGGAGACAAAGATGTCGAGTTGGATGAACACGGATGGCATGCGGGGAATTCGGGCGGCAGCACGAGGGAGGTCGGTCTAAAAAAAGCGAATCCTTGGGGCTTCCACGACATGAACGGCTTGGTCAACGAATGGTGCGCTGATTCGTGGCATCGGGATTATTCAGGGGGCCGCAGCCAGGCTCCTCACAGCATCGAAGGTTCCAATCGCTTTGTTGTGCGAGGAGGATCTTGGTTCACCGAGAGCGATTCAACGAGGAGCGGTTCACGAATGTTTGCAGATCGCGAAAAACGAAGCGACGGTCTCGGAGTGCGTTTGGTTTGGTCTCCAGAAGACGAACAACCAGAGTCCATCGATCAGGGTGCCTCACCCTCGAGCATTGACCAATCGTAATCCAATTCCGCAGACGGTTCCTCGAGGTCCTGATGTTCAGGTGATTTCCCCGGTCCAATCGTCCATCGTCCGTTGAGCGGTTCTTCCAACATCAGCATCAGATTCTTGCTCTGCAACAAACCGATCGCTGCCGTCGTCCGCTGGAGGACAGGTGCAATGTCCTCCTGAAACACCTCGTTCATGATTTGGCACACCTCTCGAAAGGTCCGACTTCCATCGCACAACTCCCACAGCATGCTGTTCATGGTGTCAAACGGTCGACGCAGTTCTTTTGGAGCGCGGACCAGTGCGGCAATCCAACCTTCGATTTTACCAAATTGTTTTGGAATGCGAACCACGACCCGCCGTCCGCTGACACCGCGCAGTCCAGGGTCCTTCTGAACCGGTCCAATTCTTGCCCACCAGACCGGTGTTCGACAGGGATATTGTTCAGCCAATGTGTGCGTATCAACCCCGGCAAGTTCCTCCATACAGTTCACCTTAGAATTGAGTCCACGTCCAAACCAACAGCGTCAACATGGAAGCCGTTCCGAGGAGGGCAAGGGTACGGGTTGTTTGGACGCGTTGTGTGAAATGACGAAGGTACCATGTTCCCACACCAAACACGGCCACAGCCACCCACAGAGCGTACCATGCTGGCGGATAGGACACCACGACGGTCGCCTCACAGTAACCCATCGAGATATTGCTGGCCGTAATACACCCATTGCTCCTCAGTCCAGCCCGGAGGCAGGCCACTGGCGGGCAGGGGTGGTCCGGCACTCTGCACGGTGGGGGTTGATTCGGCCTCTGCGGCTGCGCTTACCGGCGGACCACTGAGGGCGGTCTCCTGCTGATTTTGATCGGGCACCGTTTCCGTGTCCGCTTGAGGAGAGATGGGCGGGCCTGGAGTGAATTCTGCAGGTTCAACGGCGAACTCATCCTCGTTTTTTCCTCGGAGCAAAAACAACACCAGGCCAAGTAACGCAACTGCACCTATCCCGCCACCCACGACGACCACGGCGCCAAGAGATTCAGATTCTGGTTCAGGTCCAAACCTCACGTTCACAACGTGGGACGCAGTGTAATGGCCGTCAGGTGTCGATACGCTGAAGATCACATCACCGGAACTTGGACCGTTCATTCTGAGAATTTCGCATCGTTGCTGAATCGTCTGCGGTGTTGCATGTCCGGGGGAGAAGTCGACGGTCAGACCGCTCTCGTTGACCAGCATTTTGTTGCACGTAAGTTGCCACCCTTGCTCTCCGGTAATGAGAGTCGTTATCCGTTCATTCACCGAGGACATGGATGAAAGATTCAGCTGCACCGGTGCGGCCGTTCCGTGAGGTGCTGGGTTGGCATCCATCGCAACAGCGTTGGATTCAATGAGGCGTTGTTGGTTGAGTATGATGAGGGCTTGGGCTTTCATTTCTCGAGGTAAATCCTCCTCATCAACTGCACCAAGGATTTCAAATTGAAGCACAAATCGTGTGTTCAGCGGTGCATCCTCGGGAACAAGGAGTTCCAACATAAGCGTGATGTTGCTTCCGGACGGGACGGTCAGCGGGACGGCTGTGCCCAGCGATTGATCGCCACCTCCAACCGAAAAGAAGGCGATTGTGTTGGGGATGGCTGGCGTGGATGAGACCGTAGCAACAACGCTCAAGCGGTCCTCCACCGCATTGCCCAGGTTGTTCAGGACGGCTTCAGCGAAGAGCGTCCCTCCGGCGATGGTTCCGTCCGATTGAGCCACCAGTTCAAGATTGGGCACACGTATGGCTGCGGTCGACATGATCACCTCCAAGGCGTTGTCCGTGGGGTTGAGGTCCAAGCCTGCGCCTGTGTGCACAGCCGACACGGTGAGGGTGTGCAATTCGCCTGCGGCTTCGGACATTGGCAGGAGGATCCAGACACTGACGTTTGCGCGGTGGGCGAGGTCATAGGAAACACTGAGCGGGATGGGCCCCGATGTGTTTTGACCGTCAACCGCTGTCCACCACGCCCAACTGCTCGGTGCATTCTCGATGGCAACGTTGGCCTCCGTGTCGCCGTTTCCGTTGTTGGTCAACAGCATACGGAGTTCGTTCGGCACGCCCGGCGTTAATCGTGTAGGTGCGTCGATCAATTCCAGTTGAACATCGTGCGTTGTTTCCACCCGTAGGCCGTCAAAAGGTTCTCCTTCAATCTGCATAAGACTGCGTTTGGATTCGATAATGGGCGTGATCGTGGGCCCACGGTCGTCGGCTTGGGCGTTGAGCGGGACGTCGATGTTCACGACAAAGGTGGTGGAACTGCCTGCGTTGAGAACGGCGTCTGGTCGGGTGGGTTGATGCACGCTCCACATCCCGAGGTGGTCAACATCAACGCGCATTGAGAAGATGTCCTGCCGGCTTGCGTTGTTCCAAATGGTGTACTTCAAACTGATTTGTGTGCCGGCCTCAACCAGCACGCGTTGACCGACATCGATCTCACTGAGTGCAACGGCGGCGACACTGAGCATCGATGCTGAGACCCCCACTGTTTCTTTGGCAACCCGAGATGTATCGTTCTGGGCTTGTAGAGAGAGGTCAAATTCGACAACCGTGTCCGGCGCCGCATCGGCAGGCACCGACATCGTGAACATGGCCTGAACAACTTCGCCCGGTCGAATGAGCACCGACGATGATTGGGTCCATGCGAGGTTGATGTTCCAATCGTTGGGAACCCTCGACATGTCCGTCAGCACATCAAACACATCCGTCGCACCACCATCGTTGGTCAGGCCCACCTCAAAGGTGCACGTGAACGAAGGTGGACAACTCGGGCGAACGAGAGGGACTTGAATGACCGGTATACGATCGGCTTTTACCAAAAATTGGACGGGGAGAACGGTGAAGACGTTGGCGTATTGTTGAGAGGAGATGTTAACGCCCATCTGTTGAAACCCGATGGATGCGTTCACATCGGGTTGTATCATGATCGTGAACTCACTGGGCGTACCCGGTACGACCGTCAAACCACCGAGGGGATTGAAACTGGTTCCCGACGGGCGGAGGTAGTATGCGTCCCACGTGGGGGGCAAGCCCTCGAGTGTTGGAATGAACGTTTCTGAAATGTTTCCTGTGTTGATGATTTGCATGGAAATTGAGCCCCATTCACCGGGTGTTGAACCGTCGGTTGAGATGCCCTGAGCGGACACATTGAATTCATTTGGCCGCACCTTTTGCTCGTAGACAAGGACGATGTCGTCCAAGTAAAACCCGATGTCCGTGCCCGTGGCGTCGGAGGTGAACTCCAGCTTGAACTGGGAGGCGCTGTGAAACAGGTCGTCTGCAATCGGTATCAAAGGCGAAAGGTGTCCCTTGTTGTTAACACTGAACGTCTGCCAGTTCGCAGAATCGGTAAAATCATTGTCAATGGTTCCACTGATCGAGCCGATGTCGTCCCACGCCCCAAACCGGTTTTTTCCATGGATGGTCAACACGTCGTTGGCAGCCGTGCTCCCTGTGTAATAAAAGGAAATACCGTTGGTGCGACTTGAGCCAAGCAAAGCATCGGAGAGGTCCATGACCGGCGTGGTGAGCGCAGCGACCACGTTGTTGTTGTAGGTGGAACTCTGGCCGTTCCCAGCGTGGCAACTCAGGCCCTGGGAAAGGGCCGTGTCCATTGACATGGTCCATCCAGAACCGAAGGTCCATCCCGTTGATGAATCGCAATTGAAGTACATGTGGCCAACTGTGAACGGTTGATTACGGTCGTTGTTGGTGGGGTCGTCGTCCGAAACGGAAGGGCTTGCTGAGACGGCCAGAGTGTGATTGCCAGCGTAGCTGGGCACAACGGAGACGGTGATGGTGTTGCTTGCACCACCGTTGAGTGCACTCATCTGGACGGTGCTGTTGGAGAATTCAAAATAGTCATAATCGTCATGCAACAACCGGACGTTGACGTCGATGGTTCCGGATGGATTGGTACCAATGTTCTCCACGCCAACAGTGATGGTGGCTGATACGTTGACCATCCCGTCCACAACAAACAATTCTGCAGGTCGGTCAAATCCTAGAATGGGGTGATTTGAAGAGAACATCTTGTACTTTGATTCGTCAGCGCTGTTCGTGTAGGACACGGATGCGTCGATCACACGAACATCGACACCGGTCGGGTTGGCCGGACTCAACATGGCCTGGTGCGTCTGCAAGTGTCGTGAAGCCTCGTTGGATACGGTGCTGACAAGAAACAGCAGAACCAAGACGAGTGCTGTTCGGCGCATGCCCCTCACAAGACTAAATGTCCGTCAATCTATTTAGGGGCAGTGTCCCCGTTGCTTCCCTGTTCAGCGTCCGACAGATGCTGGTCAACTTTTGCTTGCGCCAGTTGGAGTTTGGCTTCGTCTCGCTTCTCTTTCGCACGTGCGGCAAAGTACACCGTGAACGATGGTATCAGGACCATTGAAAAGCAACCTACAACGGCTGCTAGCGCCCAAAGAAATTCGGTCCCTGCGTCGACCGAAAAGACTTCGACGCTCGAGAATTCTTCATTGACGGTCTCCGCTGATACGCTTGGTTCAGTGCTTCGGTTGCCTTGTTCAATGATTTCAATTCGGACGATGGACGGTGAGTGCTCGTAGTAAATGGCAGCCCGTGATTTTTCTTCGGCCTCGGTAAGGTCGGCAGCAAACACCGATCCGTTGGAGCGCCGAGCCGGGTCAACGGAGGTCAGAGCGTGGAATTCAATGGTTCCGCCGTCCTCGGCGGTGCGTTCGTGTTTCGTGTCGTAATCGCAGAGGTCAGCGCACGAAAATTCCTCTTCAAGCGGATTTTGCAGGTCGTACGTGTTGCCGAGCAGCTCGTGGCTGTAGAGCTTGGCGATGTTTGTGACACGCAGGACTGCACCGTCGGACAGTTCGGTGGCCGTGATGTTGACCCACGTGAGGTTTGCGTCATTGGCGTTGATTTGCCACGACCACGTCGTGGTGTTGTCATCGTCGTTGTAATACCGTTGCACCTCTTCATCGGCTTCTGATGCGTTGTAGGTGTCAACCGTTGCTTCGGTTTGGTAGATGTAGACCGACGGCGATACGGTCGCGCCATAAACGGCGTAGGAAAGCATGAAAATCAGCGTCACCGACAGGCCGACGAGGGTTCGCAAAAGATTGGGGTTTTGGGCTAACGCCTTCCTCATCGTCTTTACCAAGAATCGGGTGCTTTAGAAGGCTTGTATCCAACGGGTTTCATCGGGGCACATCGCCCCTGTTGAATGCGTGCAGTAGCCGTTGTTTTGATATAGGGGCGGACGGTCGGCAACTTGCTTGGTGCATTACCATGACGACCGTGTACGACATACCCGCTGACATTTTCAATCCAGCTCTTGCGGATGCAATGGCCGACCAAGAGGCCGTATCCATGCCCGATTGGGGACAATACGTCAAAACAGCCGTCGACCGAGAGCGCCCTCCCACCCAGGAAAATTGGTGGTACCTTCGAACGGCCGCTATTCTCAGAAAAGTGGCCCGAAACGGCCCCATCGGCGTCACGCAACTCGCCCAAGCGTTTGGTGGAAAGAAGGACAACGGGGTAAGCCCCAACACCCCGGGTGTCGCTTCTCGCCACATCATTCGAACCGCTCTTCAACAACTTGAAGACGCCGGTTTGGTCGAAAAAGTTCCGACCAAGGAAGTCGAAACCGATGAAGGCAAGGTCCAACTCTATGCCGGACGTCGAATCTCCGCAGCCGGTCAAAAGCTGGTTGACAACATCGCTCACTCCGTGAGGGGCGAGGCAGAAGCCCAGTATCCCGGACTGGACAAGTACTGAGTCGGGAAGTGAGAGTGTGTCCACCATGACGGTCAACCACGATGAGGAGTTGGCCGCTCTTCGTGCACGGCGCATGGAAGAGATTCAATCCCAACTTCAAAACCAAGCCGTCAAACAACTCGAGGCTGAAGAACAGGCGCAGCAAGAAGCCACCGATGCCGCACAGGTCGATGCAGTTCTGCGCCGTCATTTGTCTCCCGATGCCCGGGCACGTCTTGCTCGAATTGCATTGGTTGAACCCAAGCGGGTCCAGTCCATCAAAGCCGATTTGGCTGCCATGGTCAGCCAAGGATCGATTCCAACCCCAATGAGCGATGCTTCCTTGAAGCAACTGCTCACCCAACTGTCCAAGAGCCGCAACAATGCGTCCGTTAGGAGAATCTGAGAAGGTGCTCGATATGTCAAGAAACAAACCAGCAGCAAAGAAAATTCGCCTCTTGAAGGCAGGAAAGCAGAATCGGCGTGTCCCCGTTTGGGTCATGCTAAAGACCGACCGAAACACGGTGTCGCATCCCAAGCGGCATCAATGGCGACGCAGCAAGTTGCAACGATGAGGTGATTCAAAATGGTACGCCCAAATGAATCCGAACTCGTTGTCCCTCTCCGCCATGCCTGGAACATCACGCGCTTCAAGCGTGCCCCGCGAGCCATGCAAATCATTCGCGAACAGGTCATTCGACACCTGAAGGTGCGTGAAGACGAGGAACTCTACATCGACCCTGAAGTCAACGAACACATCTGGAAGCGAGGCATTGAAAACCCGCCACGGAAGGTGCGCCTTCTCTGCATTCGCCATGACGAACCCGACTTCCCCGTTGAAGTAAAACTGATGAAGGAGTGAACAAGATGGGAAACATTCGTCCAAGTTTTATCAAAATTCGAGCCATTCGTCTTTGCGAAGAGCACGGTGAGAAGTTCACGGATGACTTCGATCACAACAAGCTCATGGTCGCCGAACTCACCGACGTTGATTCCAAAAAGCTACGCAATTGGATTGCAGGCTACGTCACTCGGTACCGACAACGCCGCACCGATTGAGGTGTGGTTGCGTGACCGTTTGGGTCGATTGGGACCGTCAGCCCGTCAGCGTTCACGGTGACGATGCCGTTGAACTGGAGGCACTTCTTCTCCACTTGAAAAACAAACACAACGTTCGCAAACGGTCGCTTGTGATGTCCGATCGAGAACACGGCGGCCATCTCTTCTTTCTTTATCAGTCGTGCGACCCGCGATGGATTGCCCAATTTTTGAAGGAATCATGAGGTGAGGTCATGGGAGAACGCCAGGATTTACCGTTGCCTCGAGGTCGTTTTGACGTCGCTGTCGTGCTCGTGGGCGTCACCCACCCGGGCAACCTGGGAGCCATTTGTCGGACCATGCTGAACTACGGGTTCGACGACCTTCGTCTGGTCAAGCCAAAGTGTTCCCCTGAGGATGGAGAAACCCGAGCGCGTGCCAAGCACGCATCTCGTCTGCTCGACGAACTCAGCGTTCACCAAACCATCGCGTCTGCGACCAAGGATTGTTCTGTTGTCGTGGGAACATCAGGGAAGCGAGAAGTCGGAGAAAAAACGCTGTTTCGACACTATCTGTTCCCTTGGGACATGGTTGAACGTCTCTCCAACAGCGGCGGACGTGCCGCCATTGTCTTCGGTGAGGAAGGCAAGGGTCTATCGTCCGATGACCTGCAGAACTGCGACTTTTTTGTCACGTTACCAACGTGGGAGGGCTACCCCATCGCAAACCTTAGCCATGCAGTCGCTGCCGTTGTCTACGAAATCCACCGAACCCGTGTGCTGGACCAACAAGGTCAGGACCCAGGGATGCCCGACATCGTTCCCTTGACACCTTCCCTTGAACCCGCCGTTCGAGAGGCCCTCGTCAACGCCATCGACCAATTTGCAAACGGTTCATCGGCATCGTCTGAACGCCGCCTGTCGGTTGCTCAAACACTGAGACGTACCTTGCTCAAAGGTTCGCCATCCACCGATGAGTGCACGCGTATGATCGGTGCGTTGGTCGAAGCAACCACGGCGATGGAGTTCGCACGAGGCGACCCACTGTGGATGAAAGACCATCGGCGCAAACTACGATAGTTTTGGACGCCACGTCGCCACTGATTTTGGCGTTTCTCTGCAGTGCATGGCCACGAGGCGGAGTTTGTTCCCGTACGTGGATGAGATGTGAGGTGCGACGGCATCAAACGCCCACTTTGCAAGATTCTCTGCCGTGGGGATGAACGAGACCACCACGGTCCGATGCCCGTCGCCCATCAGTTCGCACGCTTGGCGCGCTTCTGTGTCTCCTTCATAAACGACGAATGCGTGATCGATGACGTCGTGAACATGCTCCATCAACACCCGGCTGATGTCTGAAAAATCCATCAGCATGCCCTCATCGGAAACGCCTGAAACGGTAACAACGTCGCCCTCTATCTCCGCTTCAAATCTGTACCGGTGTCCGTGCAGATGGCGGCATTTCGATTTGTGATTGGGAACTCGATGTCCCGTATCGGTCTCGACGTATCTTCGTATGGTTGTGGTCATGCTTCGTCCTCCTCGTCTGGTTCAAACAACATGGATGCGGAATTGATGCAGTATCGTTCTCCTCCGTAGGCTCTGGGTCCGTCGTTGAAGACGTGTCCGAGGTGCGCATCGCATGTGCTGCAGCGCACCTCCGTTCGGTTCATGCCGTGAGAGCGATCTTCGATTCGTACAATGTTGGCCTCTTCGTGCTCGGTGTGAAAGGAGGGCCATCCGCATCCGGAATCGAATTTCATGGTTGATTTGAACAGCAAGGTTGAGCAGCACACACACCGATAGGTTCCTTTTCTTTTTTCGTTCCAATATTCCCCGGTAAACGCTCGCTCGGTGCCTGCTTGTCTCGTGACATAATACTGCAGTTCGGTCAGATTCTCACGATAGTGCTGGTCGAGATGCTGGCGTTCCGTCTCCAGGGCTGCTTCGAGGACAACCTCCCACGGGTGGATGTACTCCAGGGGGTCAACTCTCCCGACTGCATGGAAGGCAAGGATTCGTTCAACGTCCGACCCGGTCGAGCCATCGGAGCGACCGTCGCCATCCGGTTGGTAGGAGGTGATTGTACGGGAGAACACCTCGTCAAAGTCCAAACCCAGGTTGTCGATTGAAACTTCGGCGTCCTTCAGAATACCGGTTTTGTCTGTATGGAGGTACGGGAGGGTGAACGAGATCCGCTCACTGTCCCAATTGCCCAAGGCGAACGCGTGTTCGAGCGCACGGTAGAACTCTGGTCGGCAGTCAGGGTAGATTGCATGGTCGCCGCTGTGCACGCCCAACACAACCTCGACGTTCGTCCCGTTGGCTTCGGCCACTGAAAGTGCTGTTCCGTACAGCAGTGATGAAAACATGGCGTTTCGATTTGGCACAACGGTGGCTTTCATGTTCTCCTCTTCGTAATGACCGCGGGGAACGTCGTTGCCTCCGCTCAACAGGTTGCTCTCGAACAGGGCTGTCGCTGAGCGCAGGTCAGCCACGTGGTGGCGGACGCTGTGGCCGTGTTGTGCGAGGTAGTTCACCAGTTGACCAGCTCGTTCAAGTTCAACTGCATGCTTTTGCCCGTAATTGAACGAGAGTGCGGTTACTTCGTAACCATCCCGTATCAGACGCAGTAACAACGAGGACGAATCCATGCCACCGCTAAGAGCCATCACCGCCGCTTTCATTTGATCACCCTACAAAATTCCCATCCATTTGTGTGTCTGAAGAGAGAGCCTCCACTCGGGATGCTCTTTGACGACTTCTTCCGTCAGCGCAAATGAACGTCCGTTTTCCTCTACACTCTCGGATTCATCATAACACGGTTGCAGGAAGAGGTGCTCGAAGCCATGTTTCAATTCATCGTACAGGGTCAACGGCTGACCGACGTACACGCACTTGAGTTCATGGCCGGAGCGCTGCTTAACCGAGACTTGAGGGTACATCTGATCTTTCGGCGAAATGCAAATCCAGTCCAACAGACCGTCGGGTATCGCCACGGTTCCATTGGACTCAACGGACAGGTGGTAGCCTCGTTGCTTGAGCGGTCTGGCAAGCGGCCACAAATCGTTCAACATCGGTTCACCGCCTGTGAAGATGATGTTTTTGCACGGGTACTGTGCAATTTGTTCGAGGATGGTGGCCACGGTTTGCTGTTCGTACTCGTCGAAATTGGTGTCGCACCACTCGCATCGCAGATTGCACTTACCAAACCGTACGAACACGTGCGGTATCCCACTTCGATAGCCTTCACCTTGGACGGAATGAAAGATCTCAACAATGTTGTAGACCGTTTCCAAATCTTCCGTCCGTTGCCCAGCGGCATTGATTGCAGCGTTCACCACAACGACACCTCAGAGTGTGGGCTGCTGAATGAGTTGCATCAATTCCGTTCGCGCTTCCGGTCGGTCGAAGAACACGCCTCGCATGGCCGACGTTGTCATGACCGCTTGTTGTTTAGCAACCCCCCGGCACTGCATGCAACCGTGGGATGCTTCGATGATAACAGCCGCACCAAGAGGCTCCAGTTCTCGTTCGAGGTCGTCTGCGATGCCTTTCGTGATTCGCTCTTGATTCTGCAAGCGACGAGCGTGGAGTTCCAATATCCGAGCCAGTTTGCTTATCCCAACGATGCGTTGAACGGGGATGTAAGCGATGTGGGCTCTCCCCCGAAACGGTTGGAGATGATGTTCGCAGGTTGACGTGAATTCAATGTCTCGCAGCAACACAATGCCGTCGTAACCCTCGGCGTTAAAGGTCGCCTGAAGTAAATCGGACGCATCCATGCCGTAGCCTGCAAAGATCTCAGACCACGATTCCACCACACGCTTGGGCGTTTCCTGCAAACCCTCCCTGTCGACGGCTTCATCCCCTTCGATGTAGCCGAGCAACGTGCGGACAGCAGCGTGTGCTTCTTCTGTGGTCGTCATTTGATGGTCCTCCTACCGTGCCGCAGGTCAATCGTGTCCAACTGGTCAAGCATCTTCCTGCACGCCGTTCGTACGGCGTCAGCGAGACTGACGAATTTCTTATCGTCGCCGACGTGTAACTTCAAGTCGTCCGCAAGCTCTTGGGGCATGTCCAATGAAATCTTAGGCACAGTTTGGGCGTCCCGTTTTGCCTACATAAGTATTCGTCTGCGAATAGTCTGTGAATAGAACATGAAAAAAAACACGTTCGATCCTAATTTGGTCTCAATAATGTTCAAAGGTTACCTCGGTGGATTCAGGTGTATGCAGACCGGTGAGGTGCACGCGAAACCGTTGGTCCTCCTTCACGAGATCAGGTCCAGCGTGGGTGCCATCGACACGCCCGGTCTCACCGATTCAGAGATTCTATCGTTCCTTGAGAACGACCCAAGTTTGTCCAGGGCAATCCAAGAAGGCTTCGCTCGGTTTCAAGCGTTGGCCACCGAATTCCCAAAATTGTACCTCGATTCCGAAGAAGCATCGCTGATCACCACGCTGCAAGAGGGGTTTGTGAATTTCTACAACCCTGCCACGGTGAATCCTTACGTTGCCCTTGCAGCTCGTGGACCGTGGATCGTGACATCGCACGGGGCAGTGGTGCACGACAACGGTGGGTACGGTATGCTTGGTGCGGGCCATGGACCAGAAGCCGTCATACAGTCCATGTCTGGAAATTGGGTGATGGCCAACGTGATGACCGCATCGTTCTCGCAAAAGCGCCTTGATGAACGCTTGAGAAAAGAACTCGGCCACACCCGTGGCTCGTGCCCGTTTGAAAAATTCATCTGCATGAACAGTGGCTCAGAATCCGTGACCGTGAGTCTGCGCATTGCCGACGTCAATGCCAAATTGATGACTCAGAAGGGTGGGAAACACGAAGGAAAGGTCATCAAAATGATGGCGGTCGAACAAGGCTTCCATGGGCGCACCGACCGCCCCGCCCAAATGTCGCATTCATGCAAAGGAAAATACGACAAGCATTTAGCGTCGTTTCAAGAACGTGACAATCTGATTTTGGTCCCTGCCAACGATGTAGAATCGCTCGAGCAAGCCTTCACCGACGCAGCCGCAGACAACGTCTTCATCGAACTTTTTGCCATTGAGCCGGTTCAAGGGGAAGGCAACCCCGGAGCGTGTGTATCTCGTGAATACTACGATGCAGCGCGACGATTGACCCTTGAACACGACAGCATGTTGCTCGTGGATTCCATTCAAGCGGGCATCCGTGGACAAGGAACCCTCTCGGTTGTGGACTACGATGGATTCCAGGATTGTGAAGCACCCGACCTGGAAACATGGTCCAAAGCCATGAATGCCGGGCAGTTTCCGCTTTCGGTGCTCGGTATGAACAAGCGCGCGTCAGAACTCTACCGGACCGGCATTTACGGCAACACCATGACCACCAATCCACGGGCCCTCGAAACGGCGGTTGCGGTTTTGGACAGCATCACGCCCGAACTCCGCACCAACATCCGCGAACGTGGCGTTGAATTTGTGGAAAAATTCACCAAACTGCAGGAGGAGTTCCCTGAAGCCATCACCAAAGTTCAGGGCACCGGCCTGCTGTGTTGCGCAGAGCTTGAACCGAACAAGTTTCCAGTCGTCGGCATGGAAGCGGTTGAGCCTTGGTGTCGACGACGTGGACTCGGCGTCATCCATGGAGGGGAAAATGCCCTCCGTTTTACACCGCATTTTAACATCACATCAACAGAAATCGATCTCATCGTCGACATTGTCCGAGAGGCCTTGATCGCCTTTGGTGCCTAGGACAGACTGACAACGATGTCTTCACGCTTGAACTGGCGGGCTGCGTAGTACGCTGCAGCGAATGCGTAGAACGTTGAGGACAGCAACCAAACGGCCACGTGGGTGTAGACAATCCGATTCATGAGCAATTCCCGTAGCGCCAGAAGGACGTTCACCACGGGGATTGCAAACCAGAACGTCTCAATGCCATCAAGATTGATGACTTGCGTGAACAAGGCCGGGAAGAGGATGATGAGGACCGCCGGCCCGAGGATGGAGCCGGCTTCTTTTACGCTATGAGAACGCATCGCTAGCGCAAGTTCAAACGCAACCACCATGATGGCAAAAAGGAGCACGGCGAGAATTAAGAACGCTAGAGCGGTCAATGAAACGCTCGGTGCTGAGATGACGTCGGAGCTGGCCAGATAGCCGATGGCAAACAGGAGACCTGCCACCTGGAGCATGACCCCGACACCGGTGATGGTCGCCACAGCCAACCATTTCCCCATCAACAATTCCATGCGAGTGCTGGGCAGGCCGAGCAAGGCTTCGAGCGTGCCGCGCTCTCGCTCCCCCGCCGTCATGTCAATGGACGGTTGGATCGCCGAGGAGAACGTCCAAACGGCAAGAACCAACGGGATGAACAGGGACAGCGCCATGCCGGCTTGTTCACCTTGGGTAGCGACGTCGCTCTGTGCGACGTCACCGTTCCATCGCAGCGGGTCAAGGGTCTCGTCGGCGTCCAGACCAGCTGCATCGATTCGTCTCACGGTTTCGTTTTGCTCCCACGCACTCAATGCGTCGAAAACCCGGCCTCTTGCCTCAAGACTCTGTTCTGATGTTGATAGGTACAAGACGGCGTATTCCAACACCGTACCGTTGGTTTGCAGCCGTAGAAGTGCGTCGATGGAACCGTTGCGTAAGCGTTCATCGGCGCCTTCAGGTGCCGACAACTCGGCCACCACTGGTAAGTCCTCGAAAGTTAAGTTGAGACTGGCGTTGGTGAGCAGGGACTGAAGTTCGTCGGGGATTTCATCGGCCTGCACCACGACGTCGACCTGAACGGCGCTTAATTCTGCAGCCTCAGAGGCCAAGAGTAACGGAAAAAGGATGAACAAAAGTGGAAACAACAAGAGCGGTATGACGAGGATGGCCAAGATGGTTCTCCAATCGCGAACAAACTCAACCAGTTCCTTCTTCGCAATGGTTCGAACGCGCCCAAACGCACTACTCATCCTCACCACCTCCGGGCACGTTTGGGGTGAACAGACCCCGCCACCAAGACGACCAACGGGAAAGCGGTTTGGAGTCCTCCTGACGAGTTCGTGCTGCGTCGCTGGTCAGCGAGACGTAGGCTTCTTCCAAATGCGTGGTACCCGTTTGTTCCAGCAAGGCCTCAGGCGTGCCGTCCGCACGGACTTCCCCGTTGTGGATGATGACGATTCGATTGCAAACACGCTGTGCCTCAGCCAACTGGTGCGTTGAATAAATGACGGTTCCACCCTCCTCGCCCAGTTGCCGAACCAATTCACGAACGGTTCGTGCGCTTGTCACGTCCAAACCAGCAGTCGGTTCGTCCAGCAACAACACCGATGGAGCATGAACCAAGGCTCGCAACAAGGCGGTTTTCTGTCGCATCCCTCGAGAGAACCCTTTGGTATGACGGCCAAGAGCATCCAACATGTCGAGGTGTTTTGCAAAATACGACGTTCGGTTCCAAGCCTCATCGTCGGAAACACCGTGTATGCGGGCGTGGTATCGAATGTTCTCCCAAGCGGTGAGTCGAGCGTACAATCCAGTGTTTTCAGGCACCACTCCGAGCCGATGTCGAGCGTGGATCACCTCGGAATCATCGGCCAACATCACGCGACCCGACGTCGGTCGATAAACGCCGGACAAGAGTCGAAGAAGCGTGGTTTTCCCTGCTCCGTTTGACCCAACAAGGCCGATGATGTCGCCTTGGTTGATGTCCAAGTCCACGGACTCAAGAGCAATGACATCTCCGAACCGCTTTGAAGCGGATTGAACCGAGAGCAGCGTTGCAGGCATGCGCCTTTCAACTCGCTCGACCGGATTCCACGGCCCAGTTGAGTCCTGGGTGTTTTGTTTCGATTCGGTTGGCACGTTGGAGGGTTGACCGCAGATGTTCTTGAATCTCGGTTTGTGGCACACCCATATCGATCATGTTTGCAACGAGCTCAATGGCGCCTTGAATCGCTCCGGCGTCAAGATACGCCTCGTTGCTGATGGTGCGTTGCATGCGGAGTTGTTCGAGACGACCGGCTAGATAGTGAACCTCGCCTTTCAGGCTCGGAGCGTCGATGTGCGGCATGGCAAGCAACTGGTCAATGCAGGTCCTCATCGGTTTGATTACGCTCAAGGCCGATTATAGGTGTTCGCATCACGGCGTGATGTCGTGTTGCGTCAACTCAACCAGCACTCCACCGGTTGATGCAGGGTGAACAAAGGCGATCAATTTCCCGCCCGCACCCATACGAGGTTGTTCGTCAATTAAGCGCACCCCGTTGTCGAGCAAATGCGCAAGCAGGCCCTCCAAGTCGCCAACAGAGAGGCAGACCTGTTGGACACCAGGTCCACGCTTTTCGAGAAATCGTCCGATGGGGGTGTCCTTGCCGGTTGCTTCCAACAATTCGATTTTCGCCACCGGCGTGGAAGGACCGATGGATGATGTGGAAAAGAAGCGAGTGGTTACACCCTGATCCGAGACCGTTTCATCCTGGTCCCCCTGAACCAATCCCAACAGCCTCCAAAACGATGTGTGGTCGTCAAGGTGGTGCGTCGCAATTCCGATGTGGTCAATGTGGACGGGTCCAAAGTTCATGGCATCACCTCAAAATCCGCTCGGCGCTGTGTAGGTTCCAAACTTTTCTTTCAGAACATTCATGATTTCACCCAGCGTTGCTCGAGCCCGCACGGCCTCGATGACGGCTGGGAAGAGGTTCTCGTCGGTCGCAGCGCATCGACGCACCTCCTCAAGACACGTTGCGACGGACGTGTTGTCGCGAGTGCGTCGAAGTTCTGAGAGACGGACTGCTTGTTGCTCACCCAGAGTAGGGTCTGTTTTCATGACTGGAATGCCCTCAAGCTCATCCATTGTTCCGTGGTTCACGCCGACAATTTTCCGCTTGTTTTGTTCGACTTCACTCAAATGCTGAAACGCTGAGAGGTGGATTTCTTGTTGTTGCCAACCGTCTTCAATGGCGGCCAAGGCTCCACCTTTTTCTTCGATTTGTTCGATGATGTTCATGGCTTCCTTGTACACGGATTTGGTGAGTCGTTCAACGTGCCATGAACCGGCAATAGGATCAACGGTGTCTGCAACACCCGATTCTTCAGCGATGATCTGCTGTGTTCTGAGCGCAACGGTGGCTGAGGCCTCAGTGGGGAGGCCGAGAGCCTCGTCGTAGGAATTGGTGTGGAGGCTTTGCGTGCCGCCAATGACCGCCGCTAATGCTTGAATGGTCACTCGGGCAACGTTGTTGAGCGGTTGTTGTGCGGTTAGACTAACCCCGGCCACTTGGGTGTGAAATCGCAACATTGCGGATTTAGGGTTGGTCGGGTTGTACCGGTTCACCATCAGATCGTGCCAAAGAGTGCGCGCAGCCCTGAATTTTGCAATCTCTTCAAAGAAATCGTTGTGGCAGTTGAAGAAAAACGATAATCGCGGTGCAAACGCATCGATGTCCAACCCCTGTTGAATCGCTGCTTCAACGTACGCAAGGGCGTTGGCCAGTGTAAACGCCACTTCCTGCACCGCTGTTGAGCCTGCTTCTCGAATGTGGTAGCCTGATATCGATATGGTGTTCCATTTGGGCACGTGCTCGCCGCAAAATGCAAACACGTCGGTGATGAGGCGCATGCTCTCGTTGGGTGGAAAGACGTAGGTGCCTCGGGCGATGTATTCCTTGAGTATGTCGTTTTGAATGGTGCCCTTTAGATCGCTCATGCTCGCACCCTGCTCCTCCGCAGCGACGATGTACATCGCCAACAACACCATGGCTGGGGCGTTGATGGTCATCGAAGTGCTCACGTTGTCGAGGGGTATATCCTCAAACAAACGTTTCATGTCTTCAACAGACGAAATCGATACGCCAACTTTGCCAACCTCACCGTACGAGAGTTCATCGTCGGCATCAAGGCCGAGTTGCGTTGGCAAATCAAACGCCACCGACAAGCCCATTTGGCCTCGTTCGAGTAAGATTTTGAATCGCTCGTTGGTGGCCTCAGCGCTGGAGAAGCCAGCGTATTGCCGCATCGTCCAAAGACGAGAGCGGTACATCGTCTCATGAATGCCCCGGGTGTACGGTGGCGTGCCGGCATCGGGGAGCGTAAAGGCCTCGTCCTCCGGACTTGACGACACCGGGAGGGGGAGCCCACTGAGCGTCCGCCAGTCCGGCTTACGTTCGTTGGCCATGACAATGACACAGCGATTCACTTCATCAAGACTCGCCTTGATTCAGTGGTTGACACCGCCGGGGCCGTGGGCGTGCCCGTGGTTAATTTCCTCGTCTGTTGCCGTACGCACTTCGACAACCTCCACGGAAAATTTGAGCGTCTTGCCGGCCATTGCATGATTGAAGTCTGCGGTGATTGAGTCTTCGCTCACGGCCCGTATTATGAACGGAGCGGGTCCCTCAAACGTCTGGGCAACCAGCTGCATACCAATTTCGATCTGAACACCGCTTGATTCCAAATGGGAAAACTCAGACTTCGGGAATTCCAAAACCAGTTCATCGTTCTGATGCCCGTAGGCGCGCTCAGGTTCCAGCGTAAATTCACGACGTTCGCCAAGCTTTGCTCCCATCATTTCTTCCTCGAAACCAGAAATCATATTTTTATGGCCAACCAAAAAAGTCAATGGGTCCTTTCCTTCACTGGTGTCGAAGACCTCCCCGGTATCGGGAAGCGTGCCCGTGTAGTGCACTCGAACGACTGTGTTGTTGGCTACTGTTTTGTTGGTCATGATCTCATCTCTTTGTTGTCATTCGCTTCACAAGATCTCGTAGTTGGTCTCCCACTTCTTCGGGCAAGATCAATTCGGCTTCCTTTGATTCGATAAATTCGAGACACTCGTCAATCCCTTGACGTTCACCTTTGGCCCAAACCTGACCCAAAACGTTGGACCGATGCTCCTCGGGCACGTTGGGGTTGTCCAGGATGTCCTTGGCTGCGTACTTGTATTCGAGGTATTTCTGGCGATTGAGCTTTTTTTCTTGCTTTTGACGCCCCCCGCCCTTTTTGTCAAAGCGTCGGCGTCGGCGTCTGTCTTTTTTCGGCTCGATTTTTGTCTCAATCGTTGCGAAGACGTCCCTCTTCACGGGAGCATCAGGTTTGACCACGGCTTGATCGAGTCTGACAGTGGAGCCTGATGTTGCGTCCGCTTGGGCGAGTTCGGATTGGACATCAGGCTTCAACGGATGATCCGCTGAGACATCCGGCGCCGATTCTATCCGAGACGCATTTTGCTTGGTGGCCTCGGATTTTCTACGAAGCTCAGCAATTCGATCTTCATGAGACTGGATTGCTGGGCCGTCGTCTTCTTCCTCTGGGGGTTGTTCAACAGGTACGGGTACCGGCTCGACAGCAGGCGATGCGACATGACCTTCCTGTTCCAGTTTCTCAATTGCTTGTCGTTGCTTTCGTTCAAGGTCGGCCTTGATGTCTTGAGTCGGTGGAGCGACGGGTTCGGTTGGTGCGGGTGTTGGTCGTCGTGCATTTTGCCGGTCTCGCTCGTCGCGTCGTCGTCGGTGCTGCTGCGAAGCATCCTTTGCGAAAGGATTGAACTCTTCCTTTCGGCCACCTCGTCGTCCGTTGATTCGTAAGACCCCCATCGAAAGGCGGACGACCACCCATTAAAACCGTATGCCCCACTCAGGACCAAACGACCGGTGTCTGATCGGTTCTGAGATACTGGTCGATGGCGCTTTGTTCAAGAGCTGTGGTGCGTTTCTTCAGTTCAATCCAACCGAGAAGGGCGATCATCGTTCCGTTGTCGATGCAATACATACGAGGGGGGGCAAACGACGCCCCTTCTCGATCCGACGCCATTTCTTCGCACATTGTACGCATACGCTGGTTGCATGCAACACCACCACCAAGGAGGAGTTCCGTCTTTCCAGTGTGGGCCATGGCGCGCTCCGCCACTTCAACACAGGAAGCAAATGCATGCTCTTGAAGAGACCAGCACACCGCATCCAATGGGGCGCCGTTGTCAATAAGCCGTTGAGCCGCCGTCAGCAGTCCAGAAAACGCTAGGTCCATGCCGCGCACGGCGTACGGAAGCTGTAACCCCTCCATGTCGGGATTCGGTTGGCGTTGCAGATACTGTTGAGCCAATTGCTCGATCTTGGGTCCTCCTGGGAATGGAATGCCCTGATTTCGAGCGAATTTGTCCAACATGTTTCCTATACCAATGTCCAGGGTTTCTCCCAAAACTCGGTAGCGTCCGTTCAACCGGGCGATGACTTGAGTGTTGCCACCTGAAACATAGAGCAGGACGGGGTCGTCGCATCCGCATTGTTGCCGACCAATTTCAATGTGGGCCACACAGTGATTCACGCCGATCAGAGGGACATCCATTCGGGTTGCTAGACCGCGAGCGACGGCTGCGCCAACGCGCAGGCAAGGACCTAGGCCGGGACCTTGTGAATAGGCCACCGCACCAATGTCGTCCACCACCAACCCGTGTTGTTCGAGAACCCCAGAAAAGAGTCCAGCCGCCACGTCTTTGTGATGGTCGGCTGCCTCACGGGGGTGAATGCCTCCCTGATCGGGACGGAGCGTATCGCTTGAGGCCGGATGGGGAACACCGTTGGCATCCACCAGCCCGAACGACAGTGTGTGAGCGGTCGTTTCAATGCCAAGCGTCCATCCTGCCATGCTTCGCCCATAGACCGATTGTTCTTCAACCCTCTTCTCGTCACTTTGGTCATGCGGACCATCTACATCAACGCAGGTCCGATGGTTCATTTTGGTTCGGGCAACACCGGTATTGAAGATTCTCTACATGGTGTTGGAATGGGGATTGTTGTAAATGGTGAAGTAGTTGAATGCATCAAATCTTCAGATGAACTCACAGCGGAGTGGAGTTTGGACGGCCCACCCACCAACCATCAACAGGAAGAGCATGCTGTGTTTGATCTTCGTGGGCAGGCCATTGTACCGGGGCTCATCGACGGGCACACCCATTTACTTTGGGCGGGCGACCGTTCCCGGGAGGTGTCCTGGCGAAGAGAAGGCAAATCGTATGCTGAAATCAGTGCCTTGGGCGGCGGCATACAACACACAGTGAACCAGACTCGAGTCGCATCGGACGACTTGCTCGTTCAGTTGGGCTACCAACGGCTGCGAGAAGCACTGCGAACCGGGACCACCCATATGGAGGCAAAGAGCGGCTACGGATTAACCACTGAATCGGAGTTGCGATTGCTCGAGTTGACCGAACGGTTGAATCGCATCGCACATGTACCAAGCATTGATTCTACGTGGATGGGGGCGCACGATGTGCCGAACGATACCACACCGAACGCATACGTCGAATCGCTGATGAGCGACCAGCTTCCAGCCGTGATCGAACAAGGTTTGGCCCGTTCAGCGGACGTGTTCTGTGAACCTGGCTGGTTCACCGTTGAGCAAAGTGAAGATATTCTCGTCGCTGCACGAAAGGGCGGGCTCGACCTACGGATGCACGTGGACGAATTCACCGATGGAGGCGGAGGGGAACTTGCTGCATCGCTGCGTGTGTCAACCGCAGACCATGCATATCATACACCGATGGACACGCGTCTTCGAATGAGCGAAGCCTCCGTCAACACAGGGTTCCTTCCGGGAACGCCCTACGCAATGGGGGACCCTTGGCCTGACATGAGCACCATCATCGACCACAACATCGGCTTCACCTTGGCCTCAGATTTCAATCCAAATTGCCGCACGCTGAGTTTGCCGTTCATGGCCTCTCTTATGGTGCAGCGGTGCAGTGTGCACCCGCTTGAAGCACTCGCTGCCATCACCGTCAACGCAGCCAACGTTTCACCGCACCCCTCGGGAATATCGCATGGACGAATCGTCGAAGGCGGCGCGGCCAATTTCAACATCGTGGACGGCCCACACTGGGAGGCTGCGACACTTCGACCCACCGCAACCCCGTTTTCAGGTACCGTCCTCAACGGCCGATACATTTCCCATTGATACACACTTAAAAGATAGTTTGTGCAAGAATGCAGCATATGTGATTCCAAAAAAGAATAAGTGATGTTCATGGCGTGGGTAGAAACAATTGTGTGTTCAGGAAAGAAGGGCTCTGATGCCAGATTGCGCAGGATGATGCGCGCACGGCAAGAGTACAAACGTCGTCAGCCGGGATGCATCGGTGCATGGTTGGGTTTGGGTGCAGAGGACGGCTCTATGATGCTGGTCCAATCCGCTTTTGCCAGTGCTGATGATTGGAAGCGGATCTCCAAGGAAATACAATCGACCCTTGACGTTGACGACGGGGGTATCGAGGGCATGTTGCTCGGCCCTCCTCTTGTTGGAATCTTCGAAATTCCTGATTCAGAGCTGAACAACCTTCGGTTTGGGCAAAACAGCCCAGAATGAGGTGGGCATGGTGTCGCATAATGTGAGTTATGCGACGAAACGGAAAAACGACGTGAGCAGAGTTGCAGNTAAATCGCACCAGTTGTAGCNCAGTGATGCGTTTTTCTGGTTGGAGTGTTGAAGCACTTCTCAATTTATCTTGTTTTCACGCCCCAAACCCCCCCTCAAAGCATGAAATTGGACCGTATTGTGGAATCGGGAACAGAAGTGTTGAAATTGCCTACCGCTTCGTGAGGTCGAGAGCCATGGCTGCCATTCAGGGATACTGCATGAAGTGCAAAACGTACGGGCCAATCATGCAGGGTAAAAAAATTGCAATGGCGAATGGACGAACGCGCATGGCTGGTTTTTGCTCACAACCAGGATGCGGTGGTAAGATCTCGAAAATCATCGCTTGAGCTTCACTCATTCTCACCGAATTGGTTTAATAGAAATGTCAGGTGGCTCAACCTACCTAGGGGCTCGTGGTCTAGGGGTTTATGACGTTGCCTTGACATGGCAAAGATCGAGAGTTCGATTCTCTCCGAGCCCACCAATGAAGATTGGATAGACACTTTGTCGATATCAGTCTGTGCAAATCCCCTTCAAAATCCATTTAATCAATCTTCATCCGATTCAACGGTTTCGACCGAGGGGAGTTTGAGCGATGCAACGGGTGGATCGCCGTCTTCATCAAATGAAAAGTCGGTTGAACCGCCGTCCCACGATCGAACATCCTCAGATTCGTCAAAGGACTCTTCGGGTATGGAGGCGTTCGGCCCGACGGAGTACACAGACGGGTCCAACGGTGCTTGGCTGGCCAGCTGCATTTCTCGTTGTTCCGATGGTGGCGGTGCCTCTCGTTCTTCCATGATACCACCGGCATGGAACGTGCCACATTCTGAGCACCGGTACATGCCTTTTCTGTCAATGCAACCGCACACAGGACAAACGGCGACACCCGAAAATCGCCCCAACGGATCCTTACTCATGGGACGATCACTCGATGAACATGTCCTCTTGATAGCCGGTGACGAGGTCTCCGGTTCCGTCTTCTTCGATGGTTACCGTGCCTTCGTCATCGTCAAATTCAATGATGGTTCCGAAGACTTCTTCATCTTCAAAGGTCAAGCCAATGTGCGATCCTATGTCGATGGAATCGTCGTCTTCACCGTCCGTGTCTTCGTCGTCTTCAATGCCGCCGTCGCCCTCTTCCTCGATGTCGTCGTCATCCACCACAACATCGTCTTCAGATTCGTCGTCCGTTTCTTCCGCTTCTTCCGAATCTGCCGTCGCATCGGACTTGTCGTCGACAAATTCCTTCAACGCTCTCACCCTTGCTCGCCATTCGGGCGCTTTGACGAAATGAAGGAACAACGTTGTTGACAAGCCGATAAATCCAAGGACAATCAAAGCGATGCCGTCCCAGTAGAAGCCCATGGGCATGGATAAGGAGCCGTTTGCTCCAGCCAGCGGCGTCAGTGAGTTACGGCAGCCGTCCATCTGGAACTTTTCGTCGCACGGGTAGATGTCACCTGCCTGCACATCGCCGCTTGGTATCAGCCCTGAATCGTTGGGCTCGTAAGCGATGTTGCCACCTGAACCATCAACGAATCCAAACATGCCGTTGGCAATAAACACGGCAACAACTATGCCAAAGAACACGTGGAGAACCGGCCAAACGCTGTCGTTCCAAGACTTTGACATCATGCGCTCTTGCATTCTCGTTGGAAACACCATCTCTTCAACCAAGGTTTCCAACGTCTCTAATTCTTCAATGGATTCGATGAATTCTGTGATGTCGATCATCCCGTCTCCGTCTCCATCAACGCCGTCCATGATGGATTGCACATCCTCAATGTTGAGAGCATCGCTGTATTCCGCTTCCAGCAACGCGTTGAGTTCAGCCAAGGAGATCATGCCGTTTCCGTCGACATCGAGGTCGTTGAACATCCGTTGAGCCGACACGTCGTGCTCCTCCATCAACTCAGCAAGTGCTGCAAGTGGGTGGTTGTGCCGATCCTCTGATGCTCCCTTTTCCACTGGGGGCTCAGCATCGTCAACGTCTTCTAAATCGAAGTCTTCATCATCAATACCATCTTCCACGTCCTCCGTGTCCAAAGCCTCGGTATCGACCAGTTTTTCTTCGAGAGATTCCTCAACCTCATCGTCCACCGGTTCCTCAACCGATGCCTCGTCCTCCGATTCTTTAGCCTCAACCACGACGTCTGTCTGGGCCTCTTCTGCCACAGGAACATCGTCAACCACGTTGTCTGGTTGGTCAACGGGCGTGTCTGTTTCATCGGTGCCCGTCAATATCGCATCAAACTCATCAAGGTCGATGACTCCGTTTTCGTCTTCGTCGATTTGAGCGACAAGGCGATCGACTTGAGTTGGGGGTAAATCGGCGAGATTGAGGCTCAGCAATCCGCGCTTAAGTTCCGAGGAGTCGATGGTCCCATCGTTGTTCTCGTCAAATTTCTCGAACAATTTGCGGATGTTGATCCCCGTTTCAGCAATCCACTGGCGCAAAATGTCAACCACATCGTCAGCAACAAAGAGCACGCTGCATGAAGGGCATCTGGTTGAATCAAGCGGTACGAGAGCGTTGCAGGCGCCGCACTCTCCGAGTTCATCCTCCGAAACGCCGGAAAATTGGGTGCCGCACTCAGGGCATTCCTCGGAATCGATGGGGATGACGGCACGGCAAGCACCGCATTCGGCCATGCCTACGGATTGTTTTTCCTCTTCTGACACCGTTCCACCGTTCTTTTCCACGGAGAACGGCAATATAATGATTGATGATAGCGGTCATGTGGAAGGCGTAATTCCTTAGAGTTGGAAGGAATCGTCACCGACGGTGAGGCCGCATGGTCGGGTTGCATACGTTGGATTCTTCCTCCCCCTCGGACGCCTACCTCGCCCTTGAACATCGTATTCTTGGCGCGACGGGCGATGTGCTGTGTTACAGTCGCTTGCCCATGCGTCAGCTTCTGCGGTTTATACCATCCAATCGCGCCAGTTTGTGGTGGATTTCCGAACACTCGAGCGCTCAGTCCGTCATGCCCGATCCGGAGGCCGTGTTGACACACATCGATGAGCGCGCAGGTTCCTCAACGGACCTCATTGTTCTCGAAGGTGTGGATTGGTTTGTTGATCGAACGTCGCCTCAAGACACCATGCGCATGATTCAATCGCTCGATGCTCTTTCCAGGGAACATGAGCTGGATGTCGTCCTTCCGGTTGACGCGCTCGCCTTAACCTCGCAGTTTTGGACACGCCTACGCGCGCTTGCGCCGGCTGTTGAACTCGGAGACCATGCCCCTGCGCACGAGCCATCGGACGCACCCGTTGCCCAGACACAGGGCGATGAATCTGATTCGACGGGCAACCATTCGGTGCCCAACGACAGCGAAGGAACCCTTGTGCATCTTGTGAATCTTCCCGGCGTTGGTTTTACGCACGCAATTCTTGCTCGCCGAATGCTGCAGTGGAAACGAATGGGGTTTGATCTAGCAGCGTTGGAGCCCGCCATGGCGATGGTGAATCTTGACGAGGCTCACGGCCTTTATCGTGTGGTTGAATCGGACATCATCGCAGCCATCGATGCTGTGCGCTACATGGACACGCACCGAGCGCGGCTGACCGTGACGGAACGCGAAGTGTACAACTTTCGGCTCATGTCGTTGAGCAGCGTGAATGAAACCATTACAGAACTTGAACGATTGATCTCAACGCGGTAGGCGACCGTGTTCAGCTTCGAGTCGTGCAAGCCAACCACCTGTCCGCAAGGTGGTTGCAAGGGTTCGCAATTCTTCAGAAGTGGACCGATCACCGTCAAGGCGAGGTGAAACGCTTCGGACCAATTGGACCAGTCCGTGGACGTGCGGTGATGAACGGTGAGCAGCGTGTTCGAGAGCCTCGCACGCAATGAGGAGTTCGCAAGCCAAAACCTCCGACAATCGTTCAACACCCGTGTAGAGGTTCCATGCCGCCGTCGCACCCATGCTGACATGATCCTCCTGCCCTGCGGACGTTGATGTTGAGAACGCCGTGCGCGGCGTGCATTGTCCGTGAAGTTCTGAAAGCGAAGAACCAGCAGAATACTGAACGATCATCAATCCTGATTCCAGTCCGGAATTTGACGCAAGGAAGGCCGGCAATCCACTGCGGGTCGGGTCGAGCATCTGATCCATTCTTCGTTCTGAGATGGAACCAAGCTCAAACAGGGCGAGACTCATCGCATCGCAGGATAGGGCAATGATCTCACCGTGAAAATTTCCTTGCGATACGACTTCGTGAGTTCCTGGGTTGTCGGGTTCAGGGAAAATCAACGGATTGTCGGTTGCACTGTTGATTTCTCTGTAGAGCATGTCGCTCAACCTCATGTACGACTCGTACACAGCCCCGTGAACTTGCGGTGCGCAACGGAAGGAATACGGGTCTTGTACACGGTCGCAATCCTCGTGCGAATCAAGGATTTCAGATCCGCTTAATATCGCTCGTAATCGCTGGGCAACGAGCGCTTGGCCCGGGTGTGGACGTGCTTGGTGCACTTCTTCCCTCGAAGGCGTTAGACTGCACGAACGGGCGTCCATGGAAGCTGCGAGCACAACGTCGGAAAGAATCAACAGTTCGGACAATTCCTGCTGGGCGAGTGCGCTGTATGCGGTCATTTGACTCGTTCCGTTGATCAGCGATAAGCCGTCCTTTGCAGTGAGTTCAACGGGTGCCAGTCCTTTGTCGAACAACGCATCGGACGTCGGTCGAACGTCTCCATCCTCAAGAACAGTTCCTTCCCCAATGAGGGCCAATGCGAGATGGGAGAGAGGGGCTAAATCTCCACTCGCTCCCAAACTGCCGATGCGCGGTACGGCGGGATGAACACTTTGGTTGAGGTAATCAACGAGCTGGTGAATGCAATCGGGATGGATGCCAGAGTGGCCTTTGCACAAGGAATTCAGTCGAATCAGCATCATTGCGCGAACGGCTTCAACGCTCATGTATTCACCCAGAGCAGTTGCGTGCGACCGAACCAAATTGAGTTGCAGTTGAGCGAGGTCCCCGGTTGAAATTCGTTCTTGGACAAGAGCACCGAAGCCGGTGTTGATCCCGTAAACCGTTTCTCCGGTTGATACGATACGGTCAACAACGCCCCGTGCGGCATGAATGGCGGGCCATGCGTTTTCTGACACAGCAACGCTGGCCCGTTGTTTGGCCACCATCATCACCTCTTGAGGCGACAGGGTTGTTCCGTCGGCGAACACCACGTGCTCATCGCTCATGCCTGATCACCCCACAACCCATTCAACAGGTCATCGTCCACCATGTTGGGCATCGTGATGTTCAAACGTTCTTCTGCGTCCATCGCACGCTGAATGGCTGCGACGGCTCCTGGGTTCCTGGCCCATGCTCGCCGAGCAACACCGTTGTTGACGTCCCAATGAAGCATGGATTCCACTCGTCGTGCAGCATCATCGCTTCCGTCCAGAAGCATACCGAATCCCCCGTTGATCACTTCACCCCACCCAACACCACCACCGTTGTGCAGGCTAACCCACGTGGCGCCGCGGAACGCATCGCCTATGGCGTTTTGAACCGCCATGTCGGCGGTGAACATCGATCCGTCTCGGATGTTGGCTGTCTCGCGGTACGGGCTGTCGGTTCCAGACACATCGTGGTGATCGCGCCCGAGGACCACCGGGCCGGACAACTCCCCCGACGCAATGGCGTGGTTCATGGCGAGGGCTATTTCACGGCGACCAACGTCATCTGCGTACAAAATTCGAGCCTGGCTCCCAACCACGAGTTCGTTGGAACCTGCCTGTTCAATCCAACGTAAATTGTCGTTGATTTGTTGGACAACATCCGCACTTGCAGTGGATTTCATTCGCTTCAACACATCTGCGGCGATGGAATCGGTTCGCTCAAGGTCCTCCGGACGTCCACTCGTGCACACCCACCTGTAGGGTCCGAAACCGTGGTCAAAGCACAACGGTCCCATGATGTCCTCCACGTATGACGGGTATCGAAACGAACCGTCATCGTTCAAAACATCAGCTCCGACCCGAGAGGCCTCGAGCAAGAAAGCGTTGCCGTAGTCCCAGAAATACATGCCTCGTTCGGCCATGGTGTTGATTGCGTCTGCATGACGTCGAAGGGTTGCTTGAACTTCCATCTTGAATTGTTCCGGGTGGGTTGACAACATTTCTGCGCTTTCCTCGTAGGTACGGTCTGCAGGAAAGTAGCCGCCTTGGTA
>PBMS01000019.1 GCA_002722695.1 Methanobacteriota archaeon
TGCGCCTGACGACGACCCCTTCGGCGCTAAATGCGCAGACGTGGCGTTCTGCACCAAATTCATGACCGCCGGCACCCGCTATGGTGCTCAACCAAAGGGCGAACTGGTGCCCATCACCCACAACCCCGGCGTGAACTGTGCACACCGCATGGCCAATCTTCGTGAAGTGGATTTCTTTGAGGAAGGGTGCATCGGCGCTGAAGACGTCGTGCTGGACGCCAAGATTCAACGAAAGGGCCACAAGTTGTTCATCGACCCCTCCAACGTGATGCCGCACCGTCGTCGCCGACCGTTCAAACCGTACATGAAGCAGATGCGAAACTACGGCTACACGCGGATGGTGGCCAACAAGCGCTGGCCTGAAATCGCCACGTGGTCGCATACAGCCATCGGTTTCTTCCCTCCGCTGGTGGTGCTTGCGCTCTCGGCCATGCTCTTCGGGGCGTTGTCCGGTGGAGCCGCAGCCGACCTGTGGTTCAAACTGGACGGCGAGTGGGACCTCGCAAGGATCGCCTTTCACATCCCGGGCGGCTTTGTCGTGGCTTACATCGCCATTTCCTGGCTGGGCGCCGCCATCGGCACTTCGCCCCACCGCTCCGTGGGCACCGTCTTCCTTGCGCCGCTTTTTGTGTTCCTCGCCCATTGGGCGTACGGCCAAGGCGTCATCAAGGCATGGAGAGAGATCCGACGAACGGGTGGCCGAGCCGGTGAAGGTTCCCAAATCGACGACCGAGTGCGCACCGCTTGATCGGACCCAGCAACAAATCTGCGCCACGTTCGGTGCTCCATTGCGAACGTTGATGTTGCGACGCCAGCCACTGGTTCCATGGCCGGACCGTCCATCACGGAGCGACTCAACGCTTTGGACCAACCGGACCATCCCGACGATGCGAGCGCCATTTGGAGTTCCGTACGCCCCTTGTTGGTGATCGGCCGCATCTTGATGGTGACCTTCATCATCATCGTTGGCGAACTCTTCGACGACGTGCGCGTGGCCGGGTTGTCGATCGGCGTCTGGGCACTGGTCATGGGCATCCCCTTGTTTTTGTTCATATCGGCGATCATCACCTACATCGACCGACTGGTCAAGGGCGACGAGGAAACGTCATCCTAAGCCCACAGGTGAAGACGAAGAATGAAAAAGAATCCGTTCGTTTTCTGGCCATGGGAAAGCGCATCGCGATGCTCGCCGTCGTTTTCCTTCTGGCGTTGGCACCCTTTGGCCAAGTCGTCGCAAAGGACAACGGGATGTGGAACAGCTCCGGCGGCTGCGGATGCCACGGAGGCACGGGCGTATCGGGCCAACTCAGCGGCCTTCCGTCCGCTTACGTGGCAGCGACCACCTACAGTCTCACGGTGTCGATGAGCACCTCACCCAACACCGGCGGGTTCAACCTCGAGGTCAATCGAGGTGCACTGTCGAACCCTGACGCCAACTCGCAGGTTTCGGGCAACGGCTTCCAAGCCACTCACGATTACTCCCCCGGCACCAGCTCGTGGTCGATGGATTGGACCGCCCCCGCCAGCGGCTCGGGCACCGTGCTGTTCGATTTGGCCGTCCTCTCCGCCAACGGCAACGGTCGCACGAGCGGCGACATCTACGGGACGTATTCAACCAGCCTTGTTGAGGCCGTTCCTTCAAACGTGGCCCCAACCGTGAGCGATGTTTCGGTTGCGCCGGCCAACCCTCTCACCACGGACAACCTCGTGGTCTCCTACACCTACAGCGACGAAGACGGCGATGCAGAAAGTGGAACGACGGTGTCGTGGTACCGAAACGGCGCTCTGCAACCCGACCGCACCGGACTCACCCTCCCTGCTGCTGCAACCGTCAAAGGCGATGCATGGCACGCAAGCGTGACGCCATCGGACGGGACGAACACGGGAACAGCCATGGCGTCCAGCCCCGTGTCGGTGCTCAACACCGCACCCGCAATCACCGCACTGATTCCGAGCAGCGAGACACCGGACACTTCGGAAGCGATCACGTTCACTTTCCAGACCGACGATGCCGACGGCGATACCGTCACGCAGACCGATGTTCGCTGGCTTCTGGACGGGACCGTCGTCTCGTCCCTCGACAACGCCACGACCCTGCCAGCGGTCGCCACCCGCTCGGGCGACGTGTGGGAAATCGAGTTGAGGGTGTCCGACGGCACGGACCACTCCACGTGGTTCACTTCCCCGGCCATTGCGATTGGCTCGAGCAACCAACCGCCGTCCGTGGACGACGTCGGCGTTTCTTCCACAACAGCCCCAACCACCAACGACGACGTTCGGGCGACGTGGGTTGAATCCGATCCGGACGGCGATGAACTGGTCGATCTGCAAATCCGGTGGTACCTCAACGGTGCAGTCGTGTCGGAGGCGGAAGGTCTGAATCCGCTGCCTGCGGCCCTCACGGCAAAGGGCCAGACCTGGGTGGCCGAGGTCCGTGTGTCGGACGGGGAGGCTTGGTCACCGTGGACGAGCAGCTCCGACATCGTGATCGGCAACGCACCTCCCATCGCTTCCAAGGTTGAGCTTCGCTCACCGTCGTATTCTGCGCTTCACGATCTCGTGGTCAACTTCACCGCCAGCGACGACGACGGCGACAGCGTGGCGTTCGTGGAGGCTCGTTGGTTCCTCAACGACGCTCTTCAAACCAACGTTGGGAACGAAGACCGTCTCCCAGCGCAGCACATGTCTAGAGGGGATACGTGGCACGCGGTGCTGGTTCTCAGCGATGGAACGGACATCTCAGAAACCGCCTCAAACGCCGTGGTCATCGGCAACGCACCGCCCACCGTCAGCGTGGTGTGGCCCGAAAACGCAACCTCGCTGATCGACTTGACACCGGACATATCGGTCGTTGACGTGGACGACGACCCGACATCGTTCTCCACAACATGGTACAAAAACGGGTTTAGGGACGCCACCCTTGCCAACGCCACCTCGGTCCCCGTTGACAAATTGGCGCCGGAACAAACGTGGAGGTTGGTCGTTGAAACCACCGACGGGACGGATGCAGGCCCGACGCTGGACACCACCATTGCGCTGGTCAATCTCCCTCCATCGCCTTCTGTTGATGTGCTCTCCAGTCGCGTGTGGCTGGGTGAAACAACCGTGCTCTCAGCGGATGCATCAACCGACATTGACGGTGAAATCCTGCAGTACAAGTGGACATGGGAGGGTGGTTTTGCTGTTGGAGCGACTGCGGAAATCGTTCTGTTGGAAGACACATTGATCACGCTCACGATCACCGACGACCACGGTGCCTCAGCCAACGCATCTCTGCAGCTGGAACCGACCATGGGCCCTGAAATGCGAAGCGTTTCGGGTGCCCATGACGGCGAGGGTCAGGTCGCTCTATCGTGGTCGTGGACGGGGGCGCCGGTATCCTACAACATCCTGCGCAACGGGGTGCTCGTCGGCACCACCAACGACACCTCCTACACCGACCGGCCGTTGATGAGCGGCGTCAACACCTACACGCTGCAACCGTTTGACGACGAGCGAATTTTCCTCAAAGCCACGGGTGAAGTCAGCGTTGACGTGTCGGGTGTCGAGGTGGAACAACCCGAACCTGCTCAAGGCTTGGGCTACGGTCTCGGCGCCACCATGGTCTTGGTTCTCCTGTTGCTGCAGTTCCTGCTCGTGAGAAAAGGGGGTGGACGAGCGTGAAGCGCACCCCCGTTTTGCTGGTGGTGACGGTCCTCCTTTTCGCATCCAGCCTCGGGTCAGCCAACCCAAGCGGGGTGGGACAGGGCACGTTTGATGCGCAATGCGGCGGAGCGTGCCACGGCGACGCCGATATGAATCGGTCCTCGGCTTCGACCGTCGTCGTCGAAGCCCCTACCACAGCCTACGAAGGCCTGCCGACCAGCGTTTCGGTCACCATCTCCGACATCGAAACAACCGTTTCGGGGTTGTTGGGTGTGTTCCTGTTGTCCGACATGACGGGCGCCGGCGACACGCCGGCGGACGCCGGATGGGACATTCTCTCCAACAGCGAAGGCGGCGATGAGAACTACGTGGAAATCACCGTTGCCCCCGGTGAAACAGAGCGCACCGTGACGTGGACGCTTCGAGCCCCGAGCACCGGCGATCATCCCCTCCACGCTGCCATCCATCACGGCACTGAAAGCGGAGAGGAAGCGCCGTTCTTCGGAGCCTCCGTTCAGCCGGCTGTGGTTGAAGTCGTCGCCGTCCCAGAGAATCTTCCTCGTCTGTCGCCTTCCTTCTCTCCCCCGGTTTCACGGGACGTTGGAGAAGCCAGCACGCTACGACTTGACACCGTCTCGGTGCAGTCTGTTGAGGTTGAGTGGCGGCTGGTGGGTGGACCGATCAACACCGTCATGGTCTCCAGCGCCGGCGCCGATGCTTGGACGTTTGATCTCCCGTCAAGCCTTCAACCCGCCACCTTGGAGTGGCGCGCTCATCTCGGTGGCGAAGGGCCTCAGCAAACGACGCCGTGGTTCACCTTGCAAAGCGAGGAACCTTCCTGGGAGGTGGACGAGACGGTCGCTTATGTGCAATCCATAACCCTGCTGTTCGTCTTCATGGTGGCCTTCATGTCGCTCCACAGAAAGACGGCTACCCCCGACGACGAAAAGTACGATGCGTTTGAGGAGGTGGAGTACTGATGGTGTCAGCTCCAACCCTTCACGTGGTTTCAACCGAACTTACCGTCGGATCCTTTGCCATGGCGGGCGTGGCCTTCGTGCTGGCGGGACTGGCCAGCCACGGTTGGTTCAATCTCAAACGCCACCTCAAACTCGCCGACCATGTCGCCCATTTTGCGCTCGCTTTCGGACTGCTTGCCATGCCGTTCGCCATGGTCACCGGCATTCAATCCAGTCCGGGGGACGGCGTTGACCACCCTTTGCTGATCAACAAGATGTTCCTTGGCTCCGCCGCCATCGGGTTGGCGCTGGGCGTGTTGTTGACGCGACGACGCCTGGGCGAACACGTTTGGAGCGATGATTGGGGAAGGCGCTGGCAGAGTCTCGGCGGGTTGTCCGCCGTGGGTCTCGTGCTCTTGACCGCCTCAATTGGAGGAACCTTCTCGCGCGGTGAATCGCTGCTCGACCTGTTCAAGTTGCCTTACGACACGGTACCGCTCATGCCTGTTTGGCTGTCCGGGATTGTTCTCTTGGTGGCCATCGGCAACTTACTCGCCATGCGCCGAGGACGAGCCGTCTGATCACAAGCCCGCCATGTCGCCGGTCTGAATGGTCCACTGACTGGCGTACACTCCACCCGACGCAACGAGGTCGTCGTGAAGGCCTCGCTCAACGATGGCTCCGTCGACCATGGAAAGAATCTCGTTGGCGTTTCGAATCGTGCTCAATCGGTGAGCAACGGCGATCGTGGCCCGTTCCTTTCCAGACGACAAGAGGTTTTCCTGAATGCGACGTTCGGTCTCGGCGTCCAGTGCGCTGCTGGCCTCATCCAAGATCAGCAGGCTGGGGGATTTCAGCAGGGCTCGTGCCAGTGAGATACGGGCTCGCTGACCCCCGCTGAGCATGGCGCCTCGGTCGCCGACGAGGGTGTGAATGCCGTCCTCGAGGTCGTGCACGAACTCCCAAGCGCCCGCCATCTTCAGGGCCGCTTCCAATCCCTCATCGGTGGCCTCCTGATTGTAGATCACGTTGTCGCGTACCGAGCCGTAGAACAGGAACGGTTCCTGACTCACGAAACCAATGGCCTCGCGCAGGGAGTGGAGGGTGTAATCGGTGATGGGGCGTCCGTTGACGAGCACATCGCCGCTGTCGGGCGTGTAGTACCTCATCAGGAGTTTGAGGATCGTTGTTTTCCCCGCACCCGTATGACCCATAACGCCGAGGAATTCCCCTTCCGAGACCTTGAACGAAATACCGTTCAGCACTTTCACGGAGGTGTTGGGATACGTGAAGTAAACCTCGTTGAATTCAACGGTGTGGATGCTGCCTTCAAGAGCAACAGCATCGTCGTTGTCAACGATGGTCGGTTCGAGATCCAAAGCCGCGAAGACGCGGCGTGCGGCGGCTTCCCCTCGCTGAAGTTGGTTGACCAAGATTCCGAAGATAAACATCGGCATGGTCATTCGAGTGCTGATGAGCAAAAAGGTAACCAGCTGGCCGGTGGTGATTTCACCCTGGCTTGCGAAGTAGCCGCCCGCCGTCGTGAGCAATCCAAACGCCACGCCAGCGACGGCGTAGATCATCGGAATGAACCGGTTTCGGTCAGCGCTCGCACCCATGGCTTGGTCCCTGTAGGAACCTGATTCAGTAGCGACGCGGTCGGCTTCCCACTGCTCGGCGTTGTAGGCTTGAACCACGGCGATGCCCGAAATAAGGTTCTCGAGCACGGCGTGTATGTCGCCGGTCGATTCGCGCTGCTTCCGGTACTTGCGTTGCACTCGGGTGGAAAACCAATAGACGGCGGGCACGATGAAGATGATCGGCGTGAAGAGCACCGCTGCAAGCTTCCACGACATAAGCACGAGAATGAGGAAGGCGGTGGCGAAGGTGACAAAAATCCGTATGATGGACGTGGACGAGTCCGAGACCACGTCCTCGAGTTGGTTGACGTCGCTGGAGAGGACGGACATGATTTGGCCGGTTTGCCGCTGGTCGTAATAGGAGGCTTCCATGGCGATGAGCGAGCGCGTGGCGTCCATGCGAAGGTCGTGTTGAATGTTGTACCCCAAGGTTTGCCACGAGTACTCCGAGATGCCCTGGAAAATCGCCAAACATAGAAACCCAAGGAAGATGAGCACGCCGTAGCCGACGGCTGGATCGCTGTGAATGGTCGTCACCATGGTCTGAACGATGTCCGGTCCAGAGAGGACATCGGTCGTGAAGTAGTCGACCGCAAGTCCGATGGCCACGAAGGGCATCAAATCAAAAAAGCGCGCTGCAGCGTTTGCTAGCACGCCAGCAGCCACTCGTTTTGGGTACTTCTTGGCGTAGGGGACAATTCGCCAGATTTGTTTCCCGAGAACGTCCGTGCCGTCGTTGTTCTCCTCGGGGGACATCATGTCGCCTTGGGCCCTTGCCGATTGCGCGCCCGTCATGTGCTCTGTCGAATGACCAAGACTCTTGAACCCTCGGTCGGGCCCGTACTCCACACAGACCGTTCATCCAATCTTTGATGAGGCTCCCTGCATTGGGAGCCATATGCAGAGGCACCGCCGCCGAACCTCCTTCCTCTTTTTCTCACTCCTCGTGGTTCAGGTGCTCTCCCCGCTTGCGTTCGCACAAGCCAGCGGTGAAACGAACTCAACCGACACGTCCGCCGATCTGACGCTGCTCGAGCAGGTGGACATCGTGCCAACCTCTGCAGCCGAAAACGGTTGGCTGTCGAACGACGACGCTGCGAGCACCACCGCCCTTCTGTACCGAGACGTGTCGCTTGTTTCCCCAAACGATTGGACAGAACGAACAGGAGAACAACGCGTGGACGGGTTTCACATTCTGGGCCACACCTACCCCGTGCCAAGCGAGTGGTTCCACGAATTGGCTGCCGTCGGAATCGACTGTTTCTCGTTCATGCCACCGGCCAGTTTCCACTGCGATGTGAATCGACAGACGCCAGCCCGTTTGGCGGCGCTGAACGTGGTGGGCTTGGCCGCCATGGACCCGACCGATAAAGTCCAAACCGACCTTGTTCGCGGTCTTCTCGGGCTTGAGATGGTTGCACCCAACCCCTTCGTGAACGACGAAGGGGCGCTGGTCAACATCGTCCTGTCGGGCGAAACCTTGCCCGAGGGTATGGATGGACGCGACGACGTGGTCCTCGATTCTCACAGCG
This sequence comes from Methanobacteriota archaeon, assembly GCA_002722695.1. Taxonomy (GTDB): domain Archaea; phylum Thermoplasmatota; class Poseidoniia; order Poseidoniales; family Poseidoniaceae; genus Poseidonia. The sequence continues at coordinate 7,777 of PBMS01000019.1, forward strand.
GTCGCTTCGCCACCATGGCCGTCGGTCCGCACGGGTTGGCGTGGCTGGTGAGTCAGGACACGGTGGAATGGATTGAACCTCGCCCCGTGTTCGAACTGTTGAACTCGGTGGGCATCGAAGTCATGAACGTCGACGACACGTGGGACAACACAAACATGGCAACCATCGATTCGTCGTGGTCTGGTCTGAGCGGAGAAGGCATCGTGGTGACCGTGGCCGACACCGGTCTTGACAACGGTGTCAACAACACGAACATGCACCCGGATTTCCGAGACCACATCACCGGTATCCTCTCGTTCCCACCCGCAGCATCAACCTGCACCTCTCTCGGGTTGAGCCCGTGCGGCGACGACGCCGAAGACCACCACGGCCACGGCACACACGTCGCTGGATCGGTCCTGGGTGACGGCACCCACAGCAACGGCGCCATCATCGGGGCTGCGCCCGAAGCGCATCTTCTCGTGCATTCCATCGCCACCACCCACAACAGCGAGGAAAAACTGCTCGGCATTCCCAACGACCTCGACGACCTGTTCAAGCTCGCTTGGGCCAACGGAAGCCGTGTTCACACCAACTCGTGGGGTTCGGCCGTTGCGGGGGCGTACACCACATCCTCCATGCAAGCGGACGCCAGTGCACGAACCCACGACGAGATGGTCATTCTCTTCGCTGCCGCCAACGAAGGCGCAGACGCCAATCGAGACGGTGAAATCGACCTCGACTCGATGGGAAGCCCGGCTACGGCAAAGAACGTGTTGACGGTCGGCGCTTCGGAAAACGACCGAGGCAACATGAGTTTTCTGTGGGGCAGCACCGATTACGGTTCTCCGATTTCAACCGACCGTCTCGCCGACAACCCGGAAGGCATGGCTGCGTTTTCCTCTCGTGGTCCCACCGACGACGGTCGTCTCAAACCGGACTTTTCAGCACCAGGAACCATGATTCTCTCAACCAAATCCCGAAGCACCAGTTCAACGGGTTGGCTGGCTCACAACGCCAGCTACACCTACATGGGCGGGACGAGCATGGCGACGCCCCTGACGGCAGGAGCCTCAGCCCTGTTGCTTGAGCACTTGATGGACAACCTGGGGGAAAGCAACCCCACGTCCGCTCTTGTGAAAGCGATTTTCACCGCAAGTGCACACGACATGACGGGCCAGTACTCGTCGACCACAAACGGCGCTGGAGAAGCAGCGCCCAACAACCACGAAGGATGGGGGCGAATCAACATGTCCCAAGCCATCAACACCTCGTATCTTCAGGGTCATTCGGTGACGACAAGCGCTGACTCGGGCTGGTCGTTCAACGTCCCAGCGAGCGCCGATGACATCAACATCGCGCTGACGTGGACGGACCCGGCGTCAACACCCGCCGCCTCAACAAATCTCGTGAACGACGTGGATTTGGCCCTCAAGAGCCCCTCCGGCACGTGGACCAACGTCAGCAACAACCTCGACAATCTCCGAGGGCTCACCCTCGCCTCACCCGCTCAGGGAACGTGGGAACTCCACGTGCTGGGCACCAGCGTTCCGACCGGGCCTCAATTCTTTGCCGTTGCGCTGACCGGAGACTACAGCCTCTCCAACCTCACCCAAGACACGGATTTGGACGGCTACGAAGACGACGATGACGACTGCAACACAACCGCAGGAACGTCCTCCATCGACCGAACGGGGTGCCCCGACACCGACGGTGACGGCTATTCGAACCCCGACGGCACGTGGACGGTCAACAACGGCGCCGATGCGTTTCCAAGCGTTCCTTCGCAGTGGGCCGATTCGGATTTTGACGGCTACGGCGACAACCCAGCAGGCTTCGAGCCCGATGCATGCACGGGAACAGCGGGAAACTCCACCAGCGACCGATTCGGCTGTTTGGACAGCGACGGCGACGGGTATTCCGATCCTGACGGTTCGTGGACCACCGCCAACGGTGCCGACGCATGCGACAGCGTCTCTGGCACCTCATCGCAGGACCGCAACGGTTGCCCGGACCAGGACGGCGATGGGTATTCCGACCCCGACGGGTCGTGGGGCACGACCAACGGAGCCGACGTGTTTCCCACCGACGACACCCAGTGGGCCGACAGCGACAACGACGGCTACGGCGACAACCCTCCACCGGCGACCACAGGGGACAGTTGCCCCTCTGTGAACGGCGCCTCAGACCAAGACCGATACGGTTGCGCCGACAGCGACGGCGACGGCTACTCCGACCCTGACACCGGTTGGACCGTGGCCAACGGAGCCGATGCGTTTGCATCGGACTCAACTCAATGGGCGGACGGGGACAGCGACGGCTACGGCGACAACCCCAGCGGAAACAGCCCCGACGCCTGCCCATCGCAGTTCGGAACCTCCACCGAGATGGGTCGCTTGGGATGCGCCGACACGGACAGCGACGGCTACGCCGACATCGATGACGACTTCCCGAACGAAGCAACACAGTGGGTGGACAGCGACGGGGATGGATTTGGCGACGAAGCCACAGGTTTCCAAGGCGATGCGTGCCCGACGACCTCTGGCGGTTCGACTCGCGACCGGTTCGGTTGCGTCGACAGCGACGGCGACGGGTCCTCCGACGGGGACACCAACTGGACCACGGTCAACGGGGCCGACATCGCCCCAAACGACAGCACTCAATGGGTTGACAGCGACGGGGACGGCTACGGCGACAACCCCTCGGGAACCAACGGGGACGACTGCCCAGCCCTCGCAGGCAATTCAACTCAGGACCGAACGGGGTGCCCCGACACCGACGGGGACGGGTATTCCGATCCCGACGCCGGCCACACCGCAGACGACGGTGCCGATGCCTTTCCAAGCGACCCCACGCGTTGGGGCGACGCCGACGGCGACGGCTACGACGACGGGCTCGACGACGATTGCCCGCAGTTCTTCGGCACGTCCGTTCACGACCGGAAAGGCTGTCCCGACCAAGACGGCGACGGGTATTCCGACCCGGACAACGTCTGGACCACCGCCAACGGCGCCGACGCGTTCATGACCGATTCAACTCAGTGGAACGACACCGATGGAGACGGCTACGGCGACAACCCCACCGGTTTGGTGCCCGACGCCTGTCCGACCACCTACGGAGAATCGTGGCAAAACGGCACCTACGGTTGCCCCGACAGCGACAGCGATGGTTGGAGCGACGGTGAGGACACGCACCCNGGAGACGGCTCTCAGTGGGCGGACAGCGACGGTGATGGATACGGCGACAACCCNGGTGGGACCAATCCTGACGCATGCCCAGCGCAGTCGGGCAANTCAACCAAAGGCAATCGTTTAGGTTGTCCGGACAACGATGGCGACGGGTGGGACAACGTCATCGATGCGTTGCCTGAACAAGGCACGCAGTGGATGGATCAGGACGGGGACGGCTACGGCGACAACGCCACAGGATTGCTCCCCGATGCTTGTCCCGGGGAGGCAGGGACATCCAACATCGGCCTGTACGGATGCGTTGACGACGATGGAGACGGACATGCAAACTCGACCGATGACTTCCCCAACGACCCGACGCGCTGGGTGGACACCGATCAGGACGGGTTTGACGACGCCGAAGATGCGTGCCCGTTGATCGCAGGAACCTCGACCGTGGATCGACTCGGCTGCGTGGACAGCGACGGCGACGGTGTTTCCAACCCGACCCCACCGGTGGGCAACGAGTCCGGATGGGGCGTTGAGGACGGAGCCGACGCATTCCCGCTCGAACCGAGCCAAACAACGGACAGCGATGGCGACGGTTACGGCGACAACGCCACAGGGGTCCAAGCCGATTCGTGCCCCGCTGAGACCGGTTCGTCCTTCGTTGACCGGTTTGGGTGCGTTGACGAGGACAACGATGGCGTTTCCGACGCCGGTGATGCTTTCCTTGGCAACCCAACGCAGTGGTCCGACACGGACGGCGACGGTTACGGCGACAACCCCAACGGAACCGAGCCCGATGCGTGCGCGGGCACATCGGGCACCTCGAGTTCGGACGTCTTCGGTTGCGTGGACGGCGACGGCGACGGAGCGAGTGATAGCGGCGACCTGTGGCCCGACGACGCTTCGCAGTGGTTTGACAGCGACGGCGACGGCTACGGCGATGAATCCGACGGAACGGACGGCGACGACTGCCCCAACGAACCGGGCACCTCGACCAAAGGCGGCAGCTACGGGTGCCCCGACCAGGACGGCGACGGGTGGTCCGATGCACAAGACGCGTTCCCTGAACACCGAAGCCAGCACGTCGACAGCGACGGCGACGGCTACGGCGACAACGCAACGCTTGGAGCGCACAAACCGGACCACTGGCCCAACGATTCATCTCGCAACTCTGCAGAGGCAACCATGACTTGCAGCTACACCTACAAAGAAGTGGATTTGGCCGAGAGCGGATACTTCGAGTTCACCTGCGCCATCGCCTCATCCATGAGTTCACAATTTGCCGCAGAGGTTTCGTGGCAAGCAACCTCCAGCATCACCGGTGTGTCCACCGATCACTTCGTCACCTTCTCCCAATCCAACGACGTCCAAGTCGTGACGTTTTCAGGAAGGGCTGAGAAGGTCGGCTCTCATCAATTGCTCATATCAGCACGAGAGCCCGGCGCCGACCACCCGATGGACACGGTCACGGTCGTCATCAAGGCCGTGGACTCGAACGCACCTGTCTCAAGCCCCGATGAGACCAGCGGATCGGTCATGTCCGCACTTCAGGAAAGCACGTTGCTTCAGGCCGCACTGGCAGGATTGGTGCTCTTCGTGCTGATGGGAACGCTTGTGCTTCGAGGACAAAACCGCCGGCAACGGGAAACGGAACGTCGAATGCAACGCGCCGCAGAACTGCGCCAACATCAAGGCTTGATCGATCTCCCGGAGCGCTCAATGGTGCAGAATCGTGGGGCGCCCGTCCGTGACCGTCGGTCCTCGTCCTTGTTCGATGATTTCAAGCGGAACCGATGAGCGAGTTGGGTGAACCGATTCCCTCAAAGGGGAGAGGCTTTTGGTTGCACCTATCGCACTGCGGATATGGTGAAGTGGTTATCATCTGAGGTTTCCAACCTTATGTCGTGGGTTCGACTCCCGCTATCCGCACCACTCATGAACCACCGAGACAGCACGCTTGGTGCAAACCGCCTCGCAATCATCAAAGGCTCACATCAAAGGGTCGTGGTTGGCCCCTCGGTGATGTCATGGATTTCCTTTCGCTTTGTCTGTTAACGCTGTGGCTCTATCTGCCCGGTTTTCTTGCCAACACCTTCGCCATGATGTGGGGAAAATGGCTGCCAAAAACGGGCTATGGCCCGTGGCCCATCGACGGCGGCCGTGTGTTGAGCGACGGAAACCGTATGTTGGGCGACGGAAAAACATGGAACGGCCTGATCGGCGGCTCGCTGACGTCAGGTTTGCTCTGTGTCATCATCGCCTCCACGGTCAGCACCGGTGAGATGGGCACGGTCTTTGACGACGGTGCCACCGTGTTTGCCCATCCTCTGACCGGTGCAGAAACCGCATGGTTCAACGTCGGCGGAACCGCTGGTGCCGCCTTTATACTGGGCAGTTTCCTTGGGTTTGCATGCCTTGTCGGCGACAGCACGGGCTCGTTTTTCAAGCGACGACGCGGGCTGAAACGTGAGGGTGATATCTCGTCCAAAGCCCCTCTGCTCGACACCCTGCCGTTCGCCATCATGGTCTTCTTGTTGGGTCAACTCTTCCTCGGACCCTCTGTTCTTGCTGCGGAGGAACTTCGCATGCCGATGCTGGCGCTGGTGGCCATCACGCCGGTGCTGCATCGTTCGTTCAACCTGATCGGCTACAAGATAGGATGGAAGGACGTGCCCTACTGAGCACGGGCAACGAACGAAACTTCTTGTAGAGCATCGAGCGATTTTTGGCGTATGGATGAAGCCTTGGAACCAACCGGGCTTGATGAAATCAACGAACACGACCGTCCAGAACCCAAGGCGAGAAGCTTTCACCCTGCGTGGGGAATACCGGCGGGCATCCTCCTTTCGTACAGTGAAATCATTGCTCGTTTGATCTCCGGTAAGGACATTGTTGACTCGGTTTGGCCTCACGCCGTTCGCTCGTTGGAGTGGACGATGGCGCTTCGTGCCTCCTCCTCGTTGACGCTGTCACTGTTCCTCATCGCAACCTTTGGCGCAATCGTTGTGCGAGCCTACATCAAATCGGCGATACCTCGCCAAGAGGTGCTTGTCCTCTCGCACGCTCTTGTGGGGGTGCTGCTGGGGTTGATTTCCATTCACTTCCTGTTGGACGTGTTCTATCTTCGTGGGGCGTTCCTGTTGCTACCGACGCTCATGGGATGGACCCTGGGTGTCGCCCTCATTGGTTTGGGTGGTCTCCCTACCCTGCGTTCACCAGGTGAGAACAGCATGTCGCCAGCCCGCCTGACCCATGTGATCGGGGTGTTTTTCGCAGCGTGGTTGGTGATGCCCGGCGTCCCTGCGATCGCTGGGTTTGCCCCCACGCCCCCCGATTCGCCCGCCATCGGCTACGGTTCGTTTCCGGCCCCTTACACACTGGCGCACTACCGCTCGACCTACACACTACCAGAAGAGGTGGTAGCGGTTCAAGGCGATCTTGAGGACGATGTCGAGTTCAGCGTGTACATCGCCCTGCCCGAACTGCCCGAAGACTCACCCGTCACACATCTGCCCCTCGCCGTCCTGCTGCACGGATTTGGCTACCCCGACGTCGATGCCTATCAGAGCTGGATACACCACCTCGGGGCGAAGGGTGTCGCTGTCGCCTTCATCCAGTACCCTTCCGATTTGCGACCGGAGGGACACGACCAACACGAAGCGACCTACGCAAACGGCACGAGCGATTACCTCCAACACACGTATCGAGATCTCGCTATTCGAGCAGCGCTGGACCACGTTGACTCCATTTTACTCAGCGAGGAACGCGATGCAGAACTGGATGCGCATTTGGGGGACGTGGTCGTTGACCCCACGTCCCTGTGGGCAGGCGGACACAGTTTGGGTGCGGCCTACACCTTCATCACGCTCGACGCAGCGTTTGAGCGAGGGTGGGGGAGCCATGCGTTGGTGGTCGCTCTCGAAGCACCCGCGAGCCGACCGATGCAACCCAGCCTTCAGCCAGATTTGTCCAGAATGCCCGAGCAAACGATGGTGCAGATCGGTGTCCCTCAAGACGACATGAGCGTCGGTTTATGCCCCGGTGCGTTCCATCAGCAGATGTTCTCCTCCCTCCCCGACGAACGGAATCAACTCCTTGAAATTCAATCCGACCTCTACGGCTTTCCGAGGCTGGTGGCCAGCCACTACCTCCAAACAGACCCTGCACGAGACACCCTCTCTGACTGGAGTTTCTATCGTAGGATCGATGCACAAGCGGACTTCCTCGTGGCCCACGGACGCAACGACACCTTCACCGCGGACTGGGCGTACCAGTACATGACGGACGAAACCATGCTCACCGGGATGGGGGAATGGTCGGACGGAACCCCGGTGTTACCCTTGATTTGGCACACCGATGCCATCGAGCAGGTTCCATCGTTTTCAGCCTGTGAGTAGAACACGGTTTCAAAAAGACAACAGGGGAGGCTAAACCATGAGTGAGAGTTCAATTTCCAACGACGTCAAGTCGCTTTGGAAATGGATAGGCGGCTCGGCGTTCCTCGCATCCATGTGCTGCTTCCCGAGCGTGGTCCTGGTTCTTTTCGGGTTCGCAAGCGTGTCCAGCGCCGCTGCGCTTTCCAACGACCTGTATTGGGGCACAAACGGGATGGGTTGGTTCCGACCTGTGCTGACGTTGCTGAGTTTCATTCTCGTCGTCAGCGGGCTCGTCCTGTACTTTCGGAAAGACGGAATCTGCACGATCGATGAAGCACGCCGCCAACGAAAACGTATTCTCAACACGTCGGTGGTTGCGTTGACGCTTGCGGTGCTGACCTACATGCTGTTCAACTTCGTCATTTTAACCGAACTCGGCGTGGCGCTGGACTTGCCGTGGGAAAGCAGCCGTCTGTGGAACTGATCAAGCACCCGACCGCTGCGTCTTGCAACCCACACCCCAAGCCGGGTTTGCTTCCATCGCTCGCCGCGTGTCCTCCAACAACCGTTCCTCTGCCGTCGGCTCGACGGGCGTAGCGGGCCGAAGAGCGAGCGATAAATGATACCCGTTTTGACACCAATATTCCAATTCAATATTTGAATTTTCAACTGATATATTGTGTTTCCCTGGACCAATTGGAATTCCAATATCACGCGGGTTGAGATGCATGCCCTTTCCGAGGCATTTCTGCACGGCTTCCTTGCCCGTCCATGCTTGGAAAACATGCGTTGGTGAGGACCGAAGGAACGCCAATTCTGCCGACTTTGCCATCATGTCGTAGGCGTTTTCGGCAAGGGTGCGGTGAACGGGTTCTGCATCGAGCCCGATGTTGAATTCGGGACCTGTCAGCGCCACAAACGCCCATCCGTCGCTGTGGCTGATGGAAAAATGAGGGAGAGCAACCCGAAGCCAAACACCCTGGATGTAGGCCAGCGACGGCGCTCGTAACGAATCCCGGACCACTTCAACAACCGAGAGGTCCGCTATCCCCCACGCTCGTAACGATTGACCCAACAACCATCGCCCTGTCAGATGCTCCTCCCGTCGTTTCTGGGTGGCAAAGCCGGACACCTCTGACGGGGACGCCAATGGAACCTCATCGAGACCCCAGTCCTGAACGGGTGCGCAGAGAATGGTGACCCCCCCAAGGGAAGGTGGTTCAATGGTTTTCACAGCGACCGAAGACATCCCCAACGCCTCAACGATCCATCAAGAAGCGCTGATGTTCCTCAACATTGCCCATGGCCTTGAGACGCAGACCCTTGAGGGCCAACACAGGTGCATCGTCTTCGCCGACGACCAAGACATCGTGGACCGTTGAGCCGTCATCGTGCTGTTCTCGTTGGACGGAGCGCAGACGAAGCCGTTCGTCGGCTTCTGGGACCCGAAGCACGGTCGACCACGCAATGCCCACAGGCAGGCTGCTGTAGCCGAGGGTTTCCATGGCCACCAACCCAGCGTTCTGGAAGCCAGCCTCGATCAGCATTGGTAACGCCTCGAGGAGCACGACTTCCCCGTCCGCCTCAAGCGAAAACTGGTCGGTGGCGGGGAGCTGATGTCGCATCAGGGCCACGCCGTCAATGCCCGGAACATCTGCGTCGCCCGAGCCACGCAGAACACCGCCGTGCGATTGGAATCGTGGGCCGTGGAAGTAGCGATCGTAAATGAAGGAGGGTTGCTGAATCAGTTCACCCGATGGTGGCGTACCGATGGAAGGCAAACCGTCCACCTCATGGACGAGGAAGGGGCGAAGGTCCTCTTGTTTCTCAACCAAACGAACGAGGGCTTCGTGATGGTCGCGTTCACCAAAGACGTCCCCTTTGGAGTTCATCAAATCCGACACCAGTTTGCATCGCACCCACGTCATGTCGCCTTCTGTACGTTCGACCGTTGCGGCCACGCGAACGGTCATTGGACCTTTCATCAACTTCACTGGGAGACCGAAGACAACCTCCTCAAAGCCGGCAAGACATGCATCGGGTTTCATCAGCAGCGAGGATTGTGCAAACATCTCAAGCGCCATGACGCCAGGATGGTAGGGCACACCTTCGATGGCATGGTCGAGGAGGAAAGGATGAATTTCGGTTGAGAGTGTGCTTTGTGTGACAAGGTGTTCACCTTCTTCAAACGCCACCACCTTGTCAACGAAGGGGAAACGAGCAGGATCGGCGATGGTGGCTGCCATCGCAGGCGGGAGTTTCAACGGGGCATCCCGGAAGGAAGCAAAGCGATCCATCAGACCGAGTGAACCGCAGCCGAGCACCCGGCGCTTTCCGCCTCGAAGCGCTTCATCGACAAAGATGGCCACGCCGTCCTCAACCGCCAGGGTCTCGATGCCTGCTGCGGCAAACACGGCTTCAATCGAACCTCGGGTGGCCATGCCAACGTCCCGCCAGCCGGTCCAACCGATGGCAACGGCTCTGCATTCGTGGCTTGCGGTCAGGCGTGCCATCTCGGCGTCAAGCACCGAATTCGCCGCAGCGTAGTCCGTTTGGCCGCCGTTTCCAAAGCGTCCCGCGACGCTTGTGAAACAACAGGCAAAGTCGGGGGCGTTGCGGCCCGAGGCTTCAACCGCTCCAAGGAGAGAGCGCCATCCGTCAACTTTGACGCGCACAACACGGTCGAAGACGTCGTAGTCTTTGTCAGCGACGAGTTTGGAGTCCTCAAGACCCGCTCCGTGAACCAGACCCGTAATGGGGCGGCCAAGAGAGGCACCGAGGTCGTGAAGGGCGGTGTTGTCCATGACGTCAACCGAGTGATACGAGGCGTGATTACCGGTTGCCTCAATGGTGGCGAGCGTGGTGTGGACGTCCCGACTGCGAGTGAACGTCTGCCACGCACGATTCCATTCAACCATGGTGACCTTGCCGCTCTCACTGCTCTCCACGAGGCGTTGACGGAGTGCGTTCTTTTCCTCTGCAAGTTGTTCTTCATTCCATTCAACCCACGCTGAGGTCGCTTCGATGAGGGTGGAGCGGCCCAACAATTCGAAATGGGCCCCGGCGTTTGGACTGGCCTGCGCCACCCCGATGATTGAGGATGCTGTGACGCCA
>PBMS01000020.1 GCA_002722695.1 Methanobacteriota archaeon
TTCATGGGGTTGTGTGGCCACGCCGTCGCCGTGAGCCCAGAAGGCTCACTCCGAAGGCATGCCGAATCCAATGGATGGGACATCGTCGATTGGTCCTCTGAGGTTTAAGAATGGTGGACCGCCATGTTTTCCATGGCCAACGATTCAAGCCTCGGGGAGTTGATGAACAACTTGTTTCCGGACGTGGACGTCGAGACGCCCTTGCAAGAGTTTCGACGTACGTTGGTTCACAAACGCATGAAGGACATCGCTTCTGCCGCTCAGCGAGCAGCGGGGCTGGTCATGGGCATCATCGAAAAACACGAGCGACGGATGCAGTTGGACGACGAGTTTCAACTCGTTATTGCAGGACAGTTGGCGCTTTATCGAGTCAACATCAGCGCTTTTCTGAACAAGTTCGTCAACCCGTTTGACTACAACTCGTTTGACGTCGTTGAGGTGCACCCAAAGAGCGGCCTGGTCAAAGAGCCAAAAACCGCTTGCGTTCAAGTTCAGCCGCAAAAGAACATGCCTGCATGCGACCTTTTGGCCGGCTATATTCTGGGGTTACTGAACGATGAAGTGACGTGGCTGGAGGAAAGCCTCAGCCCGCTTCGGCGCACACTGTTCCAGATTTACGGTCTTGCTCGGTCGCCGCTTTCCGCCAGCTTGGAGAGGCACTTTAGTGAGGAGGTCGACGGTGTGTTTGATCACGCAATGGACACGTTCACCTTTGCGGGCACCAACGGCTGGATGTGGCGCCTTCACTTTGGTCAACCGTTGACCAGCGGCTACAAGATTGAGTACAGAAAACCTCGACAGGGGTGGTGGAATCCTCTGTTCGAGGACATGGATAAGGAGTCAACGGGCCATTACGCTCTGTCCGGCTTCTTCGACCTCGTTGAGCATCTTTCTGCGTGCCCTGCCCTGCTTCGAGGGGCCACCGACTGGCAAACCGACCCCATTTTCTTGCGAAAGGTGGCTGCTGACTACCCTCCTCTGGCGAAAACCCTCGTCGGTCGCCTGACTTCAGACGACTACAACCCCAACGAGATTTACTGCTACTACGACGAACCCATCAGCCACGACCAAGCCGACACCATTCGAGTGCTCGACGAGCAGGTGCTTGAACGAGCCCTCGCTTGAGGCTTGAATCCTCGTTACATCGAGGTTGAAAAGCGGCCCCACCGCGATTTGAACACGGGTTCGAGGCTCCGCAAGCCTCTGTGATATCCAAGCTACACTATAGGGCCAATTCGCCCCACTGGACGCCCCAATATAAGCGCGAGGGTGATGGGGCTCGCCGGGTTGCACAAGGGTTCATGGGCGGCGTGTGTTTCGGTCAACCATGGTCTTGGTGGCTGAACGCGCCGTGGAATTTTCCATGGTTGATCTTGCCAACATTGCGTACTACCCGCGAATCTTTGACCTCGCACATCGGTTTTTTGAGTCCGTCTGGGACGACGTTTGCGGGCAATCTTACCCCCACCTCATCAATGAACGACGGATTGGATTTCCAGTCGTAAGCGTCGACGCATCGTTTCTTTCCCCACTTCGATACGGCGACCGAATCACGGCCAACATCACCTTCACCAAAATCGGCAGCACCTCGCTTGGGTGGCGTTATCGTTTCCTCAATCAAGGCGGGGTGGAAGTTTGGACGTCAACACAGACCACGGTTTGCGTGAACATGGACACGATGGAACCGATGCCCATTCCCGACGACCTTCGTCGAGGTCTGGAACCTCACTTGGAGGCGTCGGTATGAGAAGCGCCCCATCAATGGAGATACGGCCCGATGAAAAAGGACCGAAGAACCTCGCTGTGTTGCTGTTGCTCTCCTCGTTGATCGTTGCAGGAATGGGCTGGCAGGATTGGCAATTGCACAACGACGGGTTGACCGACGGACAAATCGAAACTTTTCTGACCACGCCCAACAGTCAGCCCGGTGAGCCAACAACACCCGAACAATACCGAGATTTTGAGACGGACGTCCGGGAGAACAACGGTTATCTCTTGAGGGGCGTCTCTCTTTTGATAGCAGCGGCGTGTTTGGTTGTGGGTGCGCCCATGTTGCTTGGTCTGCAGCGTCGAGGCGCTTATCTTTGCACTCTCGGAGCAGTTGTGGGCCTCATCGGCGGCGTGGTGGGCAGCGTTATCATCAACAACGCTGCTCAAACCCATTTGGGGGATGCGATGAAATTGACGTACGAGATATGGGTGTACCTCTGCGGGACCGTCATGGGTCTCTGTTTAGCCGTGGCCGCTCTCCCCCTTCTCAACGCCCGTGCTCGCCTGGCGCTGCATCCACGCGTCGCTCTGAATCAGGAAGAGGAATGAGCCTCGGATGGTTTCGGCCATTTCTTGGTCAACGCCTTACGTAGATCGTCGTCCATGATGGCGTTCCACCAGTCGCTGCCCTGCCATATGGCGTATTTCCCCCGAATGCCACGCAAATCTGCCCCTTTGAACTGGCAGTCCTTGAAGTTGGAAAGATTGAGTCGTGCCTTTCTCAAGTCAGCTCCTCTGAAATCAGATCCGTCGAAGGCGGACTTCATCAGGTCGGCTTCCACCATGGAGGCGCGACGAAAGTCGCATCGAGTGAAATCACCTTCCGTCAAATCCGCTCGATCAAAAATGGCTCTACGAAAATTTGAACCCGCATGTCGTCCTTTACGGAGGATGGTTTCCGTGTGGTTTTGATACGAATAATCAACCACGACGGCCTGTTCGGCCGTTGTTTCATCGTCTCGTGGGTCGCCTTGTCCGCCACCCGACATGACCATGTGTTCACCTCAAGCGTTGGAGCGCTTGTCGAGGTGTGCTTGGCCTTCGGGTGTGAGGATTGCGAATCGGTTTTTGTCGTCTTTGCCCGTGGGGACCTCAAGGAATCTGCGTTCTTTGAGTCGGTTTAGGTAGAGGGAAAGGTTTCCGGGGGGATCGATTCCAGCATCGGAGAAAAGCTCGTTGACCACTCGGGGTGGGCTGTCGTTGATGCCTTCGACGTTGCGCAAGTAGTGAATAGCACCGAGCACTTGGTCGGGTTTGCGGGTCAACGCACAGTTTTCAAGAAGCGCTCGGAACGCAGACCCACGCTCTGGAAGGCCAGCTTCTCGGGCTGCGGTGACGGCGGCTTCCATGGCCGACTCGCGTGCTTCTCGAATGCGCTCGAGCAACATGGTCCATGTGTGCTCGGCCTTTGCTTGGGTGATTTGTTCATCGATTTGGATGGTTGCACCCTCCAAATTAATCTCAACGTCGCCCGCCTGAATCGTGAGTCTCACTCTTTACGCCCTCAACTTACATGCGACTCTAACCATTCATAACACTATGTTGAGAAAAAAAATACATTTTTTACGCGAGAAACCGCGTTCTTCAAGGCGAAACCGACTTAACAGGGCGGGCGGCAGAGACCCAACGGGCCTCGCCATGATTCGCCGTCACCTACCGGGTTATCTCGTCGTTTTTCTCCTGATTGCACCAGCGTGGTCCATGATGCACGCTGAGGCTCAGGGAGGGAACATCAACACGTTTTCAAACGGCAGCGCCGAGGTGACCATCACCGTCTCAGGTGGCCAACACAGCACGATTGGGTTTGAACTTGAGCGGAACACGACGATCAGCACCGCTTCCTTTTTCATCAAACCGGGCAGCGCTGGCGATTCTCCCGGTGTCCTTGAACTGGACGCCAATCAGGACGGGACACCGGAGTGGTCGTTCAACAACACCGGGTATGGCCATTTCGGACAGCAGACCGTTTTTGCTTCAGGCAACGCCACCGAGTCGTTGGGCATCAACCCCAATCAGGGAGCGGTCGTCACTCCCGATTCACCCCCGTTCTTGTTGCCCTCTGGAGCCACGATCTCCAGCGGGGCCCTCGACGTTGGATTTTCACCGACGCTGACCGGCGGCTTCTTCCAAACGGGCTACATTCACGCCGTCGCCAAGGGGGACCTCAACAACGATAGCAACGTGGATTTCGTCTTGCTCTCGCGAACGGCCGCTATCAACGGCAGCAACGCAACGACCCCCCCCACCATCGCAACGGCGTTCAAGGTTGCATCCTACGACAGCGTGGCAGGCCTCACCATGACATCGTGGCAAACCACGTGCACCAACGCCACACGCGTCATGACGGCTGACCTCAACGGCGACAACCACGACGACGTGGTCGCTTATGCGCCTGCTGACGACCAACTGTGCATTCATTTCACCAACAGAACGAGCGGCGGGTTTGAACCTCAGGTCAACGTCACGCACCATTCGAGCATCATTGATTTGGACTTCGACGATTTCACGGGCAATGGCCTTGATGAAATGGTTTCCATTCGCAGCGGTGGACAACTCCACGTCGATCAGTTCAGCAACCGCACCAACGCGTTCACCAATCGAGATTCTGTCACCGTCTATGTCCCCGGTAGCGTCAACACCATCACGCTGACCCACATGTACCTCGCTCGTTTTGACGGGACGCTCAACAACCCCAGCGTGCTCGCCGCACAGTCTTCCGGGGAAGCCTACCAAATGTGGTGGAGGACCTCAGACAACGACATCGGCGTTTCTGCCAGCACCGTTTCCGGTGTGTCTCAGGGTGCGGTCATCGGCGACTTTGACGGTGACCAAGACCTCGATCTTGTGGCCCCGACTTCCACCGGCCACACCTCCATTGAGCGAGACGGCATTTGGTGGGACACGGACAGTCACAACCAGCTTCTCATGTTGACCAACGCTTCCATCTTGGACTACGATCTTGATTCGGCTGCCCATTTGTTGGTCCCCGATCGAGGAACCTCCGACGGCAACTCCTCCACCCTCACGGGCAACCTGACGACCTACGGGTTCTGGAGTTGGGGCAACATACAGAACCGTGTGTCAAGCCAGGCCACTGAAGTGTTTGAACCGTGGACAGCGCCTCGAGCGGTTCACCACGGCGACATGGACGGTGACGGGTCGATCGAGCAACTTATCCTCGTCGGCGAAGGTTCGCAACATGGGATTTTCATCTCTGCTTACCACAAGGTCGGCTACGACATTGACCGAGACGGTGCTGTGGATGTTGAGGCCGGTGGCTACGCCGGAAACGGCAGCAACGGGCTCTCGCCGCTCACGATTGAGGACACGACCGGAGAATTGACGCCAACCCTCAATCTCATCACGCCCGGTCTGTCCTACACTTCCGACGGCTACGGCGTTCAGATGGCATCGGTCAATCTTTCCATGCATTCCATCACCGAGGGCACCTTCCAGTTCAGTAACTTGGACCTTTACTACACCGCGGACTTCCTGGTCAACGCCAACCCAAGCATCACCGGCAATTTGAGCAACGTCCTCAATCAACAAATGACGGCCGGGACGGGTTCGTTCGTCGTCCCGTTCAACTTCAGCACGACGCTCAACGGCAGTTTCGTGGTGTACAGCCCCAGCGTTGGATACATCGACGGTGCGCCCGACATCGCTCTCCCGCCCGACCCCGTGCTGGTCCTCGTGGACAACGAACCGGACCGAGTGGTGTTTGAATGGCAACCCATCACAGAATTCGGAGATGACCTCCTCGAGTTTGTTGTTTACCGCGAGGCTCCGGGGCAGTCGGTGAACGTGCAGAATCCGTACGACACATCGGTTGCAAATCAAACGATTGACATGGCGGTGCAGCCCGGTCAAACGTGGACCTATTGGGTCCAAAGCGTCCACGACTTCGGTGTCACGAGCAATATTTCGTCCCCGCTGACGGTCACCGTCCCCTATCCTGCGCCCAAATCCTTCGTCCCCAACCTGACCGCCACCGACGTTCCTGACGACGAGGGGGGCGCTCTGAGCGTGTCGTGGAGCCCAGGCGACCCATCAATCGTCGAGCATCGAATCTTTGTGCTGGCCACCGACTTCACCGACGTGGCGGAGCTGACCACCGGTTTGGAGGCCACCGCCAACGCCACCTCGCTCTACGTGGTTGAGGACAGCGCCGGGGCACCGCTGATGGACGGCACTGGATACTACGTCGCAGCCATCGGGCTGGACGTCTACGGCAATGCATCCAGCAATGTCACGACGTTTGGGCCCGTTTACCCCCGAAACGATTCGGCGTTACCCACCACTCTTGACGTCAATTACACCGACTTTACAGGGAACGAACACGAGGTGTTGATCCTTGCGCGAACCAAAGGACTGAACGCTGTTGCTCATCTCCATCAAGACGGTGCGCCCATCGCCAACGCCACGCTCGTCTTCACCGTTGAAGACGACCAAGATTCGTACCTTGTGGACGCGATGACCAACGAGACGGGCCATGCTTCTGTTGATTTGGAGCTGCTCTCGGATTTGGGCCCCATTGAAGCGTTGGGCGACATCTCCCTGACCTTCCGTTACGATGGGAAATACGACGATCCTCTTGCCCAGCCGCTTGACGCCACCAACGCCACGCAAGCGGCGTACGGAACGGTTCTGGTCGACCTTGAGCGCACCGACCCTCTCCCTCTGGACGGCGACATGATGTTTGACATCTCGTTGAGCGTCGCGACGGAAGACGTTCTCCAGAGCGCATATCTTGCAAACATGGCCGTGAACTGGACGGTGCTCGACGCCGACGGAACCGAAATCAGCAACGGGTCGGCTCAGGCGGGTGGCAACGCATTGCCCATTTCGGGACAAGGTGCGCACGACGGCGTTCTTGTGCTTCAACTCTCCAGCGACCCACCAACCTACTACGTCCCGGGGTTCACAGCTGTTTACGAGTTTGAGTCCGAACCCGTCGTGGACGTCAACGAGACCAACACCAGCGATGGGGTGGACGAGCCGGACGAACCAACCTTCCCCGACACAACCCTTCCTCCAACCCTTGATTGCGGTACGGCCACATACTCGTGGGTGGACAACGGTACCGATACCAGCATTGACTGCACCGTCAACAATCCCAACGCCTTTGAGGTCGAGTTGACCTTCGAATGGAGCGTCGTCCCCAACACGCCACCTCCGATTTCATTCACCTACGACCGTGGAACCACGACGATCGTTGAGGCCGAAGGAAGCACTACGGTGTCCTTCACCCCGGTCCGAAACGCTCCCTCCGACGGTCTGTTCCCAGGAACGCAGGGCGTGGGCTACGTGTTTACCTTGACTTGCACGGGCGATGTTCAGTGTGGTACCATGGACGCATCGACGGCTTCGACCGTCGGTGAGCTCCAGTGGACACTGGGCGAAATGCCTGTTCAAGACATTGAACCCGCACCTGTTGCAGATGATGCATCCAGCGCTATGACGCCGGTGTTGGTGAGCATCGGTCTCGTCATCGCTGTGCTGGCTGGCATTGGGGGTGTTCTCTACCTCCGTGGCCGGGGAGATTTGGAGTTCAACGACGACGACGATGAGGAAGAGGATTACTACGAACAAGCCATGGCGGCGCCTGAAAACACAGGGCGCCCGAAGTCGGTTGACCTCGCCGCGTCAAAGTCCCTCGAAGAACTCAAAGATTCAGGGAAGTCCCTCCACAGCGACGCACCTGAAGGACTTGCAACGTCACCTTCACTGAGCACCAGCGCGGAAGCGTTTGTGTCTGAATCCATCGCCGAGGGGGCCGTCGCAGAGGAAGAATCTTGGAACGAGGAAGCCTCTGAAGACGATGGCATCACCGTTGACGAAAACGGCACGGAATGGTGGGCGGACGAGGACGGCACCTGGTGGTACAGGGAAGATGGCTGGGAAGACTGGGCCGTCTGGGAAGAATGATTTGCCCGGGAGCCTTTTTACACCGCTTTGATTGGATGAAAAACGGAGCGAGACCAATGGCTGCGAACATGCAATCCTATTCCTTGGTCTTGCACCAAGACGCTGACCCACGAACGGGCGGCGTTGCCGTTTGTGGATTTACAACGGCGGACATGGTGGGCGTGATTGCCGCATCCCATCTCATCAAAACGCTCGGACTGCGGCAACTCGGGACGGTCATGCACAAGGACTTCCCAGCGGTGGCGCTGATTCACGACGAAGTCCCCAAGCACCCTGTTCGTGTGTATCAGGGCGACGGCCTTGGCGTGTTCACGTCAGAGATCCAGTTCGGAAACGAAACGGACATTCCGTTCGCCTCCACCGTGCTCGAGTGGTTCACGAAAGGTGGGTTCGACCGCCTCATCATCATCGACGGCCTGACCCGACCGGAAAAAGAATTGAGCAACGGCGAGTTGTTTGGGGTCGGGTCAACCCCCGCAGCGAGAGACCGACTGAAGCGCCTCGACATCGAACCCATCCAGCAAGGTATCGTCTCTGGCATCACGGGTTTCTTGCTGGGTGAGGGGGACCGTCTGGGTATTGACATCACGGCGTTGCTGTCTGAGGCAAGTCCGATGTACCCCGATGCGCGCGCTGCGGCACTCGCCGTCGAGGCTGTCAGCGACCTCACCGGCATGGAGATCCCACTCACTGAACTGCTTGAAAACGCCCGCTCCATCGAGGACAGTGTTCGAGAAATCATTGAAAACGCCTCGCAGATGCTGCCCGCTCCGAACGAGGATGACGTGACCGATATCGACCCGTCGTTCGGGTAGTCAGCGGGTTCAAACCGGTCGTCCGTGAGGGATATGCATGGGAAAGAAAATCGGGTTGAAATGGCGTCTTTCCGATACGAAATCTCAGATCGGCAAGGTCGTTCTCATCACCGGAGCCAACACGGGCATCGGGTTTGAGATGGCGATGGAATTTGCCGGGAAAGGGGCTGAGGTTGTTCTTGCATGTCGCAATCAAGCGAAAGCCACCGAGGCAACGGCGCGAATCCGGACGGAACATCCCGACGCCAACGTCCAGACATTGGACCTCGACCTTGCAGATTTGAACGCAGTGAAGCGTGCAGCGAGTGCTTTCATGGCCAGCACCCCACATCTTGACATTCTCATCAACAACGCTGGGGTGATGATTCCTCCAAAAAGCACCACAGTCGACGGCTTTGAATTGCAAGTTGGCACCAACCATCTCGGGCATTTTGCGTTAACTGCTCATCTTCTTCCCCACCTGCGAAAGGCTGAGAACCCCCGCATCGTCACGGTTTCAAGCATCGCTCACACCATGGGTCGGTTGAACTTGGAGAACATGCATGGGAGAGGAAAACGGTACGACAAGTGGGGTCAATACGGGCGGAGCAAACTTGCGAACTTGATGTTCGCCCTAGAGCTGGACCGCCGATTAAAGGCAGCTGGCTCTCGCATCGTTTCGCTCTGCGGACATCCTGGGTATGCAAACACCTCGCTTCAACGCCATTCCATGATGTGGCGTTTGTTCAACACCATGGCCCTCTCCGCTCCCCGGGGCGCGGCACCGATTGTTTACGCTGCCACAGAACCGGATGCCTTGAATCACCCCTATTGGGGCCCGGTGGGTCCACTAGAGGCGTGGGGTTGGACAGGGAAGGCAAAAATGAGCAAGGCGGCGACCAACGAAGAGAATGCGAAGCGGCTTTGGGCGTGGTCTGAAGATCAGATTGGCTTTGCGTTTGACGTTCCGTTAATTCTTGCTCAGTCTTGACACAGCTTGCGGATGCACTGCATCACATCTTCGTGAGGTGCATCGGTCACCAAGAAGGGGTCAACATCAGGCATTCGGGCTGCACTGTACCCCGCTGTTTGTATTTCCTCAAACAACGCCTCCATCTTTGGTGCTTGACCCGTGCCCGCCATGTTGGGAAGGTCGTCCATGTGGTAGAGCGTGTGGTCTCGACTCATCAAATCCGCTGCGTCGGCGATGTATCTGACGCTTCGTCGCAGTTCCCTCTTCGCATACTCGCTGTCGTCGTCGCTCCACTCCAAGCCCATGGTCCGGTGATGCTCCAGTCGTTCTTCGTCAGGAAAGCACAGGTCAACCGCTCGGTCCTTGGTGAGACGTGCTGCGATGGTTCTGTCCCACAGCGGGCCGATCCACATGGGACCGCTCGCCCGTTCGATTTGGTTTGAATCCGGGTGGCGGACAAATCGGTAGGTTCCGTTTTCGTCTCGAACTCGCCAACCCATCGAGGCGAGCACGTCCGATGCTCCGTCTCGACTGCGGCGCACCTTGACGCTGACTCGTACATGATGGCCGTCGAACAGGGCGAGCACCGGCTCAACGCAACGATCGTGGCGAGCAGCGGTTGTTGCGATGAGGCCCAAAAGAACCCGGACGGCGTCGTCGTGGGCATAACTGTCAACGATCCCCTTCGCTCCGTATCGGCGCTGTTGGGACGACGGACTCGATCCGGTCAAGGCCGCCGTGTCGGTGGCTGTGACCTCGAGAAACGCAACCCTTGAGAGCCCCTGAACGGCTGCGTCGAGAAAATTCACGGGTGACCCAAACGGGTCGAGGTCCACCCACTGATAAGCGGCCTCCATCAGTGCAATTCGAGCATCGTTTTGCATGATAAAAATCCCGTCGTGCATGGTTCCAGAAGGGAGGCGTTCGTAGCGGTCGTCCTCCAAGGCATGGTTGACCGCAACCACCGGTGGGGACCGGGTGTGCGTGGACTTCAACCATTCCAAAGCCGACTTATCGAGGTCGTTGGCCGTGATCCGAAGTCGGGACTGGTGAGCGGCAGGGATTTCGTTTCGCCAGCGTCGAACACGGACCCCGGTAGCGCACAAGGCATCGAGCGCCCGGAGGTCGTGGCCCGGTTTTACCAGCCAGTCGTGCTCCAGTGCATCGGCCAGCAGGAGGACCGATCGTGTTCGGGCAGGCGCCATCGCAGGGTTGAGAAATCCGGGGCCGGTTCGTTTAGCCGGCCCCCGAGGCATGTGCGTGGGTCGTTCCTGATCTCCTCTGAGATGGACCAGCGTTCTGCCCTCCATCCAAAGATGCCCGGCGTTCTCCTTTGATGAGAGGTCGTCGGCCATGCTCACACCAGACGGCGCTCCCTCATGACCGCACCGATGGTGATCGTATCAGTAATGGGAGAACTCGACGCCCTCAGATGCATGCACCACGCGATGCCCGTCGTCGTTGACATGGCCCACTGCAGCAGCCCTCGGCATGCGAGCCTTCAGCCACCGTAGGACGGCGTCGGCTTGACGTGCGTCGACGGCGATGACCATGCCCATGCCCATGTTGAACGTCCGATACATTTCCCTGGTCTCAACACCTCCGACGGATTGTAACCACGTGAATTCTGGAAGCACAGGCAAGGGCGTGTGGATGTCCCAGCCCAAGGAGGGGTGAAGTCGCAACAGATTGGAAAGGCCGCCGCCCGTGATATGACAAATGCCGTGAACGTCGTCGATGCCAAAGGGTTCGTCGCCACGTGCAGCATCCAGCAGGTCGACAACGGGGTCGCAGTAGATCCGGGTGGGTGTGAGAAACACTTCGCCGAGGGTGGCGTTGCCCTCGGTCCATCGCATGAGTGCTCGACCGTCGTGGTGGGTGTCAAACGGGGCTTCATCGGTGTACGAGAGACCGACGTGCTCCATGATTTTTCGAACGAGTGAATACCCGTTGGAATGGACGCTGGCGGCCGGGAGCCCAATGAGCACGTCGCCCGCAACGAGCCGTTCACCCGTGATGGCCTGCCCTTTTGGCAACCAGCCAAGGGCTGTTCCGGAGAGGTCGAGCTCGGTCACGATTCCGGGCAGCGAGGCGGTTTCCCCGCCGGCCAGCGTGACACGGGCCAATCGACACGCTTCAGCAAGCGAGGCTCCCAACGCAGCGTGAATGGCAGGGTCGGGTTTTGGGACGGCGACGTAATCGACAAACGCGATCGGTTCGGCTCCCACGCACAACAAATCATTCACGTTCATCGCCATGCAGTCAATGCCAACGCCGCCCCACTGTTCAAGCGAGGTGGCAATTTGCAATTTACTGCCCACGCCGTCGGTGGCCAGGGCCAACAGGTTGTCTCCAAATTCGATCAGTCCGCCAAATCCACCGGGGAGATCGACGGGTGCACCGGGGGTTCCCGGTTGACGAACGCTCTTGGACAAGGCACCGATGAGCGATGCCACCGCTGCCCCCTCAAGGTCAATGTCCACCCCGGCACTGGCGTAGTCCATGGGCTCACTCATGCGCTGTCCAGCGGTTGGCGTTTCATGAAGGAATCGCTCCAGATTTACGCCATTGTAAGCAGATGTGCGAGTGAAACCAACTCACTCAAACTCTCGTGCAGTCGATGGCCGTCCTCCACCACGCGCAGCACGGTGTGAGGGTGAGCGGCTTGAGCCCGTTGACTGTTCGCCAGCGGCACCACATCGTCGGCGGACCCGTGCAGAATGGCGGTCGGGTGAGGCAGAGCGGGCCACGCCAGCGGGCGGGACCGTTCGAAAAACGACCAGGGTAGAATCACAGGCTCGTCCCAGCCCGGGGGGTGAAAGGCGTGCTCATCGTTCGTTTCCCAAGCCAGCATGGCGTCCTTCCCGAGGGTCGAGGCCACCAGTTCGGGGTAGCCGAACGCAGGGGCGAGCAACACCAGTCGGAGATCAAGGTGAGGTCGTTGAGCTGCAGCGTTGGCGGTGGCCAAGCCGCCGAACGACGATCCGACCAGCAGATCGAAGGGACCGTGTTCATCAATGACTTCCAGCACAGCGCGAGTTTGACTCATCTGATCCCAACCAAATTTACGCATGTCAACGACAACAACCTCCCACCCTTGAGCCCGCATCCACGCTGCTTTGCTGCTGTCGGTGCTGGACCACAAGCCGTGGGCAAACGTGACCTTCATGGTCCGCAGGAGCGGCCCGAACCTCTTGGTTTCTTCCCTCTCGGAGCATCTCCACACGACCGGCGAGGTTCCTCCAAAAAGGGGTCTGAACGGCATCGTTTCTCCAGTGGAAACGAGGGGGTGCATCTCGGTCCGAAGAACGATTATATGCGGTTGACGATGATGGCCATCGCCCGGGAGGTGAACACCATGTCAACGATTCAAGTTTCCGACCTTCCCGCCCGGTGGACCTCGCTTCTTCAGGACAAGTACTCAGAGGCGATTCACAACCTCGCTAAAATGTGGCCTGATGAAGGGTCACTTGAAGTCTCTTTTCGTGAGGTGGAGGGCTACGACCACGAATTTGCTCAAGACATCTTAGGCAACCCCGACCATCATTTTCGCGCTGCGAACCAGGCACTCCGACAATTTCTGCTTGACGCAGGCGAAGGCAACCTGATGCCGTTTGTGCGCATCGTTCACCTCCCCAGCGATCAGGTGCGAACGGTGTCTCAACTCCGAGCGGACGACATCGGCTGTATGATCGCCATCGACGCCGTGACCACCAAAATCACCGGTGTGCGACCTCGTCTCTATTCGGCCGTGTTCGAATGCTTGGCATGCGGGCACACCATGGACGTGAATCAGCCCAACGAACAGGAGCTCATCGAACCTCTCGAGTGCTCTCAAATCGACGGTGGCTGCGGTCGAAACAAGCGACAAACCCGCTTCGTGTTGCAACAACAAGCCTCGCATCTGATCAATTCACAGTTCATCGAATTGCAGGAATTGCCGGAGCAAATGAAAGGCGGCATCCAACCCGAACGCATTCTCTGCATCGGTGAACAAGACCTCGCAGGCCGCCTGAACCCCGGCGACCGCGTCAAAGCCAACGGGGTGCTGTTCATTCGTTCGCAACGAAAAGGCGGCAAGGACACGCCGGTGTTTGACATCTTTTTGCGGATTCACTCTCTAGAGCGGCAAAACATCCCGCTCGAGGAGATCGTCATCTCCGAAGAGGAAGAGAACGAAATCCGAGACATTGCTCGCCACAGCGGCGTCTACGACTTGCTGACTCGGAGCATCGCTCCGTCCATCTTCGGCATGAACCACGTCAAGAAATCCCTGATGCTCCAGTTGTTCGGCGGTGAGGCGCAGGTCAACGAAGACGGCACACGCAACCGAGGCGATATTCACATTTTGCTGATGGGCGATCCCGGTACTGCGAAATCCCAGTTGCTTCACTACATGTCGACCATTTCACCACGAGGTCGGTTCGCCTCCGGTCAATCCGCTTCAGCAGCGGGCCTGACGGCTGCGGCCGTTCAGGACGCTGCAGCGGACGGTCGATGGACGCTGGAGGCCGGAGCGTTGGTGTTGGCTGACCTTGGCCTGGCAGCCATCGACGAATTCGACAAAATGAACACCGCAGACCGTTCAAGCATGCACGAGGCCATGGAACAACAGAGCATTTCGATTTCCAAAGCCGGCATCAACGCCAGCCTACGGACACGGTGCGCAGTGCTGGCGGCCGCCAACCCCACCAGCGGGCGATTCCAACCTGTCAGCGACGTTCCGTTTACGGCGCAGATCAACCTCGCTCCGCCGCTGATTTCACGTTTTGACATCATTTGGCTGCTGACCGATACACCCGAGGAAGTCCAAGATCAACAAATCGCTTCTCACATCATTGACAATCGCCTCAAAGGCAGCAGCGAACTGCTGGTGAAGGACGGCACCATCCCCGACCCAACTCGATCTGCAGCCCAGCGAGCGATGGCAAAACGAGCGGACGGTACCTATGAAGTCCTCCCGCGTGACCTGCTGAGGAAATACGTGGCGTATTCCAAGCGAAGATTCCATCCCAAATTGGACGATGAAGCGCGTGCAATGATCGTTGACTATTACGTCAAAACCCGAAAAACAGGCGGGGAGTCCGAGGACAGCGTGGCCATCACGGCGCGGTCCCTTGAAGCGCTTTCGCGTCTTGCTGAAGCCAGTGCACGAATCCGGCTTTCGCCGTTGGCCACCGCCGACGACGCCGACCGAGCGATTACCCTAACCAAAGCATGGCGTCACGATCTCATGGGCGAGAATTTTGACCTGACCGACATTGAATCCGGAAAAAAGGGGAAGGTTCGTAATCAGGAGAAGCAAATCGTCGACATTGTTTCGGTTCTGCAAAACGATTCAGGGACCGCAGCAAATCTGCTTGATGTTCTGACCGAAGCCGAGCGGCGGGACATTCCCCGAAGCAAAGCAGAGGATATCATTGACAAATTGTGTCGAGACGGTCGGATGATGCGCCCTTCGGGATACGACTCCCTTCAGATCGTTTGAGGGCGGCTCAAGGGTTGTGCTCATGAAGGGTGAGCGCGTGGAGAGGTCATGGCCGATGAACCTGAAGGTGACGTTCACCGCCCGTCGGCTTTGGACCCAGAGCAACTTGGTTTCATGTGCGGCCTTGAGGTTCATCAACAACTCGCTACTGGAAAACTTCACTCCCGTCAGACCGGTGAGTTGTACGATGTGACCGTTGAATCCCTGCCCGAAGACTGGCCGAGGTTCGAGCGACGCCTCCGTGCAAGCCGTGGCGAAGGCGGTGCGGTCGACGTGGCTGCACGGTTTGAGTCGAAGCGCAATCGAACGTTCGTGTACGCCCAATCGCCCAATGCAGGCCTCATTGAGTTGGATGAACAGCCACCTGTGGCCCTGGACGAAGACGCCGTGGACATCACGCTGACCGTGGCCGCACTGCTCAAGTCTCAACCCGTTTCACTGATTCAAACCATGCGAAAAACCGTGGTTGACGGGTCCAACACGAGTGGCTTTCAACGCACGTCGCTCATCGCCACCAACGGTGTTTTGTCCACAGAAGAGGGGCCCGTTGGTATTGATGTGGTCTGTCTCGAAGAAGACAGTGCACGAAAATTGGACACCGTCGACCTCCCTCACGGCCAACAGGTCATGTACAATCTTGACCGACTTGGCTTACCTCTCATTGAGATCGCCACCTCGCCCGACGTTCGCTCCCCCGATCACGCCAAGACCACGGCCATCGCCCTCGGGCGCGTGCTTCGCCGCACGCGTCGAGTCCGGCGTGGTCTCGGAAGCATTCGTCAAGATCTCAACGTCTCGATTGCTTCTGGGGACCGAGTGGAGATCAAAGGGTGTCAAGACCTTGCGTGGATTCCTCAAATCATCCGTCTTGAAATGGCTCGCCAGCTCCATTTTTATCGTCTTGCAAACGAGTTGCGATCGTCCCTCAACCTCCCACCCCTGCCGCCTCATCGAGACCACGACGACGACGACGTGGAACAGAGGGTTGCCAAGGCCGTTGCAAACCACCTCCCGCTTGACCTTCACGACGTCTCTGGCGTCTTTTCGAACACCGAATCGGGCATGATCTCGGGCGGTCTTGCCAACGGAGCGGTTGTTTTGGCGCTCCCTCTCAAGGGCTTGCTTGGCCGATTCGGCACAAAGACGCTGGATGAGGACGGAGCGCAACTTCCTCGGCTCGGCAGAGAACTCGCAGGCGCAGCCAAATTGGCCGGTGTAAAAGGGATCTTCCACGCCGACGAGCTTCCCGCTTACGGAGTGACATCCGAGGAACTTGAGGCCCTTCGAGAACGTCTTGCTCTGGAGAAGAACGACGGATTCGTGTTGTGTTGTGCACCCGAATGGCAAGCCCAACTTGCGCTCGAGGCTGCGCTCATCCGTGCGCGGATGGCGTGGCACCGGATTCCTCAAGAAGTTCGGAACGTCGTGGTGAAAAAAGGAGCACCGGAGGACGGGACAACATCGCCCATGCGACCTCTACCGGGTCGTTCAAGAATGTACCCGGAAACCGATGTTCCTCCTCAGCCGCTTTTAGGGGAACGCTGGGCTGAAATTTCTGAACACCTCCCGATGTCGGACCAGCAACGAGCCGAACGTCTGGCGGAGTACGACACCTCCATCGACCAGTCGGAGCAGTTGTTGGCTCGTGAGCTTGACGATGTGTTTTGCGAGCACGCCGGTGACCTTCCCGGCAAAGCATGGGCGGCGTTGTTGCTGAACCACGATGCATCCTCTCCTCGTACCTTGGCCAACGTTCTTTCCTTGCGTGAAGACGGTGCGCTGGCCCGCGATCACGTCGACACCGTCGTGCAGGCCCACGTCGGTCGGGCAGTGTCCAAGGAGGAGTTGAGCGCTTACTGCATCGAACACGACCTTGCACCCGCAGACATCGGCGGATTGGAGGAGGTCATCAACGCCATCGTTGCTGAACGACTTTCCTTTGTTCAAGAGCGCGGCATGGGGGCCATGGGTCCGTTGATGGGCGTGGTTATGCAGGCCGCCGGAGGGGCGGACGGAAAGGAAGTCAGCGCTCTCCTACGGGCAGCCATTCAGTCTGTTTTGGAGTGAACACACCATGAGAGGAGGAGCGATTCTTGCGCTTTGCCTGCTCGTAGCCATGCACGTTCCCTCCACGGCGGCTGAACCCTCAACGCTTGTTTGGGAACACGATGTTGGCCCGGGGCTCATCACCACCTCTCCGCTCGTCGACGAGGACCAACTGTACGTCCGAACCTCAAAATCATGGTCCGGCGAGGACCGTCCGCAGGTCCGTGCATTTTCATTGGACGGCGAACCGATTTGGAACCACAGCAGCACCACCGTTCAGCACGACATGAGTCCATTGCGTTTGGCAAAGGCCGGAACGGGGCCGTGCGGGTCGTGGCCCGACCTCCTCCTCGTGGGATGGGCCAACGGTGAATTCACCGCCTTGCACACGGGAAACGGGACCGTCCACTGGTCGGTCGCTTCCGAGGTCCGTGGATGGGGTATAACGGGTGCGCCGTTACTGGACGACGATCGAGTGGTTGTTCCAACTCGAGCGGGCATGATGCGACTTTGTTTGGCCGACGGTTCCGTCGATTTTCTTGTTGAGACCAGCCTCGGTTGGCGAAACGGCGTTGCGAAACACGAGACCGGCTACTGGGTCGGCAGTGAGACTGGAACACTCTGGAACGTGGCAGAAAACGGCACCGTGGAGCGAAGTGTCAACCTCACAGGGAAACTGCGCCACCCTCCTGTGGTGATTGACGATCGACTTCTCTTGCATGTCCAGCATTCAACCACCAGCACCCTATTCGAATACGATGTTCTTCTCGCCGAGCTGACGGAGGTGGCTGTCCTCGGGGGCTCACCCGCTGTTCCGCTCCTGATGGGTGACCTCGTCGTCTTGGGAACCAACTCAGGGTTGACCACGGTAATGTGCGGGTCGGCATGCGAGGTTGTTGAAACGATTCCAGGGAAGATCAACGGAGAAATGTCTCAAGCCTCCGAATCGGTGGTGTTCGCCCCACTGAACAACCCTGACGACGGTTGGCTGCGAGTTGAGGTCAACATCAACGGCAGCGTTCGTTCCAACGCCTCCTTCTCAACGCCGTACGACGATTACGCCACCGCTGCGCCCGCTTACGCAGGCCTCCGCATGTTCCTCGGGAACGACGGCGGTGTGCTGATGGCCTACGAGAGCACGTCTGAGTCAACGCCCCTCCCTCCAGAAAACAGTTCGGCAGACGACGTGGATGTTCCTGTGGAGCGGGAGGATAACGGCGAACCATCAGCATCCGTTTCAAGTCAGGGCCCAGCAATCCTCGGAGCCTTTGGCTTGGGGCTTTTCTTTGCGGGCGTCGCTTGGGTTTCGCACCGNGGGCGCATCAACGATGCGTGGCGCATGGTGTCGNTGTGCGCAGTGGTGCTCGGCTTGATGATGCTCCCTGACCTATCCACTGCGTGGAACAGGGCGGTNGTGGACGAGCCNTCCGCCCCCATTCAGGAGGACTGGGACGACGACTGGCCCAGCGAGTGGNNTGGCACCCANGTGNNNGTGTTNGAATTTNAGGAGGAGACGGTGCTTGTTGGCGGTTTAGAAGATCATCCAGACGTTTGGGAACTCACGCAAGNCGCAGCCGATGAAGCCGGGTTGACGTTGACCACAGAACTGNCCGGCNTGGGCGTGTACATCNCGGCCATCAACGGCACGTCGGCCTCNGGGTGGGAGTANTTCCTCAACGGGGAACGGGGGNTGTTTGCGGTTGACGAGGCTGCCGTGGATTCAACCGTCGTGCTGCGGTGGCGTCTGGCCTAGGGGTGGCAACCCTCAAGGCTGGCCGCCCTCTCGGGTGGTTCATGTTCCAAGCCTTGGGTGTGCACGGCCCGGTGCTGACCCCGCTGGCCGCGATGCTCGTGGACATCGCCCTGGTCGTTGCGGCATTTTCCTTCATGGTGGCCGCCCCACGAACCAACCGCATGACGGTGGCTGCGCTGGCCACCTTGGTGGTGTCGGTGGCGGCCGTCCGAGTTCTCATGCAGCCCCTGCCCAACGTTCAACCGGTCACCGTGGCGGCCTTGCTTGTTGGAGCTCATTTGGGCGTTCGCAGGGGGGCGTCCTTTGCCATTCTCGTCACGTTGCTGTCCAACCTTCTCATCAGCCACGGCTGGTGGACGTTGTTTCAGGCGTTGGGTTGGGCCAGCGTCGCTGTGGTCGGCGCTCGGGCTAGACTGATTGATAACGGCAAGCTCAACCTTCCACGCCTTTGTTTCTTTGCCGCAGCAGCGGCCCCGCTCTTCGGTTTCATCGCCACGCTGTCCCTCATTGTGCCCGGTCTTACCGCCGCACAATTCCTCGTCCTGCTGAGTCAAGGTGTTCCGTTTGATGTTGTTCACGCTCTTGGAAACGTGGCCTTCGCGCTGTGGGTCGGCCCCTTGCTTCACGCCTTCCTCGGTGGATTGGCGTCATCAGAAACGGAACTCTTGGCAACGGGTGACCTGCATGGCATCGATGCATGATGCGCCGACAATGGCGCTCGTCGTTCGTCGAGACCTGGAGTTGTCCACCGGCAAAACCGCTGCCCAGTGCGCACACGCTGCCGTTGATGTGGTCCGAGCAGCTCGACGCTCCCGCTTGCTGGAGCGCTGGCGAGCCGGTGGTGCCAGAAAGATCGTCTTGGCCGTGCAGGACCTCGATGGAATGAACGAACTTCATGCGAGCGTTCCGTCGGGCTGTTATTCATCCATCGTCACCGACGCTGGCCGAACCGAAGTTCCTGCCGGCACGCAGACCGTGGTGGGCATACTCGGGCCTCGGCGGACCATGGACACGCTTCTTCGACACTTGGAGTCCTTGTGAGGCGATGACGTGGGGTTCCGTTCGTTTCTGCACCGCTTAACGGCTCCTCGCCCCTCAAATCGTCTCGTCACCCAACCGATGAAACTCGTCTGCGCCGTGAATCAATCTTTGAAGATGGGAAAAGGGAAAATTGCTGCTCAAGTGGGCCACGCCTCGGTTCAAGCCTTCCTCAACGCTGGTGTGACTCACCCCTCCGAGGTGGAGGCATGGTTGGCTTCAGGACAGAAGAAAATCTGCGTCAAGGTTCAGGATGAGACGGTGTTCAAGGAACTGATGGCCTTGGCTTCAAAGCGCGGCGTTGCTCACCATCTCGTCCGCGACGCAGGCCACACGCAAATCCCCAGCGGTTCGCCGACGGTCCTTTCGCTTGGACCGGCCGAGGAATCAACGCTGGACGAACTGACCGGTCATCTGAAATTGTTGTAATCACCGCATTGATGAAGGAGGGCGTGAACGGGAAATCATGCGAGAACACCCTTCCTCCAGGATTGACTTCCGCTCCGACACCGTCACCCAGCCCACGACAGCGATGCGCGACATCATGCATCACGCCCCGGTTGGCGACGATGTCCTCGGCGACGATCCCACGGTGATTGAGCTGCAGGACCGGGTGGCCGAGATGTTTGGGAAAGAAGCAGCGTTGTTCGTTGCCTCAGGAACCATGTCAAACGCCATCGCGCTCCGAACGCACACCGTTCCCGGCGACGAGATCGTGTGCGACAAAACCGCTCACATCTACCGATACGAAGGCGGCGGCTACGCTGCCTTGTGCGGAGCATCCGTGGCGCTGGTCGAGGGCAAATCGGGACTGATGACGCCCGAACAGGTTCAAAACGCCGTGCGAAAAGCCGAAGGCTCGGGAAGCCACTATCCAAACGGTTCACTGGTGTGCGTTGAGAACACCTCCAACCTCGGTGGTGGGTCGTGCTACGAGCAAGACACCCTCGACGCCATCGCCGTCGTTGCGAAGTCGCTTGGTTGCGGCACCCACGTCGACGGAGCTCGCATCTTCAACGCCGCTCTGGCCACAGGCGTGGACGTTGCGCGCATGTGTCGGCACTACGATTCCGTGTCCATCTGCTTCTCGAAAGGCCTTGGAGCACCGGTGGGGTCGGTCCTGGTCGGTTCAGCATCGTTCATCGCTAAAGCGCATCGGTGGCGAAAGATGTTTGGCGGAGGCTGGCGGCAAGCAGGGGTTCTGGCTGCGGCGTGCCTGTATGCACTTGATCACCACGTTGACCGATTGGAGGACGACCACCGGCGCGCAAAGCGCATTGCCGAGATGATGAACGAACTGCCCATGTTCACCGTTGACATGGCCACCGTGCAAACCAACATGATTTACGCTGAAACCATCGAGCCTGCCGCCGATGTCGTTGCCAAATACGCTGAAAACGGCATTGACATGTTCGACCTCAGCTCCCACCGACTCCGAGTGGTGGTCCATCTCCACATCACCGACGAAGACGTGAAGCGATTCACAGAAGTCTCAAAGCGCCTCTTTGGCTGAGTCTTGAAAAAGGGTTGGACGACAAGGCATCCATGACCTCGAACGTACGCGAAATCAAATGCGTCCACAACCCTGCGTCCGACGAAACACATCATGTCTGCGATTGGTGTCAATCCATCGTTGATTTCCAACCGCAGAAGGGTTGGAACGTGACCCTCAAGCCCGACGATCACGAACGTGCAATGGCCTTGTTCGGAGGGTCGACCGGTTCATCAAAACGAAAATGGCAGATGCTGCAGCAGACCACGCGGGACATCGATGACGTCCAATGGGCCCGCCTACCCGTCGCCATTGATCCGATTGTACGGCCCCCCGACTCATGGTCGGCGTTTGAGACGCTGGTGGCTGCCGTAGGTCGTGGAGACCAATTAACCCATCACCAGGAGAAGATGCTCAGAGGAGGCATCGTTTTTCACGACGGGTCCATCCTGCGCTATCTCGATTCTGCTTGGAACCTCAACGGTGTTCCCCTTCCCGGATTGAGTCTTTCCGTGGTGGTTGCTCTCTTGGGCGAGCCAGAAAAGCGTCGGGGGTGGAACATTCCTGCGCTGCTGGTCAGCGTGGTCTCGGTCAACCCTGACCTCGGTCAAGCCGACCCGCTGATGCAACGCCTTCGCATGGGTCGTCAACGCGATCTTCGCCCGATGTATCGGCCGTTGGCGAGCATGCTAACGTGGCTTTCCAATCGTCTCAAGGTCGACCGCACGATGAAGATGGATTCCTCAGAATACGTGCCGATGATGGCCTGGTCGCACGACATTCGAACGTGCATGTTTGAGCGGCGAACAGCCAACATCGAAGGCCTGTTTCAAAACGCTCTGTCGAATCATCCGCCCGGCTTGTTTCACACCTACAACACGCCGTGGATGCGAGCGTGGCAAGATTTGCAGCCAGAAAACCAACGACAGGAAACGCAAAAGTGGGCGCTTGACCTCGGGAAAAAACGCCTCCGTTTTCGTGTCCGAACGCAATCTGGTCCACTTCGTCTGATTCACGTACCGACCGAACCCTCGGCTTGGGCGTTGCTGTGTTCGTTGACGTTGTCTCCGTTGAACTCAGAGGCGGGGAAACTCCTTCTCGGTTTGCAACACAACTGGTCGGTCCCGTACAGCCAACCGTCTCAACCTTCCGAGCCGCTCATGAAGTCGATGCGTTTTTGCCACGAAATCATGAACGGGTTGGACGCAAAGGTGCATCTTGAGAGCGCACGAGCCCTCGTTTTCGGACGCCTCGGTCATCTGTACGAAATCTCCGTGCAACACGGCCAGCACGGTGCTCCGTACACCATCCAGCACATCACTGACGTTCACCCAAATCAAATGCATTCCATTTGCATCCACAGCGGTCAGTTCAGCAAAACCGTCCCACTTGGAGACACCATGGGAGGTGTGTTGCTTTCCATGGTGAACGACGTTGTTGCAGCTCGTGAAATCGACAGCCTTGAGGAACTCCTGCTTCACCAGGCTCCGTTTGGATTTTCTCGATTGAACATTCCCCCCGCATGGATCAACGCCCTCGACCTCGATTCGATTGAACCCCGGTCAAACGACCGCTATTTCATGGAACACTGCCGTTGGTTGCAGCCTCCCCGACAGCGGAGGCAGGAGCAGCGAGCCGGACATGGGCTGCACGAGCTTCTCCTTCGAAACCGATACGGCGGGCGTACTCGCTCCAGAACCTCTGAGCGTTGGAACGCACGATTCCACGATGTTTTTGACCGCGAGGGTCGTTTCCCCTACCCAGAAGTTGTGGAGGCGTGGCGCTCAACCGTCCAAACGTACGATGGTCATCGCTTCCGAGACGGTCGTCAGGGTGGATTTCTCGCGAGGGGGCGTCAAGATTTCCTCCACCACCGATACCACCACCTGATGCCGCATCGTCGATTTGACGATGTTCACGAAGAAGGCGATGTTCGAGACGGCGAGCGCCGTTGGTGCGAGGTGTTCGCACGCGTGTGGGAGGCGCTGGTCAACCAACCGTTGGGCTCCACCTTCCAATTGCCCGTAGAGGATGGTCATTCACTGGCGTTTGAACACGTGGGACTGCAAGCCACCGTTCGGAATTCACTTGAACGTAATTTCCTGATGCGTATTGCGAAGCTCCTCGGGTACGTGAGCGATGAGCCAACCGAGCCAAACTTGGTTTATGTTCGTCGAGATCACCCTCGGCCAAACGCTCGCTTGCGACTCACTGAACTGCTTCAGGACGTGCAAGATCGTCAACGGGTGCGGGGGGCTCCTCCTCGTTGGTGGAATTACGTCGATGTTGCTGCACCGCCTCAGGGTGTCCCCCACTTCCGCTGGCAACTTCACCTTGACCACCGGGATGCGGCCCGTTCCGCAGATGCTGCAGCGGTCGGTGATCCCCCCTTCAGTGGGATCGGCGACCTGTTCGGGTGAACGCCAACGCTAGGCCAGCGGTCATTGCTGTTGACGCAAAGGAGAGGGACGGGGTGTTGTTTTCCTCGGGCTCTTCTTCATTTCCGTTGTCCTCCGGCGTTTCTTGAACGACGGGCACAATTTCGTACACCAGATGAATTTCTAGGTCGTCACCGTCGTACGGTGCCGGTAGCGCCAACGTTGCGGTTCCCTCCGTTTGATTCCCCAAACTGACCATGGCCCGAACGATGTGCGGGTAGGTTCCTTGGCCGTTGGTGCCTTCTTCGTAATCCGCTGTGGATTCGACCACCCACGCTGCAACGTTGAGGGTCATGTTTTCCAAGAAACGCTCGTCGATGTCGAGCACCCAGCCAACGGTGCCGGAGGTCTCGGACATGGGCGTCCACGAGAACACGGTGGTGCCTGCACCGAGAGCCAGGTCACGCTGTGCGAAGCCGGTAAATTCCTCCACCAGATTGTCGTGATCGTTGTCGTGAACGTCAACGTCAGGGACGCTCCCTGCTTTCTTCACCGTACCGTTGAACACGACACCGGGCGGCGAGTGAGAGTAGTCTGTCAAATGCACGTACCGATCTCTGAACCGCTGTTCCAACGCCTCGTCTCCAAACGGATCGCTCAGAGTTGAGTGGATGTGATAGGCCGTGAGGTGGCCGCCATCATGAACCTCTTCGAGGGCGTGTTCAACGTGGACGCAATTGTCGCACCACGTGGCCGTGTAGACCTCAACCACGGCGGCCAAATCACTGAGGTTGTTGGTCGCTGTGGTGGCGTTGTTGGCGCTGGCTGATTGACCGCCGAAGATCATCCCGTTGTCAACCTCGACCGCCGGAAGTGCGCTTGCTGAGCCGCTGCACATCATCAAAGCAAACACGAGGAGCACGGGCAATCGGCGCAAAGGCATGGATTATGGGAGCCGCCGCAGGGATATGAAACCCACTTCTGCTGGTTCATTCGCCACCGACTTCTTCGTCGGTGTCCTCGACGCCTTCAACAGCCTCTTCGGCGTCCCTGACGAAGAGGACGGAACCTTCGGGAAAGCCCCCTGATTCGTAACGACTCTTGAGTTCCTCAAGGCGACTCTTGATGCCCGCTCCAGAACGTCCGACGGCCGTGGCCAAGGCGCTCAAGTTGCCTTGGCCGAGTCCCATGCGCTGGAGAACGTTGTACATGACGCAACCGGCGACCATTGAGATCGCCACATTGGCGGTGGATGCGTCAACGTTTGGTTCATCCAGTCCGGTCATGGCTTTGGAGAACGCCTCCAAGGCTTCGGTGAGGTCGCTCTCGTCCATTCGACCGGTCAGGGCGTCGACAATGTTGTTGTTCACTTTTTCAAACTCATCCTGTCGAGCAGCGGCTGCGTTCAGTCGGCTTGGGGGGGCGGCCCAGCCAAGGGCCACGCGAAGTTGGTAGTGTTTGGTGATGGTTTTGCGGGCGTTCACGAGCTGGCGTTGAGTGATGCCGTAGCGACGCATGAGTTGTATCTCGTTGATGCTGACGGTTCGGAACAGTTTGGCGGCGATGGAAACGATGGCGAGCGCCATGATGCGCAGGTTCTCCTGGTCGGTGCGACCTCGGAGCTCAGGGTTTTCTTGTCCTCCAGCTCGGCAGATGGAGGTTTTGGGGCACTTCAATCGTCGCTGTTCGCTGGGGGTGAGGGTTTTGCGTGTCGCTTCTTGGGCCGGCGTGAGTTTGCGAGCCGTCGCTCGTGCCAGTGGCTCCACGGCCCGGGCCATGTTGGCGCCGAACATTTCGCGAATCGTGGCCATCAGTTGAGTGTACATGGGGTCGGTGTCGCGCTGTGAGCTTCGGTCCAATTGACCGAGTCTTCGGGCGAACCGGCGCTGTTGTGGCGTCAGTCGGTTTCCTGCCCCGTCCGTACGGCCTCCAAAGGGGTCCATCCGACCACCGAGGCGAGCACCGGCGCGAGCCGCTCCCTCGTTCACCGTTTCGTTGTGTCGACCGTCGCCAAGGGACGTGGCGCTGTTCGTGTCAGCGTCGTCCGAACGAAGTTCGTGCACGAGCGAACAGACTTCGCACACACCCTCAGCCCGGGCCAGGTCAATCAACAAGTTTCCTCCACAATCATCGCAATTTGTCTTCATTCGTACAACTCCAGTGTCTTTGTTTCCCGACTCCTTATAATGGATTGATTTTTTTCATCGTTCCTTCATGTTCGGCTCTGCCGAGCGGAAATGCATGTTCCACCGGCCCTCGTTCAACTTGACATATTCTTATTGTCTTAACGGGTATATATAATCATCGTCAATAGACCCGCCAACAACGACTCGCGTGGGGCGCCGAGGACTCAGTGATTTGAGGTGCAACCCCACCAGGATTTGCCCATATACCATCCCAATGATAAAACCATCAGCGTATCTTGAAATAGCCTCGGTGGTGTTCTTCCCGTCGGGCTGGTTTCATGGAGCGAACAACGTGGGTAACCTCGGAGTATGTTCCAGCGGGGGAAGGGTGCCCCTTGTGGTTGTTTGAGGCCCTTTCCAATCCGCTTGACCACGCTCCTGTGATGGTGGTTCACCCGACAGAACTTCATCGTCAGCACATGCTCGAGCGCCTTCACGAGGCAGGTGTTGCCGTGGCTCCACAATACCACATGACGCTCAATCGGTTGGTACGCCTTCTTCACGTCGATCTTCGTTTGCCGGTCCTCCTTGACGATGAGGCTAGCACCTTCATGGCCCTCCATGCTCGTTGCAGAAGCGCTGCAAACAACGCTGAATTACCGTTTCTTTTCACTCCGGGCGTCGGTGAATGGACCCTCACGAAAACCCGTCGCCTGCAGCGCCTTCACGCTGAATTGCTCCAATTGCGCCGGCCTTTTGTGTGGGAAGGTGACCCGGGTGCTTCGGTGTATCACCAGCTTTGCTTGGAGGTCGAAAAAGCCGCAGGGGGGACACTCCCAGCGCTGGTGAACTTGCACGTTCTCGAAGCGTTACGGTCCACGCCTGAGACTCCATTTCATCTCAGTGAGATCGAGGGTGTCGTCGTCCTCAGCGGTGCTCCAGACTTCACCGAAATCGAACAAGATGTGCTGATGGCTGTGGCTTCGCTCACACCCGTCCACCAACTTTTGAATCCGGGCTCGTTCCGTCTGGGCCATCATGGAGCGTATCTGGTTGACCAACCACCGTGCACAGACGACACTTTGCCGCACTGGCTGCCAGCGCACACCCCTTGGGTCCCGACCGAGGACGGATGGCAAACAGACGTAGGCCTCCAGAGAAACACCACCTTTACGCGACTCACGCTGGACGAGCGAACCCATTCCATTCCAGCCGCTCTCTCCCTGATACAGTCGTATCGGGCCGAGCACGACGGGCGAATTCTGGTCGTTGATGCGGGGGTGCGAGAGCGTTCAAACACATGGTCAACCGCACTGGCCTCCATCGGCATGTCGTGGAGTCCAGGTTCATCAAGCCTGAATCAACAGCCAACGCATCAAGCCGTCCTTCGGGCGGCTCGTCTCGCTCAAGGCATGAGTGCGTGGTCGCTGCCTTCACTCCGAGGTGTGTTTTTCTCATCCACGGTCCCGTTCAACGACGACCCCTTTCCCTCGCTGTTCCACCCCACGAAAACCGAATGGCGGCCCCGGCCGGATGCCAAGGTGCTGGACGACATTGCGCGCCAGTTCCATGTTCTTGGAGGCCCGGGGGCGATGTCGCGCTGGCTCGGTGTACTCTCAGGCGCCAAACCTTCGTTTGCAGAGCGACGACCAGCCCAACGAGCGCAAGCGCTTGAGGAGACGCAGTGGTGGCTTGCCTGCATGCTTCACACTTGGGCGCCGCTCCTTCCGCCCGAAGACCGGCACCTTCTCCGTAAATCGATCATCGGTTGCACTTCGGGGGAACCGTTGCCGAGGCCCGAGGCGCCATCTTCCGGCATGGCGTGGCTTTCGTGGTTGCTGAGCACCGTGAACATGGCCCAACTTGACCAACGTCGGGCGCCTTTTGACATGGGCGTGGGAGCGCTCCAGCGGCTGATTGAGGCGTTGAACGACATCAAGAAGCATCTCCTCTCACTGGCGCTTCCATTCCCAAACGGAGGACCTGCGTTCATTGACGTCCTCGAGCACATTGGATCCACCACCGATGTTTCTCATCAATCGTCGAGAACCCACCGGATTCAAGTGGTCACCCCCGACGATGCCCTCGGCTGCACGGCCGAGTTGGTGCTCCTCGTCGGCCTTGACGTCGACGCTTGGTCCATGCGATCCCCCACGGTTCCATGGTTGGACGCACAGGCCCAACTCGAACTTGGCTTGTTTCAAACCGATCTGTTGGTCCGTCGAGGTCGTCATCACCTTCGCCACCTCCTGAACGCAGGTAAACACGTGGTCGTGTTCGACTCGTCGCCCGAGGAAAGCGGCGGCCCGAGTGCGCCTCTTGCAGAGTGGTTGACCGACGTTCAACGATCGGGGGTTTGGGACAACATGCGAGCGCCGCCTGCGTTCCTTCCTCCCGAACAGTACGAAGGGGACGGATCGTCTCGACGGTTTGCATGGGTTGCTCGCGAGGAAGGTCATGGAAGCTGGTTAACCCCCCGGATGTACGCCACTGCAGTCACCGAGCAGGGTGAACGGGTCGTGCGTCACGGGTTCAGCGGGCGCGACCGTCGGCAACAGTTGGGGTTTGATTTGAGGATACATCATCCGAACAGCGAATCGCTGAATCATCCCCCTGCGGTCATGAATGCGTTTGAAGGTGAGGTTCAATCCGACCGTCGTCGCCGCCAGCCGCTGGCCAAATGGACGGGTAACCATGAGACATTTTCATGGGCGAACCGAGCCAATCTGGTCAGCGTCGATGCCGTGACATTGCGCCCGACGCGTGCTGCATTGAGGGTATCGGGTACGGCGGCGTCCGCCTTCCCTCATCTCGGCCATCGCGAAGAGAAATCCATGTCGCTCAGTGTTGACCCACGCCCGCTCCCACCCTATTCCACCGCTGGCCTTCCGCTGAACCATCGATTTGGCGCACTGGATGCGGCCGTCGAGCGACCAATCTGGTCAGCAAGTCGCCTTGAGGCTTGGCTGAAGTGCCCTCGTCAAGCGTGGATAAAACAGACGCTCAACGCCGACGATGACGAAGGGGTTGGCACCGAAGACGTTGACGTTCTTGTTCGTGGTCAACTGATTCACCAGGTCGAGGCAGCCATCCTCGAAGGCCACGGTGTGCCGATGGGAAACGAAACCATGGCCGACCCCCTCCCTCTCCACCTTGGACCCATGGGCCACGGCCGAGCGGGATGGGACGCAGTTCTCGATTTCCTCCAACGAGACGTCCACTGGCTCGGGCGGCACAACGCCGTTTCCGTGCACCGAACACGAGACCTCATCAACGCCACACCCGAGATGTGGTTGGAGCATCAGGAGGGCGCGCAAGAACTTCCTCCTCTGGGCCGACTTGCCCGATTGTTGGAAGCGGATCTTGCGCTCCATCACGCAGCACCGATTGCCCTTGAGTGGTCGCCAGCGACCAAAGATGATCGCTCCGTTCAACTCGACACGATGCCCGATGACCCCACGGGAGGACTCAACCTGTTTGGCTACGCTGACCGAGTGGACGTTGTTGCGATGCCCGATGAGTATCGGTCGCTGCTTGAAGAACGCGGTGTTCTCTCCGACGCAGACCACACAGAACCCTACCCTCTGCACGGTGAGCGACGTCCAGCCAAGCGTTTGGTGGTGATTCGTGACCTGAAGACCGTGCCGGGGCCAACCAGCGACACAGCTGGGCTTCGTCACATGCGATGTCTGTTTGAAGACCTGCAGTTGGCCCTGTACGCTCGAGCTTGGGAACTCTTGCATCCAAACGATCGAGTCGTCGGTGTTGGAGCCACAGAGGTTGGCGAACACACCACGCACTACGTCGAACTCGACGGCGACCTTGGTGTCTTAGCGGAGCAACTTGAAATCGGGGAGATCACCCAGGTGTTTGCTCAA
Organism: Methanobacteriota archaeon; assembly: GCA_002722695.1. Taxonomy (GTDB): domain Archaea; phylum Thermoplasmatota; class Poseidoniia; order Poseidoniales; family Poseidoniaceae; genus Poseidonia. The sequence goes on from PBMS01000020.1 coordinate 29,665, forward strand.
CAATTTCCTGCAGAAACACAAACCGGCGCTCCGACCTCGCCGTTTCGTCGATGGATGGCCGAGCGCCTTTCCGTTGCTCAGCGGGCGGTTGAAACCGCACGCTCTGGTCATGTAAACCCCACACCTGGTAAGCACTGCAGCTACTGTTCGATTGCTCATTCGTGCGCTGTTTCCGATTATTCAGGGGGTGATTTTTGATGGTTGAATTCAACAACAGCCAGCGTTTAGGGCTCGACATCGACCGTCACATTGCCCTCGATGCGGGTGCCGGTACCGGGAAGACAACCGTCATGGCTGAGCGGTACGTTCAGCACCTGTTTGCCGCCGAGCAGCGTGCGACGCATCTCACCCCGCCGGGTCCACGCACACCCCTTTCGGGTCACGGGGCTTTGAGGGCACCGAAGCGAGAGCGAACCGATCTTGTGCAGTGGCAGGGGTTGTTGCCCTCCGAAGTGGTTGCCATCACGTTCACCCGAAAGTCAGCCGCTGAATTGAAAGCTCGAATTCGGCATCGTTTGTCTCAGGCTCGGGCTCTTCCACCCGGCCCCGACGACCAGAACGGCGTGTTTGACCCGAGACTTCGCAACGAGGGCGATGTTGAAATGTTGCTCTCGGGTCTTGACGAAGCCCCCATCTCCACCATCGATGCGTTCCTCAATCAATTGGTCCAGCCGTACATCGACCTCGTGGCGCTCTATCCCTCAAATCAACAAGTCACGGAGGAACGAAAACCGTTGATGGTGCAAGAAACCCTCAACGCTGTTTGGCGCATTCGTTCCATTGACGACGCTCGCGAGGCGGGCGTGCTTAATCATCACCAAGCCTTCCTCGACGCTCGAAACCGCCTCGTCGCTCGTTTGGGTGGACAAGACCAAGCGGAAATCGTTCTGGGGGGCCTGCTTGATCGTTCCCTCTTTGTCGAGCAGTCCCATCGCTCCATGATTCAGCGTGCCGGGGAAATGGGCTTGCCTTGGAACGGGCGCGGCCCAGCCCCCGTCGATGTTCTGCTCAACACCATCGCTGAACCGGTTGAAACGGTGCTTCCTGATTTCGTTGCAGTGCTTCACCAACGTTTGTCGGGTTGGGTTCAGGAGTTTCTGCCCTATCACGCTCAGTGCGTGGTGCCGGCCGAAGCAGACACACAGTTGACCCGATTCAATCATCTCGTGCGCCTCACAACCCAACCCCTCCCAACGCAAACCGGGGAGCAACTCTCATGGGTGTGGAAAGCCATGCTTGCGATCGCAACCGCCTCTGTCTTGGTGAAACCGGTCTGCACGTTCTTCCCGCGCGATTTGCTCCCTGGAGGGGATGGATGGCCGTCAGGGTTGTTGTCAAAAACGCCGGTTCGCGGTTTAAGCAAGGACGAGAAGGACGCCCTGTACCAGCGAGCGAGCAACCATCTCCCCGGTCTCCGAGCTCATCTTGGTTCAGCGGACGGGACCTTGATTCGGTTGCTGGCTCGTTCAGCCTTTTTGCTGAATCCGATGGACGGCTTTGACGGTATGCCGCTGAACAGCGCCCTTCGACTTGAGTCGCTCGAGGACCCTCTTCCTTCAGAGCCGGGAGAGCGAGGCACGTACGTCTCGGCCTCCCTCCAAACCCAGGTCCTGAGCGACCTTCACGTCGTCCACTCGGCCTGCAGTCAGATTCTTGCCCGTCGGAAGTCGCTGGACAACATGCACGATTTCGATGACATGCAACGCTTCGCTGCAGACCTGTTGTTGGCTCGATGCCCCGACATCTGCCGCCATCGCTATCCTCCCGATGTGATCGACGCTCTTGACGGATTGGGGGATGAACCGTGGAACGATGCTCATGTCTCGCGGGCGTTAACCCTGCTCAACGACCGACCGACGCTTCAGGAAGACCTTCACCGGCGCTACGCCATTTTGGGCGAACTGCGACGCCAATATCGGGCGTTCATCATTGACGAATACCAGGACACCAACCCGTCCCATTATCGCCTTCTGGCTCGGCTGTGGGGCCGTCGCCGTCATCACCCCGACGACCCCGCTCGCCCTTTGGGGGCGTGGGATCCGACCGTGTGCATCGTGGGGGACATGAAGCAGAGCATCTATCGATTCCGACAAGCTGAGGTTTCGGTGATGCGTCGGGCTGTGGCCTCCATTCGAAGTTTCAATCTTGACGAGGCGAACGAATCGCGTCTTGACCATCTGCGTCAAGCAGGGTGCGGGCGAGACCCACGCCCGGTCGGCGGGGGCGGAGAGACGGGCTCGTTCTCGAACCTTCACGACGGTGAGGTTTCTGCTCCGCACACCTTTGTCCCATTTGCTGAAGAGGATCAGGAAAACCTTCCTGCCATCACGGGGCTGCGTCTCACGCGACGCTCCGAAGGCCACGTGGACCTCACGTCGAATCATCGGACGCGTCACGATTTGATGGAGACCATGAACGACCTCTTTGACGAGGTCTTCAGCCCACGCTACCACGCTCTTCCCGGAGACTGGCACGCTGAAGCGCAACGTTTGCGTCCCGCACGAGCGACCGAACACAGCGGGGTTTTGGAGTGGCTCCTTCCCATTCCGGGGGAACTCGGCGAGGTGCCCTCCGATTTGGACATCGCCGTCAACACCTTTGAGGATCCAAACGCCTCCGCGGTCCACCTCGAGCATGAACTGCTTGCTGACCGTTTGCATTCTCTGATTCATCAGGTTCCAACGCGGGTGTGGAACAGCGAAACCTCCGAGTGGGTCACGGTTGTTGACGAAGGGCCGTCGGTACGCGCCGAGGACATCATGATCTTAATCAATTCCAGGAAGCATCTCCCCGACTTGGTCGAACGCTTGCGTGCACGAGACATCCCCGTCATGGCGGATCGCCAAGGTTTGCTGCTCATGCAGCCAGTGGTGCAACCTCTGATGGCCATTCTGGGATTGATGGCCCGCCCCACGATGCGAAAAGCTGCCGTGACCTTGGCCCGGAGCGCCGTGGTTGGGATGACAGAGGGCCAAGTCCACCAGACCCTAACGACCCTCGAGTCAGGAGTGGAGGTGCTTCCACATCTCATCGCCCACGCGCCTTCTCAGCCCGTGGCTCGATTGCTTCAGCGCATTCATCGGTTGATCTCATGGGGTGCTGTTTACGACGTCTTTGATGCGGTGTTGGACGATTCAGACCTTCTCGTCGCCCACCCTGACGATGCTCAGCGACAGTTCGCTGAGGCTTGGTTGGCCATCGTTCAGTCGATCGGCAACGAAACGGGCCACGACGCCGCAGCCATGTACCGCCGTATGGTTGATGTTCGAGAGCTTGGGCGTCAGGGGCCTCAAGCCATCACCAAGCCAAACGCAACAGCTGTTCAGATCATGACCATACACGGCTCAAAAGGTCTTCAGGCCCCGGTGGTGGTGGTTTCGGGGCTGTTTTCTGCAGGTAAGGCCGACGCGAACATGTCGGTTCAAGACAACATTTTGGTTACGCCTCAGGTGTTGGCGGGCCGCATTCAACCTTGGCGAGCCAAAGACCGCCCGCAGGACGGCCTCTGGGCCTTTGCCGCCGAGATGAACAAAGCACAGGACAAGGCGGAATTGAGAAGGAAGTTCTACGTGGCGCTGACGAGAGTCAAAGATCGCCTCATCCTCACCGGTTCACCAGGAAACGCCTCCACGTTTGATGAAGAAGCGGGCACCCTTGCTGTTCGCTTTGCCCCCGATCCTCGAACCATGGGTCGCATGCTGATCGAAGGGCTGCGCAGAGCCACATGGTGTGCAGGGGGGGGTGCTCCTTGGGTGTCCGAACAGGAATTGGAGCAAACCACGCTGCCGCAGTTCACCCCTCAACGAAGTCAGACACCAATCAACCCTGCGGCGTTGCTCAACAACGCTCCGTTGGGCGAGGACGGCCTCCGCGGTCTGCGCATCTATCATCACGCGAAATGCTTCGAGACGGTGGAAACGCACTCGCCTCAACGGCGTGCTCGGACCATGGCGGGACACCTTGAGGCGCAGGAATCTACGGCGCCGACCGCACCCCTCTCGCTTCAGCTGGAGGAGAACATCAAGGGAACTGCGCACCACCTCGACGCAACCTTTTCCTGTCCTCGGAAATACTGGCTTGAACACGTCAAAGGCTGGTCCAGTGAACCTTTCCATCTTCCGAACACCGGCGTTGAGCCCGACGCCCCTCGTCGGTGGCCCGAGCCGACGACGTTTGGTTTGATGATGCACAGGGTGCTTGAAATCGGCCTGCGGAACCCTCGCTCGCTCAGCGATGATACGCCTCGATTGAACGCATCGTGGATGCATGAAGGTGTCGACGAACTGTCGTCGTCCATCACCGTGGGGCGCGTCATGAACGAATTTGGTTTCGGATTGGAGCAGGAAAACGGCTCAAGAGAAGCGGCTTGGCGCGATCGGTTGATGCACCTCGGAGGCCTTGTTGACAGCGGTTTGTTGGGGCGTTGGGTGCAAGGTGAAACCCTCAACGGATGGAGCGTGGAAGCCGTTCGGACCGAGTTGCCCTTCTTCCATCGCGAACGCATTGTTCGTCAAACCGAAAGCGACGGTTTCCCGACACCCTTCCGTTCTCGAAACGGCGCAACGGTGGAACGGGTGAACATGGATTTCAGCGGCCGAGCGGATCTGGTGTTGGCGCTCGTTAACGACGAAGGGAAGGGAGCGTTGCAGGTGGTTGACCTCAAGACACGTGGGTGCTTGGCGAGATTCAACGAACGCACGCCGAGCAAAGGTCACCCACTGCAACACGTCCCTCCAACCGAACTTTCAACCGTACCTCAAAGCGATGAAGAGACGCTGATTCTGCACGAACATCGCCTTCAACTGGCGCTTTATTCGGTGGCGCTGGAAGCGATCGAGGGGCGTAAACCTCCCGCTGAACGGCGAACGATTCTCCCTCCGGCGCTCCTTCTCGGTGCCAACGGTCGCATTGTTCAGCTTTCAACAACGGCGTTTAAGGAGGCCAAAGACGACCTCAAAACCCATCTTGACTGGCGTGCAACCGTCCATCTCAGCGCTGACACCAACGAGCCCGAGCGACAACCCGCCGGGTCCACCCTCTGCGGCGATTGCCCGTTTTACCGAGGCGATTTACGTCGGTGCGGCCCGGAGGATGAGCCTCTTGGGTTCGTCAGCCTTCTCGACGACGGGCCGTGAGCATCAGCGTACCGGCCCAATCGTCCTTTGAGCCGATCTGTTCGGCCATTACGTCAACAAAACCAGCTTGCTTCAATCCCTCAACCCATTCTTCGATCGACAGCAGCGCCATGTGGACGTTCAGGGAAGGCCCCCAATCATGACTGGCTGGATTCTCTGTGTAATGGTCCAGTCCGATGACCGCTCGCCCTCCCGGGCGCATCCATTCGTCGTGGAGGGTTTGGAGAAACATCAGCGGTTGTTCAAGGTAGTAGAGGCATTCCATGCTGTGAATCAAATCCACCGGCTTCAACGGTTTCCAATCGGGAAGCATGGCTTTGATGTAATCCCCTTGGGGATCTGCGGAACGGGCTTTGGCAATCATGGACGGGGCGCCGTCCACGCCGCTGGCTTCTCGGCACAATTGATGCGCCTTGAGCCGGCGCACGACCCACCCGTTGCCGCAGCCGATGTCAATCGCTGTGAAGGGGTCGGTGCGATCGGAAAGCAAGCGATTCAGCATGACTTCAACGCTCGCAGCGTGGCCCTGTTCCATCCCAACGTCTCGACCTGAATCGGCCCACTCGCTGAAGAGGTCGGTTGCGCTTCGAAGTCCCATGTTGGCTGACCTCGCACGGCGTCTCATGAAGGTGTTCATGGCGAAAGGAAGATGCAGGTGTTCGTACTCGTGCAACCATGCTTGACACCATTACGACGCTGGCAGACGTGCTTTATCCCCCCGTTGAACCTCACACGGAGGGCATGCTTCAAGTCTCTGACCTTCACACGATTGCATGGGAACAGAGCGGCCGTCCGGATGGTGTACCCGTGGTCGTCATCCACGGCGGACCCGGAGGTGGCGCCCAACCCTCGTACCGCCAGTACTTTGATCCGAACGTGTTCAACATCGTGCAGTTTGACCAGCGCGGCTGTGGCAAGTCGACCCCTTACGCGGAACTTCGAGACAACAACACCCACGCTTCCGTCGCTGACTTGGAAGCGCTCCGAACGCATTTGGGTGTTGAACAATGGCACGTCTTTGGCGGCTCGTGGGGCTCCACACTTGCACTGATTTACGCACAGCATCATCCCAAGCGCGTCTGCAGCCTCGTCCTACGAGGCATCTTCATGTGCCGAACATCCGAACTTCATTGGTTCTATCAGGACGGAGCGAGCCATATCTTTCCCGATGCGTTTGAACCGTACCGAAATCACATACCTGAAGACGAGCGAGACCATCTGATTCAGGCATATTACGCACGACTGACGAGTGAAGACGTGGAGGTTCGACGAGCGGCGGCGAAGGAATGGACTCGATGGGAAATGGCCACAAGTCGCCTGTTTCCCGACCCTGAGTACCTCGACAAAGCCGAGGATTTGGACTTTGCAGTGGCCTTCGCCAGAATCGAATGTCACTATTTTATCAACGCCATTTTCGTTGAGGAGGCTTTCATCTTGAACCACGTCAACCTCATCCAGCACATTCCGACCACGATCGTTCAGGGACGCTACGATGTCGTCTGCCCTCCTCGAAGCGCTTGGGAACTTCATCAGGCCATGCCCAACAGCCAACTCGTGATGGTGCCCGATGCTGGACACTCGATGGGCGAGGTCAGCATTGCTCGCGAATTGGTGGCCGCCACCGACGCACTTCGTTGAACGCAAAGGTGCTCAGGCCAGCGGAAACAGTGCTCTTTGATGCGTCGGCTTGATTAGGAGGAGTGGACTCGGGTTAGACGGAGGCTTGACCTCCGGGTGACGACATGACGGAAGGAACCATCACGCCTGAGGTCCAAATCAAGCAACTCGAAGAAGCGCTTGCGACCGAAACCGACCGCCTACAGAAGTTGTTTGCGGCCTACGAGACGCAAGAGAAGGAACTCGTTGATTCCAAAGCAGAAATTGAAGTGTTGGAAAAGGAAATCATCGATCGTGAGATTGAGAAGGAGTCTCTTGAATCCATCATCGCTGAAAAGGACGTCCGCGTCCGAGAGTTGGAGATGAAGGCCACCAAGAATTCCAAGCGAGTTGAACATCTCGAGCCTGAACTCGAGAAGATGGAAGAGAAGTACTCTCGAGAAAAGGACCGGCTTGGCAAGGTGTTCGGCATCGCCGAGGAACTGGACAACGACTTGCGTTTGGCCGTCACTGAGATGAAAGCACGAGACGACTGGTACGTGGACCACATGCAAATTTTTGAGGACTTGAACAAGGCCATCAAGGAACGCTACGAGATGATCGAGCGAGCCGTGGAGTCCGAACGTAAATCCCAGCACATGTCCCGTGTGTTCACCGAGCGTGTCGAGGAGATGGTGCAAGCTCGCTCTGAGGAAATGGCCGAAGACGAAGCCGAGACGGCTCAAGCAGAAGAGGCCACCGCCGCTGTTGAGGTGGTTGAAGAAGCCACACCCGAAGAAGCACCTGCTGAGGAAACCGCCGAGGAAGAGGCGCCTGAGGAGGAAGCCGAGACTCCAGCAGAAGAAGCCGAGGCCCCCGCAGAATGGGGCGACGCTCAAGACCCATGGGCCACGGAGTAGGTGGTTGAATGGCCGGGTTGGCCCCTGGCGGGCACGCCCCTGTCATCACGATGACAACGATGGGCATCAGTGCCCTGATCATCGGCACCCTCATCGATCCCGTTGCTGGACTGATTCCTCTGTTTGGCATGGGGTGCCTCATGACCGCTGTTTTTTTCGGTTATTTTTGGCGCGACCCCGACCGCCCCGTTCCCCGAACCACCGGCGTTCTTGTCTCGCCAGCCGACGGACACGCCATGTTCCTGCGCCGAGAGCGTGCCGTGAGTCGCCGTCCCAGTCAAACCGAACTCGACAGCGGTCAAATCGAGCACGATGCCGTCACGGGCGATTGGTATCCTGAACCCCTTTCCGACCCCCTCTCCTTCGCCACTGAGCAACGCTTTGAGCCGGTTCCAAAAGGGGAGGAACACGACACGGACGTGTGGCGTTTGGCCGTGTTCATGTCCCCTCTTGACGTGCACGTGAACAGGGCACCCGCAGCCGGTGTTGTTGAGCGAATTGAACATCGCACGGGAAAGGGCTTTCGACGCGGACCGTTTCGCCCGGCTTACACCAAAGAAAGCGAACACAACGAGCGCGTACGTTCGGTTCACATGCTCGAGAACGGACACCGAATCGAGCTCATGCAAATATCTGGTGCGCTGGCAAGGACCGTCCTTCCTTATGTTTTTGACGGCGACGCTGTTCGACGCGGCCAACGCATCGGCATGATTCGTTTGGGTTCAAGAGTGGACCTTCGCGTCCCGGCCGAGGCATACACTTCTTCAATCATTACTGCGGAGGACGGTCAAGAGGACCACCCAAAAGGCATGCACGTCATGGCAGGAAACAGCGTGGTGTTCCG
>PBMS01000021.1 GCA_002722695.1 Methanobacteriota archaeon
CGATGCTGAAGGCCGCTAAAATGTGCCAGTAACCGATGAACGACGTTGAATACTCAGCGTTGGAGATGGTTCGCCAGTAGTAAGCAAGCGGTCCGCCTACATCTGCCATGGTCTGAAAGAAAATGCGTCTTGTATTTAGAACGAACACTGAAAGGTCGTTAAGGAATGATTTACGTTAACTTCTCTGCACTCGCTTTGAAGGCCACAACCGTAACGTCAATTTGGATGGTTTCATCGTTATCGTTGTCCTGCGTTGGAACCTGAGAACTTTGAACATCGAGTTGAACCTTGACATCAAGCGAGCCAACGCCGTAATCTTCCACGCCCCATTCGTCAAGGGCAATGACTTGATTGTCCGCCATGCGGGTGTATTCTTGGCCGTCATAATTGGGGTAGGCCTGGAGGAAAAGGTCGATGTCCTCGCATGAGGTAGAACCACCGTTGAGCGTGTTGTTTTCATCCGCCCACTGTGCGGGATAGGTCGACTGAACGAGGCTCCCCTGCACTGAATCACAAGGATCCCCGCCAATGACTTGATTGGTTTCTGAATAGGAAATCTTCACTTGGAGATAACCGATGGTATAACCTTCAGAAAACGAAGTCCCCTCGATGAGGAACTCAACATCAAGTTCATCTCCATCAGCGAGCAAAACGGATTCCGATAAGGTCATGGTTTCCTCTGAAAAGGTGAGGGACCACTCATCCAAAAATCGAACCTCATCGTGAACTTCAGAATCTTTTATTCCAATGGAATAATACACCTTAGCCGTGATCAACAACAGGGCGATTCCGAAGACTGAAAACGCTGTCCTCGCCTCTTCATCACCAAGGAACGTGAGGATCGGATTGAATGGTTTTGCGTCTTCTTCCATGCGTTCACCCCAACCCCAGTGCAGCATTCAAGATTGACAAGATGAAAGCAAAAGCAACGATGGTGGAAATTGAAATAACAAATGACCTTTCTGAATGCGGGTCAAATTCCAGGTCGTTTAGTTCGTTGATGGTCTGCAGATATGCCGCTGACGAATTTTTCTGAGCAAGGAATTTCTCCATGATTGCCTTCTCCCATCCGATGGCTGCTGCGATTCCTATCGCAAGCACGGCAGAGGTGATGATTTCTCCAATCGGGATGATGGATTGAACCATCTCGATCAACGTTGATGATACAATCACGACAAGGACGATCACCATCGCTCGCGCATAGGTTCCATTTTCATCCCTTCCTGAGTCGACCAAATCATAATTGAGAAGAACGTACATCAGCACAATCGGCTGCACGAGATATCCGGCAAGCGTGTTGGTGAAGGTGTTGTAAATGAGCCATTCTTCAGGAAGCCCATCGCAGACGGCGTAAATGCAGTCTTCCAACGTGTCGAAGATACTGTAGTCTGCAATGAAACTGATGATCCCGACAATGAACCAGCCAAACGTAAGACCTGTCAAAACACTGTTTCCTTTGCGAGATGAACGAATGCCTTCTAAGACAAACATGGCCAATAGACAACATGTTCCAACACCCAAAACAATGGATTGACGAATGAAAAAGAAGTTCAAGTTCAAATCAGACCCTAAGCTGTTCACCCACACGGGTGTTGACCATTTTTCAGGCACAGTGAGCCAAAGAAGCCAGTCTGTCATCCAATAGCCAACCATGGCTAAAATCAACAGGCCACTCGGAGAAGAAATGGTTCGTGCATCTTCGTCTCCATACTTTAATTCCTTCAACGAGAAGCGAACATAGACAAATCCCCAAATCACCAGGGGAAGAGCCATGAAACCATAGCGGATCATGGAGGTCTCGTAAGGGAAGAAAACAAAAAATCCGGACATGACAATGGTGAACATCAGGATAAACATAGAAGCGATTCGTTGCGCATTTTGCGTTTGCAAAAAAGGATACGGGAAGAACAAAGGAATGCTGCACATGATGGCTACTTCGGCACACATGGTGATGCTTTCCAGCATTTGGAAAAATCGAAACAGATTGGTGTCCGAGGGAAGCTCATACAGGCTGTAGGTGCTGGGTCCAGTCCACAATTCGTATCCCTGGAGATAACCGCTAAACATGGAGATACCACGAAAGATGAGGAACCATCCGAGAAGTTTAGCAGCAAACAATTCATTCCATGCGTTTCGCTTTGTTCTCGATGCGAGAATGAGCGTAATTCCTCCGAGGATGATGTTTACCAAGGCCGATATTGCCTCCAAAGAACGGAAATCTGCGTACATGGGCTGCGAATTTGGCTTTTGCTCACCGCTTAAAGTCCTATTCTGGGAAATCGGGTTTTTTCTTACGAATTGCCCTTCGAGTTCTTGAGCCAGCCCGAGAGTTCTCCGACGTGGAATTGCGCTGCACAGCCGTACAGGACCACTTTCTGGGGTGTGCCTAAACCACACCAGCACTTCTCAACGAGAGGTACGCAATCACGCCGCACACGGCGTAGATGAGGAGGCCGATTGGACCTCGCTTAAACGATGAAGACGGTTTGAACCCGAGCACCGGTTCGGCCTTGGTTGCGAGATCTTCCTCTATTTCCCCAATGGACTTCATGGTCCCAGGGAGACATCACAAACACATGAAGGTTGAGATGCAGAGAATCATGAAGAACCGACGATTTTGATGGCGTCCGCCGGACCCAAAGACTGCGATTCTCGGTAGTTCTTCTCAATCACCGCCAAACGGTCCTCGTCGATGTCGTAGGCCGTGGCAAGGGTAGCGAGCAAATTCCGCTCACGCTCGGTCAGCATCATGTCTTGAATCGTCTCTGCATAGACTTCAAGATACTTCAACTCGCCTGGAGAATATTCCTCGGGAATCAATCTGCTCGAAACGGCTCCGATCAACCCGAGAATTGGACGTCGCCCAAAGATGATGGCTGCCCCGATGGCCACACCACCAAGCATCCCATAACCGACAACGTTCTCCATGGCCTCGCTGACGAACACAAAGGACAAGGCGCCAAGTCCTGTGAACAAGGTGTTGGTAAACGTCGTCCGCAAATTCGAGTCGATTCCAAACACGGTGTCCTTCAACGTTGCGTGGACAAACATGAGGGCTTCAAACCCAATCGCAGCGGGTGTTATTACGAGGGTGAAGCACCAGATGAAGTAGAGCATACGCTCTGAAGTTGTTGGGTCGGCTCCGTATTGAACGCGAATGCTGTCGGCAAATTCGAAAAACACTCCGCCGTTCAGTGCGGGCATGACCGCCAGAACGATAACGAAAAACGAAACTTGACCGATCACCTTGCCCAAAAATCCGACATAGAGTGAACGGGAGGGCAGTGTACCGTACGTCGTTTCACTTTGGTTCTCCCGCTGGCTTTGCTTCATTGATGCCCTCAGAAGAAACAAGGCGATGAGTGAAAAGATTGGACCGAGCATGATGATGATCCACAATCCAGCAGGCTCGTCCACCACCGCTTTGTCAAACGGTCGAGAGCATGTGCCGATCGAATCACGATGCTCTTGGACTCGTTCGGTGATGGTGCCCCACCAGTTTTGGATGGTGGGTTCAACACCCGCTTCGGTGCATATGATCCAAGAGGCGTTTTCAAAAGCGAACCCAGGTTGAGTTCGTAGGACCGTCCAAACCGCAAGACTAAGCGCTGGCGCAGCAAACCAAACGGTTCGTTTTAGTTTGTCGTTGTGCAGGAATTTAAGCAAATTCACGCGATAGTACACCGGGAAGGCGAGGTAGAGGAAGATGCTCGTGATTTGTGCGAAAATAAACGGTTCCATTTTTAATGGAAAAAGAACGTCCCACAAGTCCTGCCACGGGGACGAGTAAGGAAAAATTTCCATCGCCAAAAACGAGGCTTTGATGCCTTCGCAAAACAACAAAACGGACATAAATCGATTCTCGTGTGAATCAGCGTTTGCTTTGAAAACGAGGTAGGAGAGGCCGAACATCCAAACCAAAACCACCAGAGAGAAGATGGCCACGATGTGGTAGAACCCGTACAGACTTTGAGGGGAAAAGGCGCTGATGTAATACTCAACGATTTCGCTCATGACTCACGCATGCTGAAATCTAGCATATAACCGGTGTCCCGAGACCGTGGGGTGCAATTCACGAACGCTGCAACGTTGAGCCCCGAGCATATCGATGCATGTGCGTCATGATCGTGCCTCTCTCAGATGCATCACCGCCAGCATCAGGACGCGCAAAGTCGTGGTGTTTGTGCGAAAATCGGTCGCGTAGTATAAAGAGGTGAAATCAGACGCGGCGTCAATGCCAACAGGTACAGTAAAATGGTTCAACCACACAAAAGGATACGGCTTCATTGAACAAGAAGGCGGGTCTGACCTCTTTGTTCACACGTCACAAGTGACCGGCGAAATTCGCGACGGAGATTCCGTTGAATTTGAAGTCGGCGAAGGTCCGAAGGGCCCAAACGCCATCAACGTGCGCAAATCCGAATGATTCACACTGGATTGGGCCCTCTACACGGGCACGACGAAACACGCACGGCCTCCACATTCAACGTATTGAGCATCCACTGTCGAGCTGCGTCGTGCGAACCATGATTGAGCACCCATAAACATAGCATCACCATCAACACCCAAAGAAGAGAGGTTCATCCCCATGCGAATTGAGTGGCCGGTTTACGTTTTCACCGCATGCGTGTTCCTTGCGTTCGCTCTCGGCGTCCAGTTCATCGAACTGAGCACAGGCGCCGTTGTGGGGCTGTTCTTGCTCCTCACCGTTGCTTACGCTTGGGTTGCCTGGGTGATGATCAAACGCCAAGCAGTGCTCGAGCTTCACGCCTATGTCCCGTGCAACAGCTGCGGACAACTTACGCCCGGTCAAGGCAAGCACTGCATGAACTGCGGGGCAGCCTTGGGCACGAGCAACGCTCAGTAAGACTTGGCAAGCAGCACACGTCGTGTCGTCGGCTCACCGGTCATGTGGCACGGCCGCTCAGAACCGTAAGGTTCGGTTGCGTCCCCGAGGAAGGAGAGACCGGCCGTTCGTTCGATCACTTCGGCGTGGGCGTCCGAACCGTCAAAGGCCAACTCGTAGATGTGGCCTTCCTTGACCTCACCGTTCATGGTCCACTCACCGTTGCTGTGCGTGAACGGCGGCAGCGGCTGAATGACGTTGTTCATGTGTTGAGAGGCTCGTTGGCGTAGTTCGTCGCTGATTTCGTCGAGGACACGGTAGCATTCGTCGACGATGGTGTCCATCGGCAAGGGCTCCTTTCCTCCCGTTCGACGTGCTGCAAAGGCGGTGCCTTGGGCAATGTCTCGCGGACCGATGTCCAGTCGGAGAGGGACCCCTTTGATCTCCCAGTCGTAGTACTTCTGACCGGGGTGAAGGTCGCGGTCGTCAACCTTGACCCTCAGGCCACGGGAACGCAGTTGATCGGCGACCTCGTGGGCCACGGCGACGGTGTCCACCTCCAAATTCTTTCGAATCATCGGACAAATAACGACTTGGAACGGAGCGATTTTGGGCGGCATGATGAGACCGTTTTCATCGCCGTGCATACCAACCACGGCGCCCAAGAGACGCTCGGACATGCCGTACGTGGTTTGATGACAGAATGCTTGCTTGGCATCTCGGTCCTCGTACTTCACGTCAAAGGCCTTGGCCCATTGGTCNCGGTAGTGGTGACACGACGCNACNTGGAGGGTCCGACCGTTGGGCATAACGGCGTCGATGCCGATGGTGTACCANGCGCCGGGGAACGTGTCCCANACCGGTCGTTTTGCCTTGATGATGGGCAGACAAAGGTCGAGCATCAGGCGGTCGACGATTTCCAAATCCTCTGCGATTTGTCGGCTCGCATCGGCCTCATCGACGTGGGCTGTGTGCGCCTCGAAGAAATGAATCTCTCGAACACGAATGAACGAACGCGTTTGCTTGGTCTCGTAGCGAAAGGTGTTCACCATCTGGTAGAGTTTGAGTGGCAGATCCTTGTGGGAACGAATCCACAACGGAAACATCGTGTACATGGCGGTCTCTGAGGTTGGGCGCAAAAACATGGGGATGTCCAGGTCGTTTTCACCGGCGTGTTTTACCCAGTACACCTCTTTCATGAATCCGCCCTCTTCCTCCTCGTCCCTCAGTTCATCGGGATCCACGCCTTCCTCTCGTGCGCGCTTGAGCCGGGCAACCAATGCGTTTTCTTTTTCCAGGAGGTTTTCAGGTATGAGTAAGGGGAAATTTACTTCCTCATGATGGGTTCGTTCCATCTCTGCATGGGTCAGCGCATCGATGAGTTTCATCGTCTTCCAGCCGTACGGCCTCCACACGTCCATGCCTTTGATTGGGTATCGCTTGTCCACCAGCTCCGCAGCTTCAACCATGAAGGGGTACCACTCGTTGAAATTCTCGCTCTTCGAAGGGATACCTCGCTTCGCTTTACGCTGGCTCATGGTTCAGGGGTGGACTTCCGTTTCATCAAGATGACGCTTCATCGTGGGCTTTACCACCTGACTTGCGCACGGCGAAGAGGGCGACAACGGCTGCTCCGCACCACACGACTTCAAGCACAAAAAACGCCCATTCGCTGATTAAAAATGCACGAACGCCCAACAAACCGGCACCCAAGGCCATGAGAACCAGATAGACGGGCTGCTTGCTGTGAAGTACGTCCCGTGTCTCCAGTAAAAACGCCAGAAGAATGCTGAGCATACCAACGTAAGCGATGACCTCGGAAAGCAAGCCGTCGGGCGACAACGGCTTCACTTCCTTCGCATCAGGACGAGCAGACCGCCGAGGAGCGCTCCGAGCGCCACGATGTCGGGGATTCCAATTCCACCCACCGTGCCGCCAACACCGCTCATGCTGTCGGACAACAGCGAGTAGGACCAGCCATCGGACTCTCCAATTTTGTGGGGACTCATCAGGTTCAGGCGGGTTTGTTCCGGGCCTCGACACGTGCCAGTTTCGCACGCCCCCTCGAAGAGGCCAGAGAAGAGACCCAAAAGATTCGCAACCACCACCGTCAGTCCAACGCCGAACACGGTAACAAGCGGACTTCGTTTTGCGCCCGGGACGGGTGGCATGTCAAGGCTCATACCCGGAAGAGGGAGGGGGGCTGCCGGTGCGGCCGGCACCTCCGGAGCAATGACCTCAACGAGCATGTCCGTCGGGGGAGCGACCTCGGTCACGGGTGCGGTCGATTCCACAGCAGAGACGGCGTCCCGTGGCTTGACCGGTTGAACCGCGGCGATTTTGATGCCGTACAGTCGGTCGGCAAGACTTGCAAGCGTCGGGTCGTTGGCCAGTTCAGCAGGATCGATGTCACCGTCCAACAATTGTTGCAGACGGTCCTGAATCGACGTCATGGCTGAGCCTCCTTGAGGGTGCGTGAGCGCTTCACTTCAAGAAGCCTCCTTTCCCAGTGTCCTGAAGAGAAACGCGCTTCAGGCTTCTTCGTCGCTGTACTTGTTGATGAGGTCCTGACCCACCAGTGCGCCGCCGCAATGGGGGCATCGATCTGCCCCGCCAAGTTGCGTTGGGCGAATGGCCAACACCGCCAGACAATGCGGGCAAGCGGCCAACATTTCCCCGTCCTCAAGATCAAACGAATCCATGGGTGTTGTGCGTAGGTAACCGGATCGATAACCTGGATGCCAATGAAAAATCGCTCGACGTGCCGAACCTAAAGCGGCCCAACCCATCAAAAAGACAAACAAAAGACCCGTCAAATAGCCTGCTAGGATGGCCTGAAGCAGGTTGATGAGAGCGAGCAGGCCGAACATAAGACTGGCCAAAAACAAAATCGAAACGGCTGGCCAATACGCCCATGCTTTGCGATTGCGATAGCCGCTGTAGATGTACAGGCTGGTGAACACACCCGTGGCGAGGAAGACGGTTCCTGGCGTACCCTGAAGAAGATTCATCGACGCAAGGGCTGTGGCCAAGAGATAGACCACGATGGCACCGTCGACCAAAACGATGAAACTCGTACCCCTGTGGATGTGCGCAATGGGGTCGGCACCGGGGGGTGCGGTTGGCGCAGAACCCGCCAACACCATCTCGTCTGCACGGCTGCTGGACACAATTCTTCCTCCACCGAGGGGCATTTGAATCATTTGTTTTTGCTCAGGTCGGCAAGCGAAGGTGTCTTGACGGTCTGCAGGTTCGCCAAACCATGACCCTCCGGGATACGGACGTCGAACCCACGGGTTCTTCGCTCAAGAACCGCCGGGTGGTGCTGGGCGTCACCGGAGGCATTGCGGCGGTGGAAACCGTTCGACTCGCTCGTGCTCTGCGTCGCGAGGGGGCTGACCTGCTGGTCATCATGACACCGTCCGCTCAACGCATCATCACGCCTCTCGCTGTTCGATGGGCATCGCAAGCGGAGGTCATCACCGATTGGGACGGGGACCTCTCTGCTCTGAACAAGGCAGACGCCGTCGTGGTCGCTCCCGCCACGCGAGATGCGATGGCCAGCCACGTCCATGGCCTGCAGCATGGACCGCTGATGATGGCGCTCTCCGTAGCGCGTTCTCGCAACACACCCACCCTGTTCGCCCCAAGCATGCACCTCGATTTGGCCGACGACCCCGTGACCGACGAACTCGTCGATGCCGTTCGAGCCCAAGGTGCCCACGTGTTGTGGGGGCCCAAAGAGGAGGGAAAGCGAAAGACACCGTCGGTTGAACGCCTGGTCGCAGAGACGGCGCACTTGGTAAATCGAAACCGCCCCAATCGGCGAAACGTGGTCGTTACACTCGGAGCAACCCGCTCGGCCATCGACGACGTGCGACACGTTCAGAACACCAGTTCTGGAGCGACGGGGTGGTCCATCGCCGGACATTTGCACCGGCACGGCCACGATGTTACCTGCGTGGCTGGCATCACCACCACGGCAGCACCCGAGTGGTTACCCCTTGTTCTCAACTGTCCAACACCCGATGCAATGCTCACCGAATGTCGTGCACTGGCCAACGACCCGATCGAGGCTTGGATTCATGCAGCGGCTGTCCTGGACTACGTCGTTGAGAGTCCAGCGGAGGGTAAATTGGCCAGCCAGCAGGGCACCCTCACGCTGCCCCTGATCGAAAGTCCGAAGCACATCGTTGAGCTCAAAGACGCCTGCTCATCCGCCGTCCGGATTGGATTCAAGTTGGAATCAGGCGTTAAGCAAACCGACCTCATCCACCGTGCCTTTGCTCAAATTCAAAAAGCCGATATGACGGCGGTGGTGGCGAACCGTCTCGAAGACCTCGGTGTCAAAGGCAAACCCCGCGGCTACCTCGTGGACCGTCAAGGCGCTCACTTCGTGCTCGAGAGCGTTCAAGACATGAACGACGCAATTCTCACCCTCATCGAACGAGGAACGGAGGATTGACCGTGCGACGGTTCGCAGTGATTGGACACCGTGCCATGTCCAAAGGGAAGTTGCCGCTCAACGATCTCGCGAGCGGTGCAGGTCGGATGGACGTCCTGATTCGAGCGCTGATGGCGGGATTGTTGACCAGCCACGGCTTGCGCAGCGACACGCAGGTCGTGCTCCATTTGATGGGTGGACCCGGTCCGCCTCGTCGGATTAAATTTGACGGCTCGACGCTGAAAGGTTTGCACGCAGAAGAGCGTTCTATAGCCGGTACAATCGGTAAGGTGATCGCAACACCTTTGCCGCCCATCGGCCACTGGCAACCCATCACAGCAGGCATAACGCACAGCGGAGGCGACCTCTCACACACCTTGCGAGAGTGGTCGGATGGACCGACGGTGGTGCTCGATGCGGAAGCGAAACGCTTGTGGTCCGACGGTGCAGCTTTGAACGGAGACAAGTCCGTCAACACAACACCGATGAACTTCGTGCTCAGCGACGACCAACCGTTGGATGAGATGGACGGAACGGGTGGAAGCAGGCGCTCAATCGGGTCGAATTGGTTGCAGGGCCACATGGCCATCGGTGTCGTTCATTTCCTTCTTGACGAAGGGGTGGAACTCACGCTTTGACGAGCCATCGAGGCCAACCGTCGATCGTTTCCAGGAGAGCGTGCGCCAGCAAGTCCTCGTCCATGGCGAACGGGTGACTCTGGGGCCAAACAGCGAGACAGGAAAGACTGGCCTTGTCGTTCTCGACGGCATCGCAATCCCCAGCGGCGACCACCGAATGGTCCACCGATGCTGCACCGATGGTGAACGTGGCCGTAGCGTCAACGCCCTCATCACCGAAGCGGACAGCGTTGCGGTACCATCGAACACCCAGCCGAGTGGTGGCCCAGGCCCCGTCCCATGTAGAAGGTGCGTTGATGTTGAGCATCATGTCGCCGTTGGAAAACGCCTCAAGCAGTGCACGTTCGGGGTCCTCAAGCCAGCGGTCGTCGGTGGCCGGAACGGGCCACGAGGTGAAATAACCTGCATCGAGAGCGCCGTGTGGGCGACCGAGGTTTGCCGCTTTGATGGGCAGGACGGTTGCGGCCTTGGCCACAGCCTCCAGCGTGGCGTTGACGGCTCGCTCCATGCCGTCAGGGTCAAACGACGTGAACGAGGAAGCGATGGCCGGTACACCGTACAAGCCTGCTTCCCGAGCCGCACCCATGGTGCCGCTGTGATAGGAATCCTGAGATAGATTCGGACCCAAATTGACGCCGGACACCACCATTTGGGGATGGACACCGGGCACAAGGTGGTTGATACCACCGTCGAGTGCAACGATCATCGTGTCGCACGGCGTCCCGTCCAACTCGAACAGATGAACAGGCGTGGTGTGAGGATTCAGGCCCCACAGCTCCACCAAATCATCGCGAGACCGGTACGCCATGGGTTTCATCAAATTGATGCGCATGCCCGTCGCCGAGTGGTTCCCGCTGGGGGCGAGCACGGCAACCGGGTAGCCTTCCTTGTGAAGGGCTTTGACCAGCAGCTCAAAACCCACGGCTTCAATGCCGTCGTCGTTGGTCAACAAGAGCCAACCTCGTTCCTGAGACATGAAGCACCCTCACGACGGGCTGTTTTGATTGTTCGCTTCGTTCAAGGAGGCCCGCTCGCCGGCAACGACCACCGTCATGAGACCCGTCATCAACACCAAACCTCCAAGTTGCGTCCAGAACCCGGGAACGCCGGTCTCAAAGAACACCCATCCGATGATGGACCCCAACACCGGCTCCATGGTCACCGAGATGGACACAACGAGCGGAGAAATGTACCGCAGACAGGTGTTTAACCCGGTATGGCCCAAGAGACCAGCAAAAAGAGCGAGCGCCAAAAACGTTTGAAAATAAGCCGGGTCCACCCAACCTGCTGCACCGAACTCTGCGAAGTTCGGTTCAAACCACCACGAACAAGGAAGCAAGACAAGACCCCCAATGAGCGTCACCGGGAACGCATACACGAAAATCGGCATCCATGTCCGCAGGATTCGACCGATCACAATGTAACCCACAACAAACACAGCGCCTCCAAATGCAAGGAGGTCACCCAAAACAGACACCGTCTGGTCGCCCTGATCTGAACCTGCATCCAACAGGGTTACGCCGGCCCCAACGAAGCAGATGATGGCCCCGATTGTTTCAGTTCTCAGCGGGCGGCGAACGCGAGCGACCAACGGGGCCAAGACAGCCATCCCCACAACGATGACCAGTGGATGGGCGGTCACGAACAGCAGGGAATGTGTGAGCGTGGTTTGGTCGAGACTCGCCACCCAAGCACCAAAATGCGCTGCCAGCGCCAACCCACTGGCAAACAAGAGAAGCAAGGTTCGGCGAGTTTTGACCTGCTCCATGATCGCTGGTTCGATGGTAGCGATTTGTTGTAAAAAGAGCGGAAGAAGGACAATGGCGGTCAGTTGCAAACGCCACGAGGCTCTCAACAACGGCGGTACGGTATCCACGGATTGGAACAATGCACCTGCACTTGAGACACCGAACACCGCCGCTACGAGCAGGCCCCAGACCCAAAGAGGGGTGTTGGTAACCGCCATGGGTCCACGCTCAATCTTCGGACTCCAAATCGTACACCGACTTCGAGCCCGCACCAACGACTCCAGCTCGCTTGAACAGGAGGTAAATGGCGAGACCTACGACGACGTTGATCAGGATCAAACTGGCCATCCGGATGCCGTACCACACCATTGAATCCCCAAAGTTCTCCACACCCATGACCGTGCTGAGGGTTCCATCGTCGTTGTACCATAAGGAATCAACGAAGGAGAGGATGCTCGATTCCGTACCAAAGAAAGCCTCGCCTGTCAGCAAGCCTGCGGCAACCATGAACGTGCTCAACAAGATTAGCGCCCGTTCTTTTTCTGCGACCGTGGTGCCTTCTTTTGCCTTGAGAGCGTCGATACGTGGTTGAAGTTTCTTGTCCTCCCAGCGGTCGCGTGCTACACCACCGATGAGCATCGGCAGCGTGTGTGGAACGTCCAGATACATGCCCAAACCGAACGAGGTCCCCATACCCGTGGCCCACTCAACAAACATGCCGAGCAGGAAGCCAAGGGCCAACAGAACAAGGTCGCCTTGACCTTCAGCGAAGATGACCGAGAAGGTGGCAAAGGCGTTGGCCTGAGGTGCAATCAGTTGAATGCGACCTTCTGCCAGCTGAATGGAGAGGAAGATGGCGACACCGGCGCCGATGATGGCTCCGGGAACCACGCCCATGATGTTGCCTTTTGAGATGTGGTAGGGCCTGTTGCCGATGTAGAGGCTGTTCTTGTAATCGCCGATGACCGTTCCGGACATCGAGATGGCTGATCCAAACACCGTGGTGCCGACCAACCCCAGCAGGACAGCGTCTTGTGTGTTGAGGTCGAGAAGTTCCTGAGCGTTGAGAAACACACCGAGAAGCATCAAGAGCACGATGAAAGAGGTGCCCGATACGGGTTCAATACCGGTTTCACCCATCACGCGAACGGCGATCGCCCCGAGCATGAAGGTGGTCAAGATGAGCACCAAAGCAAAGACGAGCGCAGCCAGAGGCGAAAATCCGCCGACGCTAAAAATGAGAATCATGGCAAAGAAAGTGACACCCATGAAGATCGGAATGTGTTTCAGCGGCCACTCGTACCAGCCTTTACCCGGCATGTACTCTTGACTGCCGTCGCCCTGAAAGGCCGCTCCGATGTCGGTGAAAATGTTGGCAAACGTACGCCACATCTTTGCCAGGCCGAACATACCACCGCCAACGATGGCACCGATGGCGATGGTTCGGACCGTCTTGGCGAAGGCGATCATCTGAAGCGGAGCCGAGCCGCCGCTTGCGTAGTCCTGTATCGGGATGTTTGCTTGTTGCGCTGCGTCGTAGATGGGGACGTTCATGAACACGGCCAGAGGAACGAGGAAAAACCATCCGACAATGGTGCCGAGGTTCACCAAGAATGCCACGCGCGTTTTCATAAACCAGCCGATGGCGAACATGGATGGGGTCAGGGCTACACCGACATAGGTGTAGGCGAACGGGTTCCACGCACTCTCCTCGGACCAGTGGGTTTGCTTGAGGGAAATGCCGTTGTCGGTGCCCGAAGGCTGGTGGATTTTTCCATAGGAGTAGAAACTGGCTAAACCAATGTCTCCGACGTGGGCTGTTTGTGCAAGGTAGTCAAAAAGCGCGACCTTCCGGTCGCTGAGCCAAATAAGAGGGTACTCCACGAGGAACAAACCCACCATCGTGGCGACGGTCCATACACCGATGGTTTTGAGCGAATCACGGGCGTGCTCAACGGCACCTGTGCTCACGTCCGATGAGATATCGAGCATCTTTAGTGTGGCTTCAAAACCTGGAAGGGGCAACGGGTCCTCAACCAGCCAAACACGTCTGAAGATGATGAAGTACATGACGCCGAGGAAGCCGGCGAACATGGAGGCGACGATGCCGATGAACGCGAGCGTGAACGCTTCGCCGTCGTCAAGCGTCACCAGCGGTCCGTCCGCCAAGGCGTACGCTGGTTGACTCGCGAGGAGGAAGATGGCGGGGAAGGTGAAAATGAACCCGGTCGAGGCGTGGGTGGCACCGGTCGTTGCGGACGTTGCAATGTTGACTTCGGAAGGCGACCACTTGAGCGCCATGCCCAGAAGATAAGCGATGTACCATGCAGCGGAAATGGCAAGACCCAGTTTCAGTCCGATGTAGGCGGTCACGCCGGAAAACACAGCACCGATGCCGATGCCGATCAGAACTTTTGAAGTGTTCCAGTGGGAGACTTCGAACGACTCCTGAAGGTTCTTTTCCTCCAGATATTGCTCAAGCACACCGGTGTTGAGGTTGTTGTACATCTCGTCGTCGAGCCACGTGAGTGTGCCGGCCTCAATCGCCTTGAGACCCTGTGGCGTGATGGGCTGTCTGTACGCCGATTTTGCAACCGTTTTTTCTGCAGATGCATCGGTTTTAGACATCGCAACCACCCGAAACGCATCAGCGCCGTGGTCGCCGGTTGCGATGGCACTTCATGACGGTTGCGATGCTCATGTTGTGGCGGAGTCTCTTTGCCGATTGCGTTCATCTTCTGCACGTGCGACGGCGATGCCGTCTTCCACATCCACTCGACGGAGCAAGATGGCCCCCGCTACGATGAGCAACGAGATGGCGAAGATGCCCACGCGGGAGTCGAACCAGACGGTCATGACCGAATAGATCAGCGGGCCGAGCAACGCAGCGACCTTGCCAAAGAATCCAAAGAATCCAAAGAATTCAGCCGATCGGGTTTCGGGCACCATTTGTCCAAACATGGAACGAGCCAGCCCCTGAGAACCACCGAGCAGGGCACCGGCAAACACACCCAGCAAAAGGAATTGGAAGAAGACGGTCATGCCGAGAGGAGCCCACACGAAGGTTCGGGCGGTTTCTGGAATGAAATCGAGCATGCCATCGCCGAGATTGGTCGGGTGGTCGACACCCAAGCCCGTCTGATCGGTGACGTCGCCACCGCCTGTGATGCTGAAGGAAAACCTCGAATCGTCCATCGTTGCCTGAAGATCCGCGATGTTCTCATCGGTGAGGTTGACGTTCATCGGTATGGCTTCACCGTCGTCGTCGAACGCCCACTCGACCGCCTCCCCGAGTTTGTAATCCTCGTTGATTTGAACCGGCAGGATCGTTCTGTATTCCAACGCCCATTGTTGCTCTTCGTCATCGGGGAGAGCCGCGATGGGATTGACACCTTCGCGAGCGACAACTTCGTAGGTTTCGCTCGTTGGGTCCCACGTGTACTGGACGTCGTATTCGTCGTGGTTTTCGAGTTCGAGCGGAGCGAAGGAAAGGGCTCCAACGATGACGAAACACCAGCAAACCAACGAAAACTGCAGGGCGCTTTTTGTCCCCCACCTCTCTGCGAGTTTGGTGAAACCGATGGCCGCAGGTGCGGCGACGAATTGGATGATGAGGATCGTCAAAATCAATCCAACGGTGGTCAGCCCGAGCACGACGATACCGAACACACCGGCAAGAGCGGTCACGGAGTTGATGCCGTCGATGAAGCAGAAGTAAGCGAGCATGTAGAAAAAGAGGGTTCGAAAACTTTTGATGTCAGCAAGGGTGGATTTGACTTCGCCCAGCGCCATCGTTGTGGAGGCGATCATGCCCATGGGCTCCATTTCGTTCTCAATGTGGGGTTCGGGCACCAATCTGAAGGTCATTTGAGCAAACCCAAGCCACCAGATACCCGATGTGGCCATGGCAAAGGGAATCACCCAGCTTTGCCCGGAGAGGCCCATCACCAAGCCGAGGTGGACCACGAGCAGCAGTCCACCACCAAGATAGCCAGCAGCGAACGCTTTGTTGGAAATGGCGTCCATTTCCGAATCTTCACCCATGTGCGGCAGCAGCGCATTGTAAAACACGCCTGCACCGTTCAATCCGACGTTCGCCGTCATGAACATGATGAGGGCCCAAATCCAGCCCAGTGATACACCAAGGTAAGGCGAAAGGGCGAGAAGGACACACGAAACCGCGCCGAGCCAGGTGAGTATTTTGAGCCACCAGATTTTGATCATCCGACGGTCGGCGATGACACCCAACGACGGGGCACAAATCGCCACGAGGAGGGCGCCGATCATGACGGCGGCGGAGTACATGGCGTCAGCGGTCCACTCACTGTTCAGAAGTTTCGTGGAGATGCCGTTGGCTTCGGCGAACAAATACGCAAACCAAGCGGGAAAAATTGCCGTGGTGACCGATGTCTCAAACGCACTTTTACCCCAGTCGTACGCGCAGTAGCCTCGCACTTGTAGGTTCTTGTCTACCGCCGTTGTTGCCTCTTCCATGAGGGAGCATGGCTCAATCGCCTTATCAATTCATACCCGCCGCAACCCGGAAGCACGGCGATATGGTTGGAGGTCGGGTGACGCCATCAATGATCTCGAATGATGATGTAGCGGCCAAGGGCCTCTTGCCACATGATTTTTTGGCCAGCTTCGACGTTCATGGCCGAGTCTTCACCGGGCATAGGGAGGATCATCATGGAGTAGTCGCGGTCGTTCATGGCGTGGACCTCGCTGCCTTCGATGTGCGTTACGGTCGCTGTTCCTTTCTCAATCATAGGGACGTTGATGGAATCCGTGACCGTTCCAACGTGGGAGATTTTCTTACCGGTGAAGATGCTTTCGAGGGAAAGCCGAGCTTTGGCGGAACCGTGCTTTCCCGGTTTGGACTTTGAGATGCTCAAAATCTTGTACGCTTCGTCATCAACGACGCAAAATCGGCCAACTTTCAGGGTTCGAATCTCAACACGGTCGGTGCCTGGCATGGTATCACTCTGGAGCGCTGTCGTGGTGTTGGCTTATCACCCTTCGCCCGAAAGGGACTGGATTCTCACAAGTCCCGAACGTCAAATCGCTGCCCTGATTGTTCAGCAGTGTGCGCCGTGATGAGCCCAAAAAGCGACGAGGCAACGGCATCTGGGTCGGAGAGTTGGCCGTCCTTGTGATAGTTGACGAAATTCTCTCGAAGCGGGAAATCCTCCGCTTTGGCCGACCGAATGGTGTTCTGCATCGCCGTGTCGACGATGCCGGGCGCAACGGACACAGCGGTGATGTTGTGCTCGGCCCCTTCCTCGGCGAGACAGCGAGTCCACATGTCGAGTCCTGCTTTGGCCGTGCAGTACGCAGACCACGAAGCGAGTGGCCGCATCGCAGCGCCGCTTGAAATGGTGGTGACTCGAGTTTGATTGGGTCCTTCCAACAGCGGCGAAAGCGCCTGCGTAAGATGTTGCACACCAACGAGGTTGACCATCATTGACCTCGCCCAATCCGAGGCATTGGATTTCAAAAGGGGTTTGATGGGTCGGATGTCCCCTGCGTTGTGCACCAAGCCGTCCAGCCTGTCGCTGGAGGACAGCACCGTGTTGGCTGCTTTTTCTATGTCCGAGGGAACGCCCAAATCGCAGCCCACCGAAATGGAGGCAGTGGCGTGTTGTCGGACGTCCTCGAGTGCGCTTGCAAGTTCTTCGCTTTCACGAGCGAGCAAGACGACCGTGGCCCCGGCCCTGGCGAGTTCCATGGACACCGAGCGTCCGATGCCCTTTGAAGCACCCGTGACCAGATAGGTTTGACCTGTGAGCTCAGTCAAAACCTCACCTCAGTACGTGTAGAACCCTTGACCGGATTTGCGCCCGAGTTTGCCCTCGTCAACCATTTGGACAAGAAGAGGAGCTGGAGCGTATTTCTCTGTACCAAAGCCTTCGTGAAGGACGTTCATGATGTGAAGCACGGTGTCGTTGCCGATGAGGTCAGAAAGCGCAAGCGGGCCGATGGGGTGGTTCATGCCGAGTTTCATGATACCGTCGATGGCCTCGGGTTCAGCCACGCCTTCCTGCAGCGTAAGGATGGCTTCGTTGATCATGGGGCAGAGAATGCGATTTGAGACGAATCCGGGGGCGTCGTTGCACGACAACGCAGTCTTGCCTATGCGTTCAGCTGCTTCAACGACCGCCGAGTTGGTCGCTGCACTGGTGGATTCACCGTTGATGATCTCAACGAGTTTCATGATGGGAACCGGGTTCATGAAATGCATGCCGATGACCTTGTCGGGTCGGTTTGTCGACCCTGCGATGGTGGTGATGGAGATGGAGGACGTGTTGGAGGCGAGGATGGTTTCTGGTTTGCAAATCCCGTCCAGTTCCGTGAAAATCTCCTGCTTTAGCGAGAGGATTTCCGGCACGGCTTCCACCACGAGGTCGCAATCGGCGCACATGCTTCGGTCGGTTCCCGTTGTGATGCGGCCGAGGGCTGCGTCAGCGTCTTCCTGGGTCATGCGCTCTTTGCTGACGAGTTTTCCAAGGGAGAACTGAATGGTGCCCAGGCCCTTCTCGACGTGTTCGTCGTTGATGTCAATCATCACAACGTCGTAGCCAGCGCAGGCGGCCACCTGTGCTATGCCGTTGCCCATCTGTCCTGCGCCAAGAACACCAATGCGTTGAATCATCGTCTCACCTGTGTTTGCATGCACCTTGACGTCGTTCATGAAGATGCGTATTCAATTGGACGGCGGCGGTGTCGCCAGCCCTATGCTCGGGACCGTGGTCCTCTTCCCTTGCATATTGGTCTTGATTCGGCGCATAATTCCTCATCACCGTTCGCTTGAGGCACAGGTGAGAGTAGCCCGACTCGGATTCGAACCGAGGTCGGCGGGACCAAAACCCACCATGATG
>PBMS01000022.1 GCA_002722695.1 Methanobacteriota archaeon
TGCCACGGCGTGGAGCCATCGTAGGATTTACCGATCATGCCCACTTTGCCGTTGGACCAGGGCTGCGTTCCCAACCACGTGACGGCGGCGTCGATGCCGCGTTGCTCATCCGTGCCCATCAAATCCATGCAGTGGTTTGACTCACCGGTGCCAAACACCGAGACCTGAGCGACACCGAAACCGTGGGGCACGTAATTTTCAATGAGCATCTTTCCAAGGCGATCTGCCGGTGTCAAGGCGTCCACGTCGCCGTCGTTGTAGTACGGGCCCACCTCGGCGATGACCGGAACCTGGCAACTGGGATCCACGCTTTCGTTTTCCCAGTCGCAACCTTCGATGACAGGGAGCCAAAGCCCCAGATGGACTTCAGCACTTCCCGTGAGCCCTGCACCGCCGTCGGCGGCCGTGATGGTTGGGACGGGGACAAACACCGAGCGCACGATGTCAATGGCGTGAGAGCCGTTCACGCTGACTCGAGCATAAATGTCTTGGTCGTTGTACAACACATCAGCACGATCCCAGGGTTCGGGGTATGCGTCGTTGGCGGCCTGGGGAGCGTCCTCCATCGTGTCTTCGCCGAAACACCCTGCGAACATGCTGGTCGAAAAGAGCAGCACCACCAACACGGGCTTGAGGTCCATGAGAACACCGGAGCCGGAGGGTGTATTGAATCAATCGGCCGACGGATGTTCAATCAACGGTGCCGGTGGTTGGAGCTTGGGCTTCCTGAGCAGCCATTTCGGCTCGGACTTCGTCCATGTCAAGGGTTTTGAGTTGCTCGACAAGGTCGCGCAGGGCGTCTTCAGGGAGAGCACCCGGCTGCATGAACACGCCGATGCCTTCCTTGAAAGCGATGGTCGTGGGTATGGAGCGGATGCCAAACATGCCGGCGAGACCTTGTTGTTCTTCGGTGTTGACCTTGCCGAACACGACGTTGGGAAACGCTTCAGAGACGCGTTCGTACACGGGGCCGTAGGCTTTGCATGGACCGCACCATTCGGCCCAGAAGTCCAAAATAACGAGCTCGTTGTTTTCAATCGTGTCTGCGAAGATGGGTTCGCTCATGTCGAGAGTGGCCATGTCCTAACCCCGCACATCGGGCCCTTTTGAAGGCATGTGAAGGCTTTCGAAACGAGGAACGGGCTTATCAGCCGACAGAGGTTGCATCGGCCATGAGCCGCCGATTGACCGTTGCAGTCCTCTTCGTTGCGTTGTTTTTGGGGCAGAGCACGGGCTCCGTGTTGCCCGAACATTCATCCTCAACGTTCGATGCTGGAGCTCGCAGTGTGGACGTCCGTATCTCGGAGATATTGGTGTCGGCTTCTTCAGCGGACTACAACGGCACCGACTGGAACAACGACGGTGACATCGGTTCCATGTCGGACCAATTCATTGAGCTGTGGAATGCAGGTTCAGCGCCCGTGGATGTTTCGGATTGGTTGCTCGATGACATCGAGGGCGGAGGTTCCGCACCCTGCCGTCTGGCATGGAACACGACCATTGAGGCCGACGGCTACATCGTGATCTTCCGCGACAGTTCCCGCATTGAACTCGATTATTGGGACGGGGACACCGCCACGATTTCGGACAGCATGGGCAACACCGTGGACACCCTGTCCTTCCCCGCAGAAGATTCCTGGTGGGACACGTCCTACGTCAAGAACACCAACGGCACGATATCAAAAGTCTCACCGCCCACCCCCGGCTGGAGTGGTACAGCCTCCTATTCAACGGCACAGAACATGGTACGGTGTTACGGTCTGAACGACAACGTCCACTCGGGCGCCTACGTTCTCCAAGGTCGCGTCGTCCCCATGACCGGTGAGGCTGATGTCATCAACCAAGGTCATGTGTTGGTTAAGGACGGTATGATCGAAGCCGTCTGGGGCGACAC
Organism: Methanobacteriota archaeon; assembly: GCA_002722695.1. Lineage (GTDB taxonomy): Archaea > Thermoplasmatota > Poseidoniia > Poseidoniales > Poseidoniaceae > Poseidonia. The sequence goes on from PBMS01000022.1 coordinate 1,895, forward strand.
CGTTCCCTCCGATGTTCAACTGACCAACGTGCCCGTGTTGCAAACCAACGGCACCATCTATCCGGGCATGCTCGACTTGCACAACCACCTCCATTACAACCAAGCACCCTTGTGGGAAATGACGCCGCATCTGCCCGAGGACAATCGAAACCAATGGGGAGGGTACAACAACCGCTACGAGTGGAAAAATCACCCAGATTACAGTGAACAGGTCACCAAGCCAAAGATGCTCGTGCATTCCGGACCGTACTGGAACATGGAATCGGAGGCGATGAAGTACATCGAAATGAAATCCCTCGTCGGTGGCGCCACCGCAGCGCAAGGGGGTCCGAGCAACCCCGACGACAGCTATGCGACCGTGCTCTCGAGAAACATAGAGGATTACAACTTTGGAAGGGATGAAATTCACACCAAAGTCACCGAATTGACGTCGGACTATGTGGGCAATCACATCAAGACCGGAAACGCCAGTGGAGAACTGGATGCGTGGTTTATTCACATCGCAGAAGGCGTGGACGAGCGCAGCCGTGCTGAATTTGACATCCTCGTGCAAAACAACCTGCTGGTTGGCGAACTGGTGTTGATTCACGGCGTGGCCCTGGGCGAGCAGGAGTTCAACCAAATGGCCAACGTGGGGGCTACGCTTGTGTGGTCACCCCTTTCCAACCTGCTGCTGTACGGTCAAACCGCTGACGTCGCAGCCGCCAAAGCGGCCGGTGTTCACATCACCCTCGCTCCCGACTGGGCGCCCTCTGGCTCCAAATCACCCCTTCACGAATTGAAGGTCGCTGACCTTTGGGACGACGAAATGCTGGGGGACATTTTCACCGATTATGAGATGGTGAGGATGGTGACGTCCGGAGCGGCCCTCGCCACCAATTGGGACCGAGAGGTCGGCACCATCGAGGCCGGAAAGGTGGCCGACTTGGTCGTGGTGGACAACATCCATGCCAACCCGTACAGGAACCTCATCGACGCCGTTGATCCCGATGTTCGATTGACCGTTGTCGGTGGGCTGGCCGTCTACGGCGATCAAGACATCATGACCGCACTGAAAGGCGCTGACACCGAACCTGCTGGTGAATTTGGCAAAGCCGTTGACGTCACGTTCCTCGCTGCGCCCGAGGGTGCCCAGACATGGTCCAGCATCGTTGAAAACCTGACCATGGCCATGCGATTTGACGTTGAGGAAATGACCGCTGCGTTCGGCGATGCCAACGACTTTGACAGCGTCACACGCAACATGCCAAACGTCGGGTTGGATCCGTGGTACACGTACGGCGATGAGCGATACTTCGACGTCGTCAACGGCTCGGCTTCGGCCAATGCACAAATCGACATGTCGTTGCTGTACAACCGCTACTACGACCGAGCTGAATCGCTGCCTGCGGTGACGGACTTTGAGGTGGTCGTAGCCCCCGAACCCGAACCCTGCGACGACGGAAGTCAGCCTCCTTGCGCTGTGGTGGACGACTCGGACGATGGCGGCGACGACTCGAACGACACGCCGACCGACGAGGCAAACACCACCGTTCCCGGAACCAACACCGAGGTCGGCGACGACCAAACCAACGTTGCTCCCATCGACGTCTCGCAATCCGAAGGAGAAGACATTGCGGGCCAAGCCTTGCTTTTGTTCATCGCCATCGTTGCGATTCTTCTCGTCAGCCTCTACTTCGTTTCCAAAGGAGGAGAAGATGCGCTGGCAGCCGAGGTTCAAATCGAGAAAATGTGGGACGAACAAGAGGCGGCGGCCGCATCCGAGGGTGCCTTCGTGCCGTCTCTCCCACCGCTGGAGCCGCCCAAAGAAGAAACAGACTGATCACGCAAGGTCCCACTCTGGGCCACCCGCCGTGTCGGTGACGACCACACCCAATTCACTGAGTTGGTCTCGAATGCTGTCGGCCAGAGGCCAATCTTTGTTCCTTCGAGCCTCGCCGCGTTGAACAAGAAGTTCTTCGACGCGATCTGCAATTTCCGCTTTCCGTGGGTCGTCCTCGGGTTCGGCGAGGGCCATCTCCTGCGAAGGAAGCACACCCAAAACGCGCCCTGCAGTCTCCTCAAGCAAATCAACAGCGTAGTGAGCGAAGGCGTTGCTGTCGGCTTGGTCGAGCTCCATGTTGAGCACCTTTCCGATTTCTCGAACCATGCCCAAAACCTTTGCGACGGCTTCGCGAGAATTGAAATCGTCGTCCATGGCTTGGGCAAAGCCCTCACCCATTTTTTCCAAGAGGCCAAGCGAGCGTGCNAGAGGATGNGGCGANGNNACGTCCGGGTGCGGCAGATCCACNGNGGCATCGCCGGTNCGGGTTTTGAGCGTTCGAACGTAGGATTCCAAGAGNCGGTTGTANTTCCGCTCGGCATCGTTGAGCAAGGTTTCGTTCATGTCGATGGGGGAGCGGTAGTGAGCGTTGATGAGCGCAAAGCGAAGCACCATGGCATCAACCTTGGTCAAGATGTCGCGAATGGTCCAAAAGTTGCCGAGGGATTTGCTCATCTTCTCGCCGTCAATGTTGACGAAACCGTTGTGCAACCAATGGTGAACGACGGGGGAATGACCGGTGTGGCATTCTCCCTGGCAAATTTCTGCTTCGTGGTGAGGAAATCGCAGGTCGTGCCCGCCGCCGTGGATGTCGAACTCCTTTCCGAAGTAATCCATTGACATCGCCGTGCACTCGATGTGCCAGCCAGGTCGCCCCGGGCCCCACGGCGAATCCCAAGTTGGTTCCTCAGGTTTGGCCGCTTTCCACAGTGCGAAGTCTTTGTGGTCGCGCTTCCCTGAACCGGTTTTATCGACACGACCGCCTGCTCCTGACCGCACGGCGTCGATGGACTGTCCGGTCAGTTGGCCGTATTTTTCAGGGGCAGATTCCACATCAAAGTACACTCCGTCGTCGGCCACATAGGCGTTGCCTTTGTCGATAAGGTCCTGCGTGATACGAATCATGTCGTCCACGTATTCTGTGCAGCGAGGGTAGTCGTCGGCTCGAAGAATGTTCAGTGCGTCCATGTCCTCGTAATAGGTCTGAATGTTCTGGTCGACCAATGCCTTCCAATCTCCGTCGAGTTCGTTGGCGCGGTGGATGATTTTATCATCGATGTCCGTGAAATTCTGAACGTAGTGCACGTCGTAACCGCTGGATTCGAGCCACCGGTGGATGAGGTCGAACGCCAAATAGCAACGGGCGTGGCCCAAATGACACCTGTCGTAGACGGTGACACCGCAGACGTACATCGAGACCTTGCCCGGCTCCAAGGTGGTGAACTCCACCTTTTCGCGGCGCCGTGTGTCGTGCATGCGAATGGGCATGTGCTTCAGAATGGGCTAAGGGGGGTTGCATTTGAAGGTTCATACGATACCTGAGTGTGGGCAGCGTATGGACGGGTCGGGTGCGAAGCGAATTTTCGTAACCGGTGTGAACGGTCATATCGGCAATCACATCGTCCGAGATCTTCTCCAGCACGGCTACACCGTGCGTGGATCGGTGCGAGACCTGTCCGATCCGTCCAAAACCAAACACGTTCTCGCTCACGCAGCGGCCTTGGGTCTGGAGCGTAACCTCGAACTGGTCGAGGGCGACGTGTTGGATGCGGACGTCTGGTCCGAGCTCCTGAACGGGTGCGATGGATTGTTCCACACGGCGACCGTCTACTCAAACCGAGGGCCTGCAACCGAAATCATCGACACGGCAAACAAAGGCACGTCCCACCTCCTCCGGGCTGCCGCCCAAGCCGGTGTGCGCCGCATCGTTTACACCTCAAGCACCGCTGCAATCGGTACCAAACCGAAAGGAACTACGAAGGATGAATCGGTGTGGAACGAGGACGCAGTCTTGCCGTACACGACGGCCAAAACGCAATCCGAGCGCTTGGCTTGGAAACTGGCGGAGGAGCACGGACTGGACTTACGCGTCATCAACCCAACCGCCGTGCTCGGTGGAGGCTTTGTTCGGCCGACACCGAGCGTTGATTTCTTTCAAGACGCCATCGCAGGACGCTTCCCCGTGGCGCCAAAGTTCCCCATGTCGGTCGTGCATGTTCGAGACGTTGCGAAAGCCCACCGGCGTGCTTACGAGGTCGACGAAGCAAGCGGTCGGTTCATTTTGGCTCCGCACGCCAACATCACGCTGTCCACCATATGCAAGCGCATTCGGACGCTCAACCCGACCACAAAATCACCGAAGCACAGTCTACCCAACTTTCTGGTTCCCATCGCAGTCTTGCAGGACTGGTTGGGTGGAATGTTCGGCCGCCAACGCCAACTTACGCGAGCCGTAGCCAAAAATCTAATCCAGGGCGACACCAACTACTCAAGCACCAAAGCGGAGAAGGTCCTCGGGATGGAATGGGAGGAGTTTGACACATGCATCCAAGATACGGTCGACGCCTTCCTCTGACCGAGGCCCAGGGACGCTTGGCGTGCCTGCTCTCGTGGTCGGTTCCCTCTGCAGCCATCCTCGTTGCCACGGTGCTGAATCTGTTCGATGACCCACGTGCCGTTCCGTTTTTTGTTTCGGAGGTTGACGAGAAAGGGCTCCAAGACGTCGTGTTCACCGCCGGCCTGAGTTTTGCTGGAATCGCTCAACTCATCCACGCTTGGCACCTCTACCACACGCTCGATGCTCAGCTCCCACGCCTCTGGTTTGCAGCAACGCTGGTGGGCATGGTCGCGGCGTTCAACTGCGTACTGGTGAGTCACTACGACATGTTTGACCACCTCAACGAACACATCATCACCGCCATGCTTGCGTTTGGCGGCGGTGTGCTGTGGGCCGTGTTGAGCGTCCCCGCGCTTGGCCGCCACGCCACAGCGGCAGGACAGCGAATGCGAAAAATCGGTGCCAGCATGGCGGCCGTCGGGTTCGTCGTGATGCTGATGGCCTTCAACCCGGTGGCGAACTCCATCGACGCAACGGGCCTGACCACGAAGGAATTCCTGAACGAGGCGCAAGAAGCGGTCGTCATCGCAGCACCGGCGGAGTACGTCCTCGTCGCTGGCCTGATGGTTTGTTTGGCGTCCTACAGGCACGAACTTCAGTCCAAGAGCGAGTGATTCGAATTACGATGAACGCAGGTTGAGAAGTTCACTTGGCACCCGATAGGTGTAGGATCCGTGGGAACCGATCAGGCTCAAGGCGGTGAGGTCGTCCTCAAACACCACGTCCGTGAACGTGTTTTCAATGGCATGCAACGGCATGCTTGCAGCCATCTTGCCCGACCTGTTGAGAACAAGACCCGTGGCGACGTGAGGGGCCAACGAGGTGAATCCCACGGAAGCGGCATCGGCGCTTACGACGCCCAGACCTTCGAACATGCGCTCGAAGGTTTCCACAACGGACGGCCAGTCGCTTTCCAGTGCGAACTTCACGACCACCGGTGGGTGCTGGAAGGTTTAGCCCTTTGCTCGCTCGTTCACCGGCTCTTATCGGTCGGGACCGTCGCCAATTCGAGCACCTTGATGTCCAGCGCCGACAAGGCCACCGAATCCGGAGGGGTACCTGTGCTGCAATCTGCGTTGGTGCGTCGATGAACGTGAACGGTGAATCTTCGATGACTCAGCTCGTGGCGAAGCGTGCCGCAGAAGGCTGTCGATGGGTGGTGTTCAACGGGCCCCTCGGCGTACTGCGGACCCCAGAGGCCGGCGAACATGCCCGACATTGGTCGTTGACTCAGCACCGGATACCCGTCCGACGCCAGTTCAACCACAACCGTCAGTTCCACGTCGATTTTTCTCTGTTTTTTGGCGGTAGGATAACGCTCGGGTGCAGCCCTACCTCGGCACGAAGGGACCAAAGGACATGCCTCGCATCGGACCCTTCGTGGGGTGCACACCGTGGCCCCCAACTCCATCAACGCTTGATTCCAATCACCCGGGCGGTGGATTTGGAGCGCTGCATCGGCCCAATCTTGGACATCCTTTGCAGTGGGTTCGGTTTGCGCCGTGTGTCGAGCCATGACGCGCCGGATGTTACCGTCCACGCACGCCACGGGTTGCCCAAAGGCAATGCTGGCCACGGCCGCCGCCGTGTAAGGCCCGATTCCGGGCAACGTTAGGAGCTCGGCGTACGTTCCGGGGAGTTCACCGTTGAACCCATCCTTGTCTTTGGTGAGCATCACCCGCTGGCTCAGGGCGTGGAGACGACGGGCTCGGCTGTAATATCCAGCGCCCTCCCACGCCTTCAGAACCGCATCAACGCTGGCCCGAGACATGGACGCTACGGTGGGGAAGGTTTCGACCATCCGTCGCCAGTAGACCAACCCCCTGGTGACTTGTGTTTGTTGGAGCAGAACCTCGCTCAACAGGATGCTCCAGGGGTCGCGGGTCCGTCGCCAGGGAAGGTCTCGCTGATGGTGATCGTACCACGCCAGCAAAGCCTGCTGGTCGTCGGTTGTCAGCACGCCGCACCCTCAAGCTTCTGCGGTTTCCGACGGGGTTTCGGCCGCTGCTTTCTTCGCTTCGATTTTGGCATCGTTTGCTTTGATTTGCTCCCAAACAAGTTCGGCCACGTCCTTGACTTCCATCTCAGATCCGATGGCGCTCAATCCGTCCGTGACCATCGTTGAGCAGAACGGGCAGCCGACAGCCACGGTGTCGGCCCCGGTGGCGGCGAGTTCCTTTGAACGAATCACGTTGACTCGGTCGTAGCCCTCGTCCACATGTTCCTCCATCCACATCTGAGCGCCACCGGCTCCACAACAGAAGGAATCACGACCGTGGCGTTCCGCTTCCACGTCGACGCCTCCGATGGCGTCTCGAGGTGCGTCCAACTCGCCACCAATACGACCCAAGTAGCACGGGTCGTGGAAGGTGATCGAACCGTCGTGTTTGGGTTCTGGGAGCTTGCCTTCGGATTGAAGATGACTGATGAGTTGCGAGTGGTGCATGACTTCAATGTCCTCGCCGCCGTAGTCCTTGTACTCCTTGCCCAGCGTGTGGAAACAGTGCGGGCAGGAGGCGACGATCTTCTTCACGCCGATCTCCTCGAACGTGGACAGGTTGGTTTCGGCGAGCATTTGGAACAGATATTCGTTGCCAGCGCGACGCGCGGCATCGCCCGTGCACCCTTCCTGCATGCCCAGGATACCAACGTCAAGGCCGGCTTCTTTCATGATGCTGATGGTGTCTCTGGCCACCTTTTTGTTTCGTTCGTCAAAGGACGCTGCGCACCCAGCGAAGTAGATGTATTCAGCCGGTTCAGCCACTTTTACGTCCAGTCCTTCTGCCCATTCGCCTCGCTCGTGGGCGGGCAAACCGTACGGGTTGGAATCGGATTCGAGGTTCTCAATGGTGGCCATGAGCGGCAGGACGGTGGCCTCCACGCTCTCGTCAAATTCCATTCGCTCCATCATCAAATGTCGACGAGCGTCGGTGAGTTTGGGCACGTGGTCGATGTAGATTGGGCAGGCTTCCACGCACGCATGGCAGGTTGTGCAGGCCCAAATGGAACCCTCACCGAAACGTGCGATGATGTCCTCTTCGGGGCTTTCACCTGCGAACAAGGTGGTTGCGTGGTCGTTGGCGTAGTGGCGCACATCGTGAATGATTTGCATGGGGTTGAGGTCTTTGCCGCTGGCGTAGGCAGGACAGACGTCTTGGCAGCGTGCGCAGGAGGTGCACGCCCACCCGTCGATGAGGTCGCGCCATGTGAAGTCGGAGTAATTCACCGCTCCGAAGGATTCGACGTCAAGGTCGTCGAGCAGCACGGCCTTGCCGCTTTCACCACGAGCCAGCGGTTCCATGGTTGCCATCGGTCGTAGGTCGTGAAAGAACACGTTGGGGAAGGCCATCACCAAATGCATGTGCTTCGAGAGAGGGATGAGGAAGAGGAAGACGCAGATGGCCAGCATGTGGGCCCAATACGCAGCGACAACGACGCTGGTGGAAGGGACGAGGGACGAGGCCACCCAAGCCCCGATCGGTTCCCAGGTGGAGGACACCGTCGACTCGCCTGCCTCCACGACGAAGGAGGTGGTGGTGATGGTCATGATGAGCAGCAAAATGACGTTGCCTTCCAACTGCGATTTCCCTTTGAGTTTCTCAGGCGTAAACACCACGCGACGAATCAGGGCCAACACGCATCCAACAAGCGCGATGGTGTACCCCGTTTCGACCATGAGGTTCCACGGACCGCGGGCCAGTTCGGGCAGGACCTTTTGCGAAAATTGGTTGCCGCTTGCGAGGTCGAACATGTCCGATGAAAGCATGAGAAATCCCCAAAACATCAGGACGTGAATGCCACCAGCGATTCGGTCTTTGAGCACCTTTTTCTGTCCCAGCCAGCCGGTGAGCACCTCGGAAACACGGTTGCCCCAGTTGTCGAACCGGTTCTCGGGTTTTCCCACGAGCACCAGCTTGGTAGCTTTCCAAACCTGGTAGCCAAAAAAGCCGCCTGAGACGCCAAACAGCACCAACAGGATGGCCCAGCCCGGAACGGGTCCATACTGCATAAACAGGGGGTGTTCCATGGTCCTCACCGGCTCGGCGCCTTGGCGCTCAAACTCTCCAAACAAAGGCGTACTTTGAATCCACCGTCAAAACACGTACGAATCGGTGCGGTGTGCAACAAGGAATATGAAGCCCGGCCCCCAGAAAGCACCATGGGTGAGGAAACAGCAGTGGTGGTCGCCAGCGCCCCCGGTAAATGCATCCTCTTTGGAGAGCACGCCGTCGTTTACGGCGAACCGGCCGTTGCGGTCGCCATCGAGCAGCGTCTCACCGTCTCCATGTCAAACGCTGGAACCTGGAGCGTTGACGGCAGCGCACTGGACAATCAGAAACACCCGCACATCACCATGCTCCGGAACGCTTGGCTGAAGGACGCACCCCCCATGGCCCTCCATGTTTCAGGGGACATACCGAGCGCCTCGGGGCTGGGTTCAAGCGCTGCGTTGAGCGCCGCTGTGGGGGCGGCCATGCACCATCTATCAAACCCCAGCAAAGGGATCGATCGAGACGGGTTGAGCGCCTTCGCTCATCGTGCGGAAGCCCACGCCCAAGAGGGTCGGGCCTCACCCATGGACGCCAGCACGAGCGTTGAGGGAGGTGTGGTGGTGGTGTCCGACCGAAAAGAGTCGGTGGGGCGGTGGCTCTACACCCGTCGCTTGACGACTCCGGAAGGCGAGCGAACGTGGGAAGTCCACGGTTTGAAACCACCTGAAGACGAGGTCTATCTCGTCCTCGGAAACACCGGCGTTTACGCACCGACCTCACAACAAGTTGCAATGGTGGCGCAAGCCCTGGAGGCCGCACCCTCACGAATCCAAGAAATCCAAGCGATCGGCGCCATCGCCCGCCGCGGCCTGGCCGCCTTGGTGAAGGGCGATTACGAAGCCGTGGGGCACGCGATGAGTGAGAATCAACTGCTGCTTCGAAACCTCGGGGTTTCCTCGCCGGAGTTGGAGTCGTTGATTCAGGCTGCTGCCCCCTCGTCCCTCGGCGCCAAGCTGACCGGTGCCGGGGGTGGAGGGTGCATGGTCGCCTTGACGCGGGACCCAAAACAAACCAGCGAAGCCATTGAATTGGCAGGCGGCCGAACCCTGATTTCGAGCATCGGAAACGGCGGAGTTCGTCTCGACAAGTCGGTCAATTGAACTCCTTGATGCAGAAATCTCCTTTATATATTAAATGCGATTCGGGCTTTATATGACCACCGATGAAGAACGCCTCACCGTCGTGAACGTTGTCGCAAGCACTCGTGTTGCAGAAGAACTCGATCTCCCCGACATTGCCATTCAACTCAACTGCGAGTACGAACCCGAGCAGTTTCCCGGCGTCGTCTACCGAGTGACCGAACCAAAACTGGCCATCCTCATGTTCCGTTCGGGACGAGCGGTCTGCACCGGCGGGAAGGACGAAGACAACATCCACACCGGTATCGACCGGATGATCAAGGACCTGCGCGCAGCAGGCATTGAGACGTGGGACCTCAAGGACGTCACCATTGAAGTCCAGAACATGGTCGCCACCTACGCTCTTCACTACCCCGAAGACTACGACGGTGTCGACAAGTTTACCGGCGAGCCCCAAGCGGGTGTGCCTCGAAAGCTCAACCTCAACCACCTTACCTTCCACCTGCCCTTTGACAAAGTGGAATACGAACCCGAGCAGTTCCCCGGACTCATCTACCGCCTCGACGACCCCAAGGTCGTTTGCCTCATTTTCGGCTCAGGTAAAATGGTCATCACCGGCGCTCGACACAAGGACGAAATCCTCGAAGCTGTCGAAATCATCAAAGACGAACTCGCTGACCTCTTGTGAGCACCACCGGCCCACAGGTCGGAGGAGAAGCGTTGATGTTCTTCCGACCCCGTGGCTTTGGCATGGGGGACGTGCGTTTGAGCCGAGTCGTCCCCGCTGCACTGGTGTTGTTGCTTCTGCTCAATCTCGTTCCACTTCAGCACCACGATGTGCTGGGCGATGAGAGGGTTTCTCGAAGTCAAGGAAGCGACCCCGGGGTTTCCGACGTACCGACCTGGCGTGTGGGCGATCGGTGGATTTACTCTGGAACGTTCGACCCGAGCATTCTCGTGACCGACACCGGCGTTGACGCCACGGTGGGCGAAATCCAAGGCGACACAACGTCCGAAGTGACCGCCATATCGATGCAAAACGTGGACAACATGTCCGTCCTGGCTTACACCCTCCGCTCCTCGGCCAACTTTGACAAGTCGGGCGTTTCACTGGAAGGTTTTGGTGGGAACGTCTACATTCAATACACCCAAACGGAGTATCTCCGAGTGAGTGATCTGGCGCCGATTCGAAGCGAGCTTGACATGTACATTCGATTTGTCCCAAGCGGCATCTCGTTCCTGGAGCAAATCCTCGGCGACATCACCATCACGACGACGTATTCTCCGGTAAACGAGAACTACGATTTCCCGATGCGAGCCAACGAACGTTGGACCACCACAACGACGTCCACCTCCACGTGGTCGGGGCAAAGCGACTACATCACGCCGTTTCCGCCTCCTGAAACCGACACCAACACGACCACATGGGTGGTGACGGATGTTGGAAAACCCTCCAACGATTTCGGCCTCACCACCGACTACAACGGCTGCAATGCGTCTTACGAGATGACCTCCTACAACCGAGACGGTGTTTCGGAAGGTTATCGCTGGTATTGTCCAGAAGTCCGAAACTACGCATGGCTTCACACCTCAGAAGACATCGGTCTGACCATTGATTTCCGCTTGAAGCGGTACGACCCTGTGGGCGCCACGGGTGTGGAGCCCTACGGGAACCCCGGCGTTCGCGACGACTGCTTGGACGTGGCACCTGAGCGTCAAGTCACCGCCCTCAACACCCCCATGGAAGTGTGGGTGCACGCCTCAGCCTCTTGCTTCACCAACCCGGCCGGTCAGACCGTCGAACTGCACCACGAGGTCGAAGGCATCGTCGCCACCATGACCACCGCCGCCAACGGCAGTGCATCGACCACCATCGACATAGGAGACGCACTTGATTCCTCGGCCACTCAGCTCGACTATGCAAGCCACGGCTTGGTGGCAAAATCGGGCAACAGTGTGGGCGCAGCGACCGTCACACTCGACCAGTACCTCGTGGGTTTGGACGTGTTTGCTGATGAGGAAGCGACGGTCATCCTGCGAAATCGTAGCGGCGAAATCACGCCGTTGAATGCGCTCTCCGGATACAACGTCCTGCCGGGCGACACGTTGGACATCGAGGTCTCCTTCAACAATCGCGGCATCTCAACCTCTTCCGCCACCGACGCCCGATTGACGCTGCCGGACGGCGTGGCCACCACCTATCAGCTCCCCGCTTTGCAAACCTATCAAGCGCACAAAGTCAACACGGTCTGGACCGTTCCTGAACAAACGGCCATCGGTCCACTTCAACTCCTCTGGGAGGCCGATGTTTCTCAGGTAAACAGCGCTGATGCAAATCTCCAGAACAACCTTGGAAGCGTCGATCTGTTCGTTGGGCGCCTCCCCACGCCCGTCGCCCAGGAAGCCGATGGGTTGACCCGTGAAGTCATTCTCATCAACGCCAGCGAGAGTTTCGATGAGGACGGCGGCGACGTGTCGTGCGAGTTCCTCGTTCCGTTTGATGACGGCACACGGATCTGGGATTATGAAAAGGTCGTTTCCCCCGCTTGCACGCTGAACTACACGTGGATCGACGACGGCGTTTACCCCGTGGAGATAACGGTCGAGGACGAAGAGCGAGACACGAGCGTCATGACCCTCAACGTCACCGTTGAAAACCGTGCCCCAAAGATTGAGGTTCGGAGTCAGCGAACCGAAGCAAAGGTGGAATACCCCATCACCCTGTACGCCTTCGCCAACGATTCAGATTCTGAAAAAGTGTGGCCCGGTGTGGTTGACGTGTACTGGCCCGGAGCCAACTGCAAGGAGGGCTACTACACCCGTGTTTGCACCACCACTTCAAACGTTGAGGGCTCCAAGACGTTCACGGCGGTGGGCACCGACGACGACAGCGCAACGGCTTCGGCGACGTTTGACGTCGAATTCACCAACATTCAACCTCACAGCATCAACATTCAGATGGTGGACGAGGGCGGTCCCATCGCCATGGACGCCCAAGACACATGGCAGGTGGTGGAAGACCAGTTCGTCAGCGTTCGAGGTCAAGCGCAAGACTCGGTTGACGACATCGAGGGACTCACGCACACATGGTGGCCCGACGATGCTCAACCGTCACTCATTCGTGTGTTCGACGGACGGACCTCAGAGTACGACATGGTGTGGTTTGAGGCTGGCCTTCACAAGATGAGGCTGGAGGTCACCGATTCAGAAGGCGCCTCGAGCGGCGTGGAGGAGCGCTGGGTAAACGTCCAAAATCTTCCGCCGACCATCGAGCCCATCGCACCCGTTCTTCCCGTCGCAGAAGGCCAAACGGTCAGCGTCTCGGGTCGCTCATCCGACACGCCCTCCGATCTCTCCACGCTGATTCGATGCTGGGACATTGACCCGAGCATGGATTCCGACGACATTGGAAGTGCGGACGACGATTGCGACGTGATCGGCGACAACCTCACCGTGGCGTGGAACCGCAGCGGCACCCAGAAACTCGTGTACCACGTCACCGATGACGACGGTGCCACCACCAGCGAGGTGCTCGAGGTGCTGGTGCTCAACACCCCACCCATCGTGAGGACAACCACCTTTTCCTGCGTCGCCTACGCCAACTGCCTGTTGGATGCGAGCAGCACGTGGGACGCTGAGAACGACATCAAAGACCTCACCGTGGCGTGGGACATCGATGTTTCCGTGGACAGCAATGAAGACGGCATTCCCGACAACGATGCAGATCTCATTGGCAAAACCGTGTCGTACATGTTCAAAGAAGACGGTCTCCACTCCGTGAAGGTCATGGCCTGGGACGAAGACCCTGAACGACCCGGCATGAAGGTCATCACGTTCGCTGTGCTGCCAGCCGACCGTACACCGATCGAAAACCTCGGCGCTGCCCTGGTGGGCGAAGAGGCGAGCCCCGTCGCCCAGCTGAGTCTCCTCGCAGCGATGCTGCTGCTGGTTCTCCTGTTCTCCAGGCGAGGACGAAAAGCTGAGCCAACCGATGCATGGGACAAGGTTTCGGACGCGCTGACGGTTGGGCTGTTCACCGACCGAGAGGAGCAGGTCAAACAAAAACGTCCAGAAGGCCCGCCACCCGACTACCTGTTCCAATCCGACCTGCAAACCGCACCGTCCGGCACCGTGGCGGACCACAACGGACCACCGCTGCCGCCGTCTGGACTGCCGGAGGGATGGACGATGGAGCAATGGGAGCACTACGGACAGCAATTTTTGGATTCACAGGCCTGAGGATAACGAAGAGGACATTCACTTTTGTATCAGGAGTGCGACCAAGGAATATGTTCGGCCGGACCTGCCAAGCGACCCTTCTCATCGCCCTTTTCCTCGCTTCTTTAGGAACGGGCGTAGTACAATCCTCGTATGGACTTGATGAATCACCAACCCAGCAACGCTCTGAGAGCGTGAGTGGTGTGGTGGACATCCCAAACTACCGCATCGGCGATGAATGGGTCTATGAAACCCAATTTGACGTCGCCCAACTCATTGCACAAGCCAACGTCTCCGCCCAGTTGAACACGCTCACGGGCGACACCACCAACGAGGTGACGGACATCACCTACACCACGGACACCGATGGAACCACGGTTCTCACCTACGAAGTCGACATTTCAGGTACCTTCACCAGCGCCACCGCAAGCGACAGATGCGGTGCAAGCCTTGAAGGGAACACCGGTCGACTCAACATTGACTACCAGGGCCTCGACGTGATCCGTGCTCGGGATCTGGCACTCATCACCTCGGATTTCTTCCTCGGTGTGGATTTCATTCCCTGCGTTTTCGGAGCCCCACTGGGTTTCCTAAAGCAGGATCTCGGGGACTTGACCTTCAACAATTCCTACTCGCCAGCCAAGGAAAGACATGACTTCCCGCTCAAAACTGGAGACCAGTGGTACATGCCCTTCAGCGCCACGACCGTGGTGTCCGGGTCGTCCGATTACTTCGATCCGTCTCAATTCGATTCGACCGAAGCAGAAAACAACTCCTGGCAAGTTATCAAAAATGAAGCCCCGAATGAAGATGAATACACGCCCCAGTACACGGGTTGCGACGACTCCTACAAAATCGCCGAATGGAACGCAACGGGCGTAAACTCTGGATTCAACTGGTACTGTCCTGCGGTACGAGGAAGCGTTTGGAACAAAATCATCAACCCTGCTGGATTCTCAATCGACTGGATTTTGAAGACCTACAACCCCTCGGATTCCAACAACGTCGTCGCCTCATCGTCGCCGGGGGGCAGGAACACACAGATCAACGTTCAAACCACCACAACGGCCACCCTGCCCAACGCTGTTGAACAACTTTCAATCGACTACACTGTGGCAGGCTCGCCGGTCATACCCATCAAAAACACCAATCTCCAACTCCGCTATGAAATCGCAAACACCATCACCAACCCCACGACCGACAACAACGGCCAGGCACAGGTGGCCCTGAACGTCTCGGACCAGGTTGACGACACGATAACACAGAGCGATCACACCAGCAACGGGGTGGTCGTTTACGACCCGGTTGACCGGGTGGTAGGAGCGACAACGGTGGTCCAAGACCTGAGCGTGGTTGGCGTGGATTTGGTTGCCCAAGCGAACTCGGTCATCGTTGAGCGGACGCGCAACGGAAGCACAACAACGCTCAGCGCCTCCATTGGATACAACGCACTCCCGGGCGATGTTCTCAGTTTTTCTCTTCCTGCACAGAACCGCGGAGTGCTTACGGCCCCCTCCACGTTCATGGAGATTGAGACCCCGGACGGCGTCGTGACCCGAGAAGCGCTCTCCGCCATCGCACCCTACGCTGAGGAACGGTTGGAAGTGGACTGGTCCGTTCCCACCGACATGGCGATCGGCACCGCTGACATGTCGTTCACCGTTGACCCTGATGAGAACGTCACCGCCGATGCCAATCGGAGCAACAACGCTGCATCGTTGTCCATCTTCATCGGCCGCGCACCCACCGCTGATTTGCAGGTTGACGAAGGGAAATACACCTTCGAGAACATCACCTTGAACGCCTCTGAGAGCTTTGATATCGATGGCGGAAGCGTTGATTGTCGATTTGAAATTGAATCTCGAGTTGGTCTCATCGACGTCATTGAGGCCCCGGATTGCTGGACGCAGTGGAACTGGTCCAACAGCGGCACGTGGAGCGTCAAAGTGATCGTCATCGACGAAGAGTTGGACACGGACGAAGTGCAGGTGGACGTGGTGGTTCTGAATCGGGCTCCGGTGTTCAACCTCACACACCCGACCTCGGTTGAAGTGGAATCCCCCATCACCGCACAAGCGGTGAACATCGAAGACATCGACACCTCGTCGCCATCCGGTCAGCAAGTCACGATATCATGGCCGGGGTTGGATTGCGACGAGGGAATTACCCAACCCACGTGCACGTTTACGCCCACCGTTGAAGGTCCGCTCAACATCACCGCCATCGCCACCGATGACGACGGGGACACCACCATCATCTACGGGGAAGTGATGGTCCTCAACATCCCTCCAACCATCACGCCGCCCACCCTGTTCAAAGGCGGAGAGGAAATCGTTGCGGATGAAAACGGGACTTGGCATCTCAACGAAGACGAAGTGGCCCTTCTGAAGGCGGTTGCAACCGACTCTGCCAACGATGCAGGAACCGTCATTGTCGAGTGGCACCCCTCGCTTGCCGATGAGAACTGGACCATCAGCAGCATCGGTGTGGCCTCGTCTGAGCCGGTCTCATGGAACACCTCCGGGATGCACACCGTGCAGGTGCGGGCCATCGACGACGACGGTGCCTCATCGGAACTGCAGCAAGCCACCGTGATGATTCACAACGTTGCACCGAGCGTTTCCGGACTGCCAGGCAACACACCCGTCTTTGAAGACGATCCGCTCGACCTGACGGTCGTGCCCAGCGACACACCCTCGGACATTGACACGCTGGAGGTGTGTTGGGATCTGGACGCAAATGTGGACGGGGACAACGACGGTGTGGCCGACAACGACTGCGAGCAAACCGGAGATTCCATTGTGGCATCGTGGTCCACCGAAGGCATTCGAATGATTACGGTAACCGTCACGGACGACGACGGAGCCTCGGCTCAACAAAGCATGAACGTCAGTGTACTGAATTTGCCCCCGACCGCCGTTATCGCAGAACTCACACCTCTTGACGGCCTCACAGAAGGCGACAACCTCACCCTCACTGGGTTGAACTCAAGCGATACCGAGGGCGACAAACTTACCCTTGCTTATCGGTGGGACGCGTCGTTCTTGGACAGCGATCTTGACGGCGAGAAAACGGGGGATGACGACCATGTTGGAGACACATGGACCGTTGAAGACCTGCCAGCAGGGACCCACACCTTCGTGTTGACCATCACGGACGACAACGGGCTCACAAGCCAGGTCGAAATGATCATCTCTGTCGCAGAAGCACCACCGGACGGAATCTTTGAGACCATCAGCACCGCCGTTGGTGGCACCACGACCGCCATCGTTCTGGGTTTGCTTGGATTCATCATCGTGGGCTTGGTGCTCTTTTTGCTCTTCACTCGCCGAGGCAGCTCCGACCTGGAGGACTTCAGCGTGTTTGAACAGGGCCAGCTCGCCACAGCCCAGAAACCGGTCGCAGTCCTGCCAGAGGAGCAGCCAGCGGTCCAACCGGCGCAGACCGAGCCAATGGCAACTCAAGCCACACCCACCGACGCCTACGCCTCTCCGGTTGAAGCCCCCGCTCCTGAGAACACTGGCCCGCCGCTGCCCGCAACCGGGCTACCCGATGGTTGGACCATGGAACAGTGGAACTACTACGGCGCACAGTGGCTCGAGGCCAATCAGCCCGCTCCTGCCCCTGTTCAACCCATAGTTTCACAAACTCCACCAGCCACTGACGCTCCAGAGTTGCAATCGTTGCTCGACGATTTGGACTTCTGAGGAAGGGACATGGGAAGTTTATGGCAGTTTTTCGGTTTGCCTGACCCCGAAGGCGGCGCTCCAACCTCTCGTGCACCACCCGGCGCAGCACCAACCTCCAATGAACCGGTGTCGTTGTCGACAGGTGAACCCAACGCCACACCGTCGCAGCCGGTCCTCAAGGAAAACGAACGTGAACCTCCTGCGCACAACCTCAGTGGACTGCGAACCCCGCCACCTGCGTGGAACGGACCGCTCACCCCAGACGGAGAAGCGTTCCACGATCTTGGCTTCGTGGTTCAACGAAACCAGCCTCTTCCAAACAAAGCCCTGCGGTACATCGCGCCGGACGTGATGAAACGCATTCCCACGACGGCGATGTTGGAGCGCGTGCTGCAGGGTGACACCGCCATTGTGGACCTTCGCTCATTGGTGCACATGGAAAGCCATCAAATGGCGTGTCGTCGAGAGATCAAGCACATGGCCGACCAGGCTCGCGTCAACGTGTTCTCCCTTGATGCGGAGGACAAGTTGCTGATGATTCCCGGTCAAAACGTGGTGGTCGACATGGAACGTCATGAACTCGGCCTGACCCCGCTGCTTTGATCACTGCGTGGACGCTAGGGTTTCAAGGAATTCCATGGCCCCCGCTGCAAGCCCCAAAACCGTGCATTCTTGCCCCTCCACCAGACGGGCATGCTCACCCATGGGACCTGCAAGGTCGTATCCCCCTGCTTTTCCGACCCATGAATTTGAAGTGAGCAGGGCTTCCAATTCACCGGAGGTCAATTCAGGTACCGAGACCAAGGCGGACTCGCACCATTGATGCCATGCGCCGTTCCATCGAACGGCTGTGGCCGACCAAACCTGATGCATGCGGCCGCTCAGTCGCACAAGCATGGTGGCGGCATGGGCAAGGTCTCGAGGTTTCCCCATGCTCAAGGAATGCTCATCGGGATCGCTGAGCATGGTGTCGGCAACAATGACGAGCGAGTGATTGGTTTCGGGAAGAGCTTCGGCTTTCCGGAGACACACCGCCAAAACCTGTTGCTCAACGGTTCCTGACGGAGGGGTCTCGTCAACACCCACGAGCCCCTCATGATGGAGGTTCGGAAAAAGCGGTTGAAGCAAGGCGCACCGTCGCGGTGAATTCGACGCCAACCAGACATCCATGTTACGATGAGCCGGACGAGGGCCTTGGAGATTCCCATGGTTTGCATGGGTGATATTGAAGAATCATCCGGACAACCGAAGAAGCGAGCCGCATGTCCGAGATTGAACGCATCCCAACCCATGTCGAAGGACTGGACGAAAAAATGCAGGGCGGTATCCCGCAGGGACACATCAGCATCGTCGCTGGAGCCTCCGGCGCAATGAAGTCAAGCCTGACCTTTTCGATGCTCTACAACGCTGTGCTCTACGGCGAGACGAGCGGCATCTACGTCACCCTCGAGCAGGGGAAGGATTCTCTCCGCTCGCACATGGCCAACATGGGGATGAACGTCGACGACCCTCGAGTTCGAAACCGAATCGCCATCATCGATCTGGCCGATCTTCGAGTTCAACTCGACGAGCAAGGCATGACCAATCGGGTGGACTGGATGGGACAACTCATCAAACAGTTGACGTCCTATCGACAGTCCATCGGGTTTGAGCTGTTGGTGTTTGACTCCCTGGGCGCCTTCTTCACCTTGACCAAGATGGACAATCCACGCGACGAAATTTTCCGCTTGTTCGAAGCCGTTCGACGACTTGAGTTGACCTCGTTCTTCATTTGCGAGATGACGGGTGAGGACCACAAGCAATTCGGCGAATACGGGGTCGAGGACTACCTGTCGGACGGCGTGATGCATCTTGTCATGGAGCGGGACGGGGACGATGTCAGGCGAAAGTTAGGCATCGTCAAGATGCGACACACCAACCACCTTTTGGGCTACAAACCGTTCAATTGGAAAGAAAGCGAACAGCGCTTCACCATCATCTGAGGTTCACTCAACGGTCACCGATTTGGCCAAGTTTCGTGGTCGGTCCACGTCTCGACCCAAACGCAACGCGGTTTCGTACGCCATAAGTTGCAACGGTAACACCGTGAGCAGGGGCGTGAGCCACGGGTGAATCGACGGAACGGCGATGGAGACGTCGCCCTCCGAAGCGATGGAATCGCCTTTCTCATGAATCAAAATCACCTTCGCCCCTCGCGCTTTTACTTCATGCAGGGCCGACATGGTCTTTTCCTTGAGGTGGTCGTTGGGGGCGATGACCACGACAGGGCTCCCCTCCTCGAGCAGAGCGATGGGGCCGTGTTTCATTTCACCAGCCGGATAGGCCAGGCAGGGAATGTAGGCCAGCTCCATGAGTTTGAGCGCACCCTCCTTGGCGACGGTGGCGGAAAGACCCCGTCCAAGGAAGAGGACGGATTGAGCCTCGCACAGCAAATCCACGGCGTCGTTAATGGGGCCGATGTCCTCGAAGTACGTCTCCATCAGGTGAGGGGCTTGTTGGAGGTGGTGAATCAAGTCCCTGCCGTCGTCCTTTGAGAGATGTCGTGTTCGTCCCAGTTGCGTGGCAAAAATCGTCAGCGCCGCCACCATGTTCGTGAAGGCTTTGGTCGAGGCCACCGATTGTTCGGGACCGGAGTGAATGTAAACCCCTTGACCGCAAAGGCGTGCGATGGTTGAGCCGACCACGTTGACAACGCCAAAGACTTGGCCACCCTTGAGCTGAATTTCTTTGATGGCAGAGATGGTGTCTGCGGTCTCACCGGATTGAGAAACGGCGAGGTAAATCGCTTTTGGATTGATGACGGTGTCGTTGTTTCGAAATTCACTTGAGATGTGGGCGACGGCCGGAATCCTCCCCATTTTTTCGATGAGCATTTGCCCGATCTCTGCCGCGTAGGCAGCGGTTCCACAACCCAGCAGACGAACGTGCGGGGCTTGCACCAACGTGGCGTGGTCCAAACCCATACCACCCAATCGTCCCGTCCCCATCTCACGATCAACTCGTCCAGCGATGCACTGACGCAAAGCGTCGGGTTGCTCGTAGATTTCTTTGTGCATGTAGTGGGGTGCGTCCCCCAGTTCAGCTTCGCCCCATGCTTCCTCAAGCACGGTTATGCTGGGTTCAACGGCGTCTCCACGTATTGAAGTGACGCTGATGGAATCGCGCTCGATCACGGCAACATCCCCGTCTTCAAGGTACACCACTCGCTGGGTATGAGCCGTCAATGGATGCGGGTCGCTGGACACGAAGGTCTCGCCCTCACCCTGTCCGATGATCAGCGGCGAGCCGTTTCGGGCGCAGATCAGCACGTCGTGTTCCTTGAACAAGATGCACAAGCCCCAGGTGCCGCGAAGGCGACGCAACGTGTTCTGAACAGACTTGAGCGGGGTCGACCCGTTCTTGAGTTCAAGAGCGATCATGTGCACGAGCACCTCAGAATCCGTTTCACTCACGCATTCAATGCCTCGCTTGGCGAGACCTTTTCGGAGTTGCTGATAGTTTTCGATGATGCCGTTGTGAACGAGGTGGACGGTGCCTTCAACCGAGGCGTGCGGGTGCGTGTTCACCTGCGTCACACCCCCGTGGGTGGCCCACCGGGTGTGTGCGATGCCCAACGACCCATCGACACTGGGAGGAAGAATCGCCTTCAAATCGGCCACTTTGCCGACGGTTTTGTGGGTCTGAATCGATTCACCGTCGTCCACAGCCACACCGGTTGAGTCGTACCCTCGGTATTCGAGGCGACGCAAACCCTCAACCAAAATCGGCAGGGCTTGTTGGTGCCCAATGTAGCCGAAGATGCCGCACACAACGACACCTCAGAGGTCAAAATCCGTGCCGCAAACGGGACAGGTGGTGCGCTTGAGCATGAGGTCCTTGACGCTGAAGTTGGCTTGACAGGCTGGACAGGTCACGTCTCGCTTCAGATCCGGCAGCGGCATGCCGGGAGCCGGTAGGGGGAGGGTACCGTCGAGCGGTGGCAGCGCCGCCGTGGGTGGAGGTAGTTCGCCGGGCACCGGCAGACCGGGGAGAGGCGGGAGGCCCTTTTCGAGGACCTCGGCCATTTCCCGCATCTGCTTCCGCTTCATGCGACGTTCAAGACGAGCGTTTCCTTCCCCCTCTTCCAACTTCCGTTCGAGTTCAGCGGCCAGAGTTTCCTCCTCGTCCTCAACAAGGACTGCAACCGGGGCCTGAACGGTCAACTCTTCATCGTCGTCAACCACGGTAAGCAACGGACCGTCGTCCTGCTCGGGGGTGATCATGACCTCGACGGATTCTGTGTCGTCAT
Organism: Methanobacteriota archaeon; assembly: GCA_002722695.1. Taxonomy (GTDB): domain Archaea; phylum Thermoplasmatota; class Poseidoniia; order Poseidoniales; family Poseidoniaceae; genus Poseidonia. Next base: position 23,660 of record PBMS01000022.1, read on the forward strand.
CGGAATCGCCCATTTCTTCAAGCAATTCATCAACCTCGCTGCGGGATCGACGGACGACCACAGCGATCGACACCAAGAAGAGTCCCAACAGGCCGACACCAACGCCAAGGATGCGGAGTTTGATTTCCCTTGATTCACCGGGGAGATAATCCAGCAGCGTTTCGAGCAAACCGGGTGCAGCAACTCCTGAGGACGAACCTGAGAGCACCGCAAGCGTGGTCAGGCTGAGCGAGCCTGTTGGTGAAACGGTGCACAAAATGGTGTCCTCTTCCATGGAGCCAATGCCAAACAGGAAGCCCTGGTCCAGCATGTTGGACATACCTGACAGTTCAAGTCCATCGTTTTCGGCCACCAAGCCGAGGCGGTGCACGGGACCGTTGAGGTTGATTTCGTCGTGATGGAGGTACAGGCCTTCCTCACGGAGGTCGAAGTGCACACCGGTTGCGCCCGGGGCCAACAAACGCTGAGGCTCAGCACCCGACCACAAGGCGTTGGTGTTCGCCACAACCACGTTGGACGTCTTTCCTTGGCCTTCAATCCATGAAGAAATCAACCGGTCTTCGCCGTCCTGCACGAGGACTTCCATGATCGGGTGGGATGCATCGTCTCCGACGGAGTACTGGAAACTCCACGTGGACGACGTGTAGGATCCGTGCGTGTACATCATTCCGACACGCTCCACACCGGTCACATCGTCTCGGTATTCTTGATAGAGGAGGTGGAGATACTCCTCGCCGAAACCAACCGCCAGCGGTTGAGCATCTCCGGGTCGGATGTCGATGTCGGAAAGCACCGTGATGGGGGTGGTCCACGAAGAGCCACGGTCGGGGGTGGGGGACGAGATGACAAACAGCGACGTGATGTCCTGCCAAGAGCCGCTGGTGGAGAGGTCTCTGTGATACCCGGCGAGGACCATCGTTCCGTCGTACTGGTCGAAGGTGAAGCCGTAGTAGGAACCCTCCGACAGCTTGAGGGAGGGCATGTGATAGTGCTTTGGGGTGGTTTTCCCCGCTGCCGAGATCGACGTCATGGCGATGTCGGTAAGGATGTAGCCTTCAACGCTGAGCGAGCGACGGGTCCAAGCCGCTTGAATCAGGCCGTCGTCTCGCTGGTAGACGGCGAGTTCACCGCCCCAATTCTCCTCGAGAACCACGCCACCGACCAGCGAGCGCTGAGAGGTGATGGTTCGGGCGTGGAGCTCACCGTCGATCGTCGTGAACAAGAGAGCCCCGTCGTCCAAGCCAACGAAGTCCACCGCCACCTCACCGGTTGCGAGCGAAATCCCGTTTTTGGAGCCTTCTCGGAGGTCGGCGACGGTCACGTTGAATCGCAGTTCGTTGTGCTCAATTTCAACACCTGAACCGCTGAGAACCGCCCGATACGAAGCCGCTCCCGGATCGTACAGAACATCCTCAAACACGGCGTTTGCAAAACCAGATGTGGTGGTGGAGCCGGGGACGAGCGCCAGAGACGCTTCCTGGATTCGATTCCAACCGTCGCCTTCAACCCATTCGTCCAGTCCGAGGTTCAGATTGCTCGCATCGGTCTGTCCTAGGTTGTCCACCCTAACCCTGATTTCGTAGGGAACACCGGGGACAGGCACGTCGGGCGAAGTTCGTGAAGAACCTGGAAGGAAACGCAGCATCGGTTCAACCGGCCGTTCGTCAACGATGAAACTGAACGTGTAGGTGTTGTCGGTGCGGTCGGGATCGTCGTACTGTTGCGTGGGGTCAATCGAAAGCGTGACGTCGTGAGTTCCTGCTTCCGTGGCCCACCAGTACAACGTGACCGAAACACTCTCACCTTGTTCGAGCTGGGTAACTTTGCCCTCAGAGGGGTATGTGGTGGAGTCGCTGCCTTCGCCTTCGAGGGTTAGATACACTTCATTGGCGTCCAAATCGCCGATGTTTCTCAAGCCAAATCGGACCTCGAGGACCGTACCCGCAACGGCGTTGTTGACCGGCAAGCCTCCGTCGTAAACACCCACGGTGCCGGTGAAGGCGAAATTGGGGGCAGCCGGCAGGTTGTCCACTTCGTACGTGCGTTTGACGACGTCGCTGACGGCGCCACTGGTGTTCACCATGCGGACGCTGATTCGGTGCGAGCCGTCGCTGACTTGGGTGGAATCCCAGGAGAAGGACCATGATTGCGAGCCTTCCTCTTGTTCTTGGAGATCATCGCCGAGTTGCCAATCATCGCCGCCCACCTTGTACTCCACTCGATCGTGGTCGGTGCCCTCAACGGTGCCGGAGAAATCCACCAGACCCACCAAGGCAGTGCCGAGAGCGGGCTCGCTGATGGACACCGTCATGCGAGCGAAACGAACGATTCGAACATCCATGAACGAGGCCTCGCCGTCTTCGTTGAGGGCTCGAGCGTAGATGAGGGTGTAGTCTTCGTCTTCGTTGACCCAATCGTCGTCCACGGTGATATCAAAATACCAATCCTCAACCGTTCCATCGGCACCCAGCCAGTTGGTCAAGTCGGTGCTGTCGCCGTCTTCCTCGAATTGTTCCAGTTTCACTTGGACCTCAAGGTAGTTGGTATCGCTGGTGTCGGTTGTTCCTTCAACCGAGAGCGTGTTGCCGGCAAGATAGAGCGTTTGATTTACCGGTGCAGACATGCTGACGTCGTAGCCCAAACCATCGTCGTCCTCGGGCGGAGGCGCGATGATGATGTCGCCGTTGTCCTCGAGCGGCGTGCACGCTCGATCGAGCACGGTGTCCAGTGCGCACGATGCGTCAACTAGACCGAAACCCCACTTGTCGTTCCAGCGGTCGGACACATCCGTTTCGCTGGCGGTTCCTTTGACCTCGGAGGAATTTCGAAGTATGTTTCGAACGTCCTCAGGGTCAAGGGTGTCGTCGGCTTGCAGAAGGGTGGCCACAATACCAGAAACAAGGGGCGTGGCCATGCTCGTGCCGTCTTTTGAATCGTAATCGTTGTCGGCCAGTGCTCGGTCGGGTTGTCCCGGGAAGGAAGGCCCCGTTGCAGCGGTGGCCGACAGAATGCCGGAGCCGTAGGCGGTCAGGTCGGGTTTGAGTTCGTCCCACTCGTCGTCGTCGCCGTCGTCGAGGCGCGGCCCCCAGTTGGAATAGGACGCCATTGCATCGTCGGTTCTGTTCACGGTGTTTCGGTCGTTCACTGCGCCGATGGAAATGGCACCGTCGGCGCTGGCCGGGGAAGGCACGCGCTTGGTACCGTCGTTGCCCATGGCCACGATGCAGACGATGCCAGCGTCTCGAGCGTCGTTGACGAGACGCGCCTCGGCCCCTGAGCCGTTGTCGCCCTCGTCACCGGGGTTCAGTGGGCTGCTGAGAGAGCCAAACGACATGGACCCGATATCGATACCTCGACTCGTTTCGTTGTTGCCCCAGTTCGTGTCTTTGTTGTTGATCATCCACTGGATGCCGTTGAGCGATGCTTGGGAGTTGGTGCCGCCCGAGTCGGTCAGGACCTTGATGTCGACAAGAAACGCACCCATACCGGTGCCCGTGTGAACACGGTCGCCACCGCCCGTCCCCAGAGCGGTGGCTGCCACGTGGGTTCCGTGACCTTGGCCGTCGTCAGGGTCAACCGTTCCGTCAGGGTTTGAGGCCGACGAAGTGGCGTCGAACCCGGCCACCCACTTTTGATCGTTGTAGCTGGTTGCGTCACTGTCCGGTTCGTCGTCGACGTCGTCGAAGTCGTTCAACGCACGATGTTCGTTGTCAACGCCCGTGTCGAGCACGGCGATGACCACGCCTTCACCGTTGTACCCCCGTTCGTACGTGCTGGCGGAATACACCTCGGAAGGCATGGACCGAGCGGCCTCAGACGCCACACCGTTGAACGGAATCATGACGTTTTGCATCTCGACCACCACCACACCCGGAAGCGAATAAATGTCCATCAGTGCACTGACGGGAACCTTGTCAACGACCACTGAATCGATGGATTCCATGATTTGGAACCATGCACCTTGCTCGACGCCCATCCAACCGTGATCGTTGAGGACGCGTTCGAGCGCAGCCACTTCGTGGTCGTTGGGCGCCCACGCATAATCGACCACAATCGCCACCGTTTTGCGACCGTCAGGACCGATGACCGCCGTGGGGGAGATGGATTCTTGGCCGTCGAGGACACGCTGCAGTCGGTCGTCCATTCCGTTCCAATCGAGGTCTGGACCGTAGCTCAGCCACCATCGGTCCGGTTCAGCCGAACCACGGTCGCCCCGGTCAATGGCTCGCGTGGGGCGTTCGCAGAGCTCATCGCCGCACATCAGCGGAGGCAATCCATCAACGAGAATTGGGGGTTCGTGGTCGGACGCAGGGGAGGCTTGAACCGGGTGTGTTAGAAGTCCCCCACTGACATCGGCGAGGAGCATCAAAAAGGCAAAGAGAACGGCGCCGAATCGAATGGAATGCCGGGGTGCACTTCGCATGGCTTCGCCTCTCCGTGTTGAGGAAGGCTTACCCACCTTTGATTCTATCCTCCCATGTATCACGCTGTCCAGCGATTCCCCGCTTTATTCATCTGGGGGGCCACTCGAGGTGAGACGGGTCGGACGAACACTGCACATGAGGTCCGCTTGAGCGTTCAACCAGTCCGAGAGATGCACCGCAAACGGGGCATGTTCCAGCGTCAGCGAGGTGCTCCATCCATGCGGCTCGTGTCTCCGGTTCATCGCTGGCTTGAACGAGATTTTTCAGCGGTTCTCGAAGATGTTTCGGAACCTCGAGTCCCATGGCCGTCCACGGGTCGTCCACCTTGCTGAGGTCAACCATCGTCGCTTTCAATCGACGTCGTTGGGCAGCGTGAGCCGCACCCTGAGTGGGTCCACCGTCCACCACGCCGAGTTCAACCGGTCCGCCACGGGCGACCAGCGGTAAAAGGGCGTAAGCAGCAACAAAGCCCCCGATGTGAGCCATGTGAGCGATGCCGCTGGAAACCCCAGATTCCATGGTTGCCAGGGCACGAGCGAGTTCGAGGCCAAAATACAACAGGGCGATGAAGACCACCGGCCAAGGTCGTATGAGCAGCAGAGGAAACGGAATCTCATCTTTTGGCCACCCTGCAAGATACGCGCCCAGCAACCCAAACGCCGCTCCTGACGCACCCAGAGCGGGCGTGATCGAGTCGGCGTTGAACAGCACCCACCCCAACGAACCACCCAACAGACCGATGACATAGATCGCCGCAAAGCGTCTCGGGCCGAGACGTTGTTCCAAAGGCACCCCGACCAGTGCGAGGATCAGCACGTTGCCGAGAACGTGCATCATGTCCCCTTGGCTGTGCAAGAACCCTGCCGTAGCCAGAGTGTGGACAAATTCGGGTTCAAAGGAACGAACAGGCACCAACACGAAGTCGCTCCACACCCAGTATTCCACGGCCCCCCAACCGTAGAGCATCGACCAGAACACCTGAACCACAGCACCCAACAAGACGCTGACCGTGATGCCCATGGCGATGGAGGTTCTGCTGCGTGCTGCGTAAACGATGGGGGAAAGGACCGCAAGAAACCAAACGACGAGCACACCCAACTCCAGCGGGGAGAAGAGGGCCACGGCGAAGACCATGTGGACCCCTCTGCCTCCCTCTCTTTTGAGTTGATGTCTTGTCGGGACAAAACAGGAGGGTTCTTGCTTGAACGGGGTTTCCCCGCACCATGGCCACGACGCTCTTGCATCTCTCACAGGTGCAAGTTCGTCGCGGCATGCGAACGGTGCTCGACGGTCAAGAATTGACCGTTGAAAGCGGCCAAACCGTCGTGCTCTGGGGAGCGAACGGGACGGGAAAATCGACCCTTCTTGAAACCGCTGCAGGTCTCCTTCCACTTGAGGTTGGGCACGTACAGCACGGCGATTCGGTCGTCCTTGATTCGGAAGGGCGGCGCCGACGCACACCTCTTACGCTGGGTGTCGTGCTCCAAAAGAACGGGATGCTGGGCGCTGAACGGGTCGGTGAACACCTCCGGTGCGCCATGTCGATGAGCGGGCAAAGCATCGACATCGAGCCCTTCCTCAAGGCCTTTCACTTGACCCACAGAGCCAACGACACGGTCGCTCAACTTTCACAAGGCCAAGCACGAAAAGTCGCCGTCCTTGCGGGCCTTCTACCGGCGTTTGCAAGCCGGGCCCCCGGCCTGGTCATGCTGGACGAACCCGACGCAGGCCTGGACCACGACGCAGTGGTCGCTCTGTGCGGTTGGCTGGACGAGTTGAGAGCCCGTGGTCACGGACTGCTCCTAGCGACCCACGATGACCGTTTGCGAGCGCACGCAACGCACGTGCTGGACCTTGCCAAGGACGGCGTGAAGCCTCTCGACGAGATTCCTGCTCTGCCCGACGTCCACGAACGAACATCCACTCCAACTCGCCCCCTGGCCGCTGGAGGCTTTGGTGTTCGAATGCATGTGCGAACCATGATGTGGCTCAACACCAACGCAATGGCGGCGTTGCTGACGTTGGGCGTGATGCTCGCCATGGGTGAATTCATGAGTGAGCTCGACGGCATGCAGCAACTCGGCGTTGTCTTGGCGCCTGCGTTGGCTGCCGGATTGTGCGGTGAACCCTTGGTCGCTGCACTGCGAGAGGAACGAGCCGGGGTTTGGTGGCGAGCGGTGAACCGGAGCGAGCCTCATGCCTCGTGGCTTCCGTTGCTGATCGGCTTGGCGGTCGGTTTTTTCTCGGCCACGGCGCTTGCCTATCCGTTGGATGCCACAACGCTCGGAGCCGCAGGGTTGCTTTGTTTCGTCGTCTGGCACGGTGTCGGATGGATGCAGCGTTCCACCCAACGACTCGCACGACCGCAAGCCGTGTTCGTCGGTTTGTTGACGCCCGTGTTGATCCTGCCGTATTCGCTTCTGGTTAGCCTGTTGTCCTGAGGCGAACATCAACTTCAAGGGGGATTGGCCGACACCGAAGGCCATGAAGCCGGGGGAAACGCTGTTGTTCCTTGGCTTCGGCGGCATCGGCGCCACGCTCCTTCTGGCGCTCCTCTGGGCGCCGAGCGTCTCGCTTGAAGCGTTTGAATCTCCTGCAGCCCAGCGCATCTTCTACTGGCACGTTCCAGCTGCGTGGGCTGCCTTCATCGCCTTTGGAGCCCTGTTCATCGGTTCTGCGGGGTGGTTGTTCCGACGCTCAGAGCAGATGTGGCGACTCCACGTGGCCGGCTCAGAAGCCGGCTTGGCCTGCGGCCTGATGGCGGTCTGGTCGGGTTGCGTCTGGGGAGCCGCAGAGTGGGGCACACCGTGGGATTGGACCGACGTGCGTCTGAACACCTTCGGATTGCTCACCCTGTTGTCGATTTACGTCGTTCTCGGGCGGGGCAGCCAACCCGACGGGGTGGAAACACGTGACACGTTTGCCGCCTTCGGTTTGTACGGGTTTGTTTTGGTGCCCGTGACCTACATCGCCACCCGAATATGGACGATTCGACACCCCGGTCCAGTCGTGGGCACCGGCGACGACGGTTCAATCAACGGCGACATGAGCCTTGTCCTGCTTTTGGGCGCCATCTCGTTTACGGTGTTCATCGTCGGGCACATCATGGCCTCGATGCGACTGACGGCCCTCGAACAACGTCTGGAACGCTTGCAGACCTCAACCGATGGAGGCGAATGAATGGAGGGCATGACGCACTTGGCCGTCGCCTATTTTGGCATGCTGTTGGCCATCGCACTCTGGACATGGACCGTCGTTCAACGAAGCCGGAGGCTGGATGCGCGTTTGGACGCCTTGGAAGCGGCCCAGCGAGGTCCTCCTGAACAAATCGGTGAGAAAACCGACGATTGAGCCTCTCCGAAGGCGTAGTCTTTCAAAGCCACCGCTGCGAGCCACCGCTGGCGAAGTGCATGGCGACCGACCTAGGGGGCGATTTTTGCTTGGTGTGCGGCGCCGAGCCCCCGCTGTTCGGCGATCGAATGTGCGAACCGTGTTTGCGCGCCCGGACCGTTCTTGCGAAAGTGCCCGAAAACGTTCCGTGGGTTCGATGCGCCCGATGCGGGATCGTTGAAATCGATGGAAAGTGGGAAAACACGACCGAAGACGAAGTCTGGGACGAATTGCTTCATCGAAACCTTGTGGTTCACGAGCGGGCGGAAGACATCCAATTGGGGATGGAACCGGTGAAGGTCTCTGACCGACACACCTTGCTTCACATACAACTCGAAGGCGTCATTGACAATCTGTTGTTTCAGGAGGAGCACACCATGCGAGCCCGCATGGCCAACGGCGTTTGTTTAACCTGCACCCGCCGTGCTGGTAACTACTTCGAAGCCACGGTCCAATTGCGATCCAGTGCTCGACGATTGAGCGAGGACGAATTCACCAAACTGCGCAGGACACTGGACGCCGTTCTTGAGAAGCTCTCCGACGATCCGATGTTTTTCATCACCACCGAGGGGCCGGTCACCGGAGGCTACGACGTCGTGCTGGGCAGCAAGGGGCTTGCGCGTGCTTGGGGGCGCCACCTCGTCAACGAATACGGCGGTATGGTCGTTGAAACGAACTCAACGGTCGGCCGAAAGGACGGCGTTGACGTCACCAGACTCACCTTGCTCTATCGAAAGCCAGGCTACGAGATTGGGGATGTGGTTCACTGGCGTAATCATGTTTGGCGGCCCTCGGCATGGACAAAGGACGGCGCCATCATGGAGCGCGTCGACCGACGTGAACGAACGGGCGCCACGTGGCGGGATTTGGAATCGGCCAAGGTGGTCGCTCAACGACACGAGTTGGTGGAGGTTGAATTTGTGAACGAAGACGCATCGGTGGGTGAGTTCCTCAATCCGACGACCTGGACGATGGAATCCGTTCGACTCCCCTACGAACACACACCCGGGCGAACGGGCCTCCTCGTTCGATACGATGACGCATGGCTCGGCCTCCCGTTCATGGCGATGGACGCACCAGAACCACCGGAGGAAGCATGATGCAGAGCGAAGAACATACAGAACAAGAACCCACACTCATCGACTTGGCAGAACGCTTTGATTCCGAGGGGATGGTCGGCTTCACACGCTCCTTCCACAGCGACCTGCGCAACGGGTTTTCATCCGTTAACAGCGAACGCTATCCCTGGCTTGACGACCTCAAGAAGGCCCCGTGGAGCGGTGTTCTTTGTTTGGGCATGGGCGGAAGCGCTGCCGGAGGCGATTTCTTGGCCGCGCTTACGGCCCACGCAGGAGGATGCCCTGTGATGGTGCACCGTGACTATCGCCTTCCTGCATGGTTTGACGCCACGTGGTTGGTCATCGCCACGAGCCACAGCGGGAACACCGAGGAGACCATTGACGCTGCGGAAGACGCCCTAAAGCAAGGTGCAACGGTCATCGTCATCGCCACCGGAGGCGTGCTCGCTGGCCTGTCTGAGCTCTCCCCCAACTGTCATCTTGTTCCCTCCGTGGGTGGGCAACCACCTCGAACCGCGTTTGGTCATATCTTTAGCCGCCAAGTGGCCGTGATGGAACACCTCGGTTTGATGGAAGCGCAAGACGATGCGGCCCGAGAAGCCATGCTGGAACGATTGGCCGCAAACAACGAGCATTTCGACGTCTTGTCTCAGCCCGAAGGTGACATTGCCTTGCTGGCTGCAGGACTGATGAACCAGCCACTCGCTGTTCTCGGGCCGACCGAACTTCAGCCCGTGTTGAATCGATTCAAGAACCAGATGAACGAAAACGCTGCCCGTTTCGTTCGCCTGGGAACCCTGCCCGAGATGAACCACAACGAAAGCGTGGCGTGGGGAGGCGTTGGGCCGGACGCCGACCCAACGGCCTCGGAACAAGCCGTGCTGTTGTTGACCTGGCCCGGTATGCACCCTCGAGTTCAGCAGCGACTTGACTGGATGGTTGCCCACGCTTCGACCGAGACGGCTTGGAACCTGGTGGGCGAGGGACAATCCCTGTTGGAGTGCCTGCTTTACCACTGCATGGTCATGGACTGGTTGTCCATCACGTTGGCGTTTCTTCACGGCAAGGACCCTGCGGCGATCGGACCCATCAACGCGTTGAAGGCGCACCTCAACTCGGTTCAGTAGAGGGGCCCACAAATAAGACGCGGGTCGGGGTAGTTCTCCAAAGCACTGAGACGGTTTTCAGGCCGAACCACACCGGGCAAGTCTCCGTTGACGGGCTCGTTCCATGAGAGTTGCACATGCACGTGGGGCGGCCAGCCACCGTTTTCCTCTTCATGACCCATCGCCGCCAAGATGTCTCCCTTGCTGAATGCGTCTCCGGCGCTCCAATGGGCGATGCTGTCCCAACTCAAATGGCCGTAAAGGACCCAAAAGGTGCGTTCATGCTCGCTCAACGGACCACCGACGCGCTCAGGAAGTCGCAAGGTGTGTTTCGTGATGAGGGTTGGACCGTACGAACCGTCCTCGTCGTTCACCGTCACAGCGGCCACCTCACCAGCATCGAAGGCGTGAACCGGCGTGTGAACGGGAGCCCCAAGGTCGAGGCCAACGTGGTGGCTGCGTTGTCCCTTAAACAGTTCAGTGGTGTACATGGCTGGGCGGTGCTCATCGTATCGACCCACCGAGTACGGGTACGGCGCCGACCACCCGTCTGGGCTGGGTCGGGTGAAGTCGTGGACCCAATACGGTCCGTCGAAGATCACGGTCGGGTGAAAGGGAAACTCTTCGCCTGAGCCCATGGGCCGGGGAAGCATCGAATCTACTTGAGGTTTCGGAGAATCATCAAAGCATGACTTGACCGTGCCACCCTCATGCTCGGCAGTGCACTGGTCGTTCTTGCGCCGAGCATGCTGCCGGGCTGGGCCTTGGCAACGGTGTTGGACGGCAGCGGTGACCGCTTCAGAAAGGCCCTTCTCGCACCTGCCCTAGGGTTGCTGTTGATGTACGGTGTCTCGGGCACGTTGGTGGTGCTCGACCTTTGGTCACCAATCCTACTCGCCGTGTGTTTGATTGCGCTCAACGGGTTTGCCTACCGCATGATTCACCAGCGCCACGAGGTTCTCGCAAAGCGAACCCGATGGCAGATGCTGGAGGCCGCCATGCACGGGGAAATCTCGGACGAAAGCGACGCTTCCTCGTTGAGCGAGGAAGCGGAAATTCAACTTGGTTTTCAGCGCAGTCGGTCCACCGTTTTGTTGGGGGTAAGTGTAGCAATCGCCGCCACCGCTTTCCTTCCAACCCTCCTCCAGAGGCTGCCGTTTGGTGTGGACTGGATCGGGTTTGCAATGCTCACTCAACAACTGGTGTTGGAAGGGAACCTCACCCTGCCGGGCACCAACCAAGGGTTCTGGACCTACCCACCGGCGTTCCCGTCAACCGCAGCATGGATCGCCGTGTTGACCGGCGTGAACGCCGGCCAAGCCGTGTTCCACCTTGGGCACTACACGCTGTTCGTCCTCCTCCTCGGCATGATGGGTGCCATGGACCGCCACGGTGCGGGGGCGTACGCCATGTTTTCCATGGGCCTTGGCATCGGCTTGTTCGCCAAAACCTTCGACTCAGGGTTTCCCAGCGTGGCCAGCCAGCTCGGTTTGGTCGTTGGCGTGTTGGTGTTGTTTCGGCACACGGACCAGCGGCAACGACATCACACCCTCGGCTTGTGTTTGGCCCTGTATTCGGTCGCACTCATCCACCCCACCGGTGCCATCTACCTCGCACTTCTGTTGCTGAGTCATGTGCTGCACGGACTGTCCATCGACGACGAGGAGCAACGAGAACGCCTACGCAAACTCACCTACGTCGCCTCTACGTTCATCACGATCGGCTTTGCAGTGGCTCTGCTCGTCATCGCTCCGCGTCTGTTCGACGAAGCCGTGTTCTCCGAGTACGGCTGGCAGGGTGGACGGCCCCTGCTGGTCTACAACGGGGTGCTGCTGGCGGTGGCCGCCGCGGCCGCTTGGGGACTGAGAACCACGTTGGAGGGGCGCATCGCCACCACGTGGTTCGCTCTTCTTTGGCTCCTGAGTGTCGTTCATCTGGTCGAAGGATTACGCAACGTTCCGGTGTTGTCCCTGCTCTCGTACACCCTCTACTCGATGGCGTTGCACGCCTTCCATGTCCCGCTGGCCGTGCTCGTTGCGCTTTGGCTTTCACCCCACACAGCGCTCACCGGGCTTGAGGACACCCCTCCAACAACCACCGGCCCACCCCAAGCCTTCGCTGCGGGGCTGATGGTGCTGGTCGTGTTGGGGACCCTTTTCGCCCAAACCGTGGCCTTCTCCCTCTCGCAGCACGAAGAGCTGCTGGCGGTTTCTCCAGGAGACTTGGCGCTACGAGACGTCCTCGAGGATGTTGAAGGGGCGGTGTTCACCGAAAACATGCACTGGGGCTATCTTTGGAATGCGCCAGATGGGGTTGAAGCAACCTCCATTCCGACCCTAGGACTTGTGCACCTGGACAGCAGCGAACAGTCCTCGGCAACCCAAGCTATGTTCCACGACAACACGACCTATTTCCTCAAACACGACATGCTTCACGCCTTGACCTCGCCGCTCGGCACCATGCAGTGGACCCTCGCTGAATCGCCTTACTGGGACGTGAAAGCACAAAACGACGGGGCCGTGCTGTGGGAATTGCACCCCGAGGGCGACGGGGAAGCGGTTCAATTGGACGGCATTGACGAGGACGACTGTCCTGCGTGCATCGCCCGAGTTGACCCGTGGCGGAATCACAAATTCCGCGATCCAATGAACTTGGGGGACGACCGTCCGTTCCTTCCCGAGGGTACAACGGGTACGGTCAGCCTCGATCCACCCTTTTTTGCCACCAAACTGTGCCTGACCTACGAACTCATCGGAAGAACCGATGCGTTGTATTTCCAAGCCACTCAAGGGCTCGACCGACCCTATCACGGGCTCCGAAGTGACGCTGGATACCATCAAGCCTGTTTTGGAGTTGACAACAGCACGGCGCTCACCGAAGTTCGATTGGAATGGGACGCCGAGGAACCCCGCCGTTGGCTCAATCCGCTGGGCCTGTCCGGGCGAGACACCGTTTTGATCGACCGGACCGGTGTGAAGCTCCATTGGTGGTCATGGTCAGGTGAATGAAGGGAAACACCATGAGGAAGGATGACGAGCGGGTTGCCATGGAGCACCTCGTGGTCATGCTTCCCGTGCTCAACGAAGCGCAGGGTTTGGCGTGGGTGCTGGACCGAATTCCCTACAAGCGGTTGGAGGCCATGGGCTACAGGACCACGGTGCTGGTGATGGACGGTCACAGCACGGATTCAACCCAACAGGTCGCAAAGGACTACGGCGTTTCGTTTGTCGAACAGGACGAGCACGGTAAGGGGGCAGCCATTCGACACGGTTTTCGGGAAGCTCATGCTCTGGAGGCCGACGCCGTGGTCATGCTGGACGCTGACGGGACGTACGCCCCCAAGGAAATGACGAGATTGTTGCGAAAGCTCCGAAATCACAGCGTCGTCATTGGCGACCGGCTCAACGGCACCATGGCACCCAACGCCATGACGCGTCTGAATTTTATCGGCAACCACCTTCTGACGTGGTTGGCCACCGCTTTGTTTGGAGCCACCACATCCGATGTTTGTTCCGGCTATTGGGCGTTCAGTCGACAAGCCATCGAAGCGCTCCGGCTCAACAGTCAATCCTTTGAAATCGAGGCCGAGATGTTTGCAAGCATGGTGCACCAGCGGGTGCCGTTTGGCTTTGTGCCCATCAGTTATGCTGCACGCATTGGGGATGCCAAGCTCGGCTCAACCGCTGACGGGTGGCGTATTTTACGGAAGTTGATCACCCGTCGAATCTTTCCAGAACCGTTGTTGTAATCTTTGCCAAGCACTCAAGACCGATGTCCACGTGGACCCTTCATGCAACGGCTCAAGGTCGTCGTGTTGGGGGCCGGTGGCCTGGTCGCTCAACGCCTCCAGCAACGTCTGGTCCACCACCCTTGGTTTCGCTTGACAGCGGTTGCTGGCTCCCCACGATTCCGGGGAAAGCCGCTCAGCGATGTCCCGTGGGCGTTGGACCAACAGAGGCCCGACCTTCCTGAAATGTCGGTCGAGGATGTAGCGGACGAGGCGACCATCTCGAGGTTGGTCGAAGACGGTGTGTCCGTGGCGTTTTCATCCCTGCCCTCCGAGGAAGCGCGCCGTTTGGAGCCCATGTGGGTTGAAGCGGGGATGACCGTGTTTTCAAACGCCGGTGCGTACCGGGGCGTCAGCGGCGTACCGCTGGTCATTCCCGAGGTCAACCCTGAGGCCCTGGGACAAACCGGGCTCCTGCGCCACGCGTGCGCAACCAACTGCACCCTGTTGCCGCTCGTTCTTCCCCTCGCCTCGCTTCACGAGGCGTTTGGCGTGCAATCTTACCGGATGCGGAGCGAGCAGGGGCTCTCCGGTGGAGGCCATGCCTACATGCAACAGGCCATGGCCGAAGGCTCAGTGGACACCAGCATTCCCGGTGAAGCGGAAAAAACCGCAACCGAACTCGAGCACGTCCTGGGCTGGTCGGGTCAAGCCTCGTTGAGTTGCCAGCGTGTGATGAGGTCGGACGGTCATCACGTCTTCGTTGAACTGGAGGTCGAGCAAGAGGTTGACCACGATGCCGTTCAGACGGTGCTTAAGCAATGGTCAGAACGTCATCGATCAACGCTCCCCAGCGCTCCACATCAACCGTTGATGCTGGTGCCCTCCATCGACGTTGAATCCCATCTCTTTGCCGACGGCAGCGGTTACCCTCAACGTCCCGATCCTGCGATGGATTTGAAAGCCGGCATGGCGATTGTGGTGGGCAACATCGCCTGCCCCACCCCGCACCTGGTTCGGTTCGAAGCGTTCAGCCACAACACGATTCGAGGTGCTGCCGGCGGCGTGATTTACCTCGCAGAGTTGGCCCACGACATGCAACTCCTGCCCGTCAACCCCGTTCACCCGTAGGGTAAAAGGTTGGAACCGCCTCCTCGGATTGGGTGCCGGGATGGGAATAACCGCAATGATTCCAGACATGACCATCGGTCAACTCATGAACGAAGCATCGGCTCGCTGGGGCGAAATCTGGGACCCGCAATCCACCCGCATGACGTTGCTCCTTCTGTGCCCACGCAAGGAACGCAAGATGATGGAGTTGCACGGGGACATGGTTGAGCACGGACAGCCCGTCGTCTCCGTTTTCCATCGACCCCGAGCCGAGGCTCACCTGCTTACCGAACAGGGCTTTGACCCTCGCGCGGCCTCGTTCATGTTCGTGAACATCGCCACGGCGGACATGGGTCCATGGATGCAGCAACTCGTGAACAACGAGGGTTGGCTGAGAAATTCGGTCGAATTGGCCCCGACGCCCTTCTCCGTCGGTTTGCCTTCCCAACGACCGTTTGAGGCCTTGCAAACGCTGTGCTTTCGACACCCCTCCTTACCCGCTTTGGAGCGGTATTTCCTTCCCTTCCCAGCCGAATCACTCCCGGGCAAATGCTTCGTCAGCCTCCCGCGTCGTGCGGCAGCCGAAATGGCTCGCCAACAAGCGGAAGTGCTCGGCGTTGGACGTTTGGACAAGCCCGCTCCGCCCGAACCAGAACCGGTGGCACCCGCTCAACCGTCCACCAAGGTCGAACCGACCACGCCGGCCGGCGACACCGGTGAAGGCCCGCTTGAGGAGGAGACTGTCGAGACCACGCCCGTCAAACCGGTTGATGTCCCGCTACCACCCGGTGCCTCGCCGGACCCTGAACCGAGTGTACCTCTTCCAGCAAACCAACCCTCCGAGGCACCCGAGCTGACGGTCGCTGAAGCCGTTCCACCGACGCCTGAAGCTGAGGAAGCCAAGGCCGTCAATTTGCCCGAGGTGGTGGAAGAGGTGGAAGACGTCTCTGAAATCGAAGTCGAGTTGAGAGCGTTCTTCCAAGAGCTCATCGATGCGGGTGTTGAACCTGCAGCCTTCATGGACGACCCGCGCTGGGAAGACATCAGCGAGCGAGCCATTGCCGAAGGCTTGGAAACATGGCCCATCCTCTTGCAAATGACCGCAATGGAGTGAGAAGGTCTAAATCAAACGTCACTGAACAACCTCCGAGGGAGCACCATGGGGTTCTGCATCAACTGCGGCCAACAACATCCCGACGGCACGCGATTCTGTCGATTCTGTGGCAACCAACAACCGGGTGAGCAACTCCTCCAACGGTTGCGAGTCGAAGCCCAGCAAATCCACAGCATGCGCGTGCAAATGCAATCTCAGACGCCTCAAGGCAACCCCTACCAACAACGTCGCTGGTGAGGTGAATGCGCCCGAAGCATTTGGCGATGGCGCTTTCAAAACTCCTTCCGCACCCGTGCACGGACGTCTCGCTTGAACAGTACGCCACCGAAGGAGACTTGGCCGCCTATTGGCTGCTGGCCGTGGAGCAATTGGATGGATTGGAAGGAAAAACCGTGCTGGATTTGGGAGCAGGGAACGGCGTCCTCGGGCTCGGTGCGCTCATGTTGGGTGCCTCAAAGGTCATCATGGTGGAAACCGATGACGACGCCCTCGGTGTTCTGAGGCGCAACATCGAGGCCCTTGATGGAGATCTGGCCGTGCGGACGTCGGTCAAGAAAGCCTATCTTGGCCGGGACGACGTCTCCACCGATGGCGTTGACATCGTGCTCATGAATCCGCCGTGGGGCGTGCAGAAACCAAAGGCGGACCGCCCGTTTCTGGATGCGGCGTTTTCAAGCCAAGCCGGGGCCGTCCATCTCCTCCACAGCGGCCGAGCCGCCCACCTCGAGGCGATGGCAAGAGACCACGGATGGCAGGCCGAGGCGATTTTGCGAACCGATTTCAGACTCCCCGCCACCTACGCCCATCACGCACAACGCCGTGGGTCCACGGACGTGATGTGTTGGCGGTTTCATCGACCCGGTGATGCCCGTCTCTCGACTGAAAACGATGTCTGATGCGTATGAGGGGTTCAAAAGGAGGGAACCCTCGCCTCAATTCAGCGAACGACGTGCGACCCATCTCGGGCCATGTCTGCACAAGGAATGAGAATCATGACGGCGAGCCTCGTCACCCCGGGAAGCATCATCGCCAAAGAGGGCGAACACGAACAAGGCGAAGGAACCGCCCTCGCAGACGGGAACATTGTTTCGACGGTCGTGGGTTATGTCCAGGTTGAGCACGGCGCTATCAGCGTCACGGCCTCAAAATCGATCGTCGAACCAGCTGTCGGGGACACCGTTCTGTGCGAAGTGGTGAAACTCAACGAGAAGCACGGCGAAGCCATGATTCTTTGCGTTGAAGGAAAACCTGGCTCGCTCCAACCCCAGCACCTCTACGGCCAGTTCTTCGTGACCGGCTTGGTCGACCGCTTCATGCACCAAACTTCGGACGCCATGCGCCGGCGCGATGTTTGTCGTGCGCTCGTCAAGGAGGTTGAGCCGGTGGTGCGCCTTGATTTCCGAGAGCGAAACGATTGCGGCGTGCTGCACGCCATTTGCCCGCCATGCGGCAGCGAGCTGCACGCCGAATTGGACGGCGATTGGAACGTCAAGTGCGACAATTGTGGATACCAATCCTATCGGGCTCTCGCTGACAACTTTGGTGCTGGCTGGGCTGAACTCGACCAGGGAGCAAGCGCTCTCAACAACGCAGGTAAGCGCTGGGGATCAGCGGCTGAGGCCCTCTTCGCAAAAGGACCCGCCGGCCGAGCGACCTTCATCGCTGCCGACGTCCGCGAAGATGGGCGAGAGCGCACGTATTTCCGATTCGAAGGCCAAGCCGGCGGGCGCGGAGGCGGTGGACGACAGCGAGCCGCTCCGGGCACACGTCTGTTCGTCGGCGGCTTGCCCCGAGAGGTTGGCACCGACGAACTTCGAGACTTGTTCAAGTCGCACGGCGACATGACCGACTGCGTCGTGCTCACCGACGATGCCGGCGTGAATCGAGGATTTGGATTCGTCACCTACGCCGAGAAAGCGATGGCTGAAGCAGCCATCAAGGCCCTTGATGGGCACCGCATCAATGGACGACGCATCGGTGTTCGCGACGCAGACGACGACAAGAAGAAGGGTCGAAAAGAGCGAAAGGAACCTGAAGGCCTCAAACTCTACATCGGCAACCTTCCCTTCTCTGCGACCCAGGAACAACTGAAGACGCTCGTTGCTGCTCACGCCACCGTGAACGAAGTGGTCCTGGCCACCGGACCCGGTGGAAAAGCCAAGGGCTTCGGCTTCGTGTTCATCGCTGAGAAGGACAAGGGTGAATCGGTGGTCGCTGCTCTGAACAACACCGAAATTGAAGGTCGCAGAATCAAGGTCGACATCGCCAATTCCAAGGGCGGTAAAGGCGGCCGTAGCGGTCGCACCGGCGGCCGCGGCGGCAGCGGTGAAGGAAAATCATCTCGAGAAATGCAGGCACTCCGTGAGGAAGGCGAAGGTGGAAAGAAGCGCAAGCGACGCCCTCGTCCAAAGAAGGATTGAAGGCGTTTCCCTCGCTGCTCGACTCATGGTTGAATCGTCCGAGCCAGGTTGGTTGGTGCTGGACGGTTATGAAGACGAGCCGGCTGCGTTTGGTGTTCCACCCTACGTCGGTTTTCACGTGCGCTATGTTTGCGGGGTTTTGGAAACCGCCGGTGTTCCCTACGAGTACATCACCGTCGATCGGTATCGACAGGCGCTGAAACAACACCCAGACGACGTTCAACAACGCCTCGCCACGTATCGTGGAGTGGTCTGCATCGCTGGTGCGGTGGTGCCGGGCAAGTACTTGCGAGGCACGCCCATCTCGCTGAAAGAAACTCAAGCCTTGATTCAGAGCATACCCCACGGTACCCCTTCGCTGTTTGGAGGATGGGCCGTACGCGGGTGGAAGCAACAGGGCTGGACACCTCTTCGAAGCAACCTCTTCTTGGCGGTTCAGGACACGGACGCTACGCTCCACCACTTTCTCAAATCCGGTGAGTGGAAACATCACCGTCGAACGGCTGAACAATGGACCGCTTGGGCCCACGCCGGCGCGACCAGCAACGCCGTGACCGATCATCCGGACCTTGGTACGGAGGACAACCCAGGCCCGTTGACGTTCGAAGTCGAGGTCTACCAGGGTTGCGTGCGCTACAAGCGAGGGTGCAAGTTCTGCATCGAACCAAAAAAGGGGGTTCCCATTTGGCGGACGCCCGAGGACATCGTTGAAGAAGTGCGACTGGCGCACGAAAACGGTGTGCATCACGTCCGTCTGGGCGGCATGACCGACACCTACACGTACATGGCCGACGGAGTAAAGGAATTGGAATACCCTGTTCCCAATCCAGAGCCCATCGCTCGACTTCTTCACGGTCTTCGTGAGGACGAACGCCTCGACGTTCTTCACACCGACAACGGAAACCCGTCCATCATTGCCGAAAACCTTGAACCTTCAGAGGCCATCACCAGAACCCTTGTTGAAACCCTCTCCGACGGTGCTGTCCTGTCCTTCGGATTGGAGTCCGCCGACCCGAGTGTTCACGAGGCCAACTGGCTGAATTGCGATCCCGCACAACTCAAGACAGCCATTCGTCTCATCAACAAACACGGCCGAGTTCGTGGTGATCGTGGCCTGCCCACCTTGTTGCCCGGTCTCAATTTCATCGCTGGACTCAACGGGGAAACCGAGGCGACGTACGACATGAACATGGCCCTTCTCAAGAACATACGAGCAGAAGGCCTGCTTCTCCGGCGCATCAACATCCGCCAGGTCGAAGGCGAGGGGTTCCAAGACATACCCCCGGTGGCCTTTTCCAACTTCAAGGAGGCCTGCAGAGACGAAATCGACAAACCACTCCTCCGAGAGTTGTTTCCCCTCGGCCATGTGATCCACGATGTCCACTGGGAAGCTCACGGCGGGCGAACCCGCCTACCCGTCCACGAAACGGACGTTCATCGGCACGCCGATGTCCACGGGAAGGCTGGCATAACGTTCGGTCGCCAAATCGGCGCCTACCCGATCTTGGTGGGCGTGGAATACAAGATTCCACTCGAGACCCAATCCAGCGTGATGATCACCGGCCACGGGGCTCGATCGATCACAGGTGTGGAACTCGGCTTGGACCCGCTGCGCGTGTCCGAAAAACAACTTGAGGCCATCCCAGGCATCGGAAAGAACTCAGCGTGGAACCTTGTCGCCGCCCGAGCCAAAGCGCTCAGCAAACGAAAAACAGGCCGCCCGTTTGACACACCGCAATCGTGGTTTGAGCAGGCGAAGGTCCTCTGGAACGACGATTTTGAACCGTTTTTCAGCCCCTCCAGTCATTATGAATGATTAATTATTCATAACGCATATCTGCTCGTTTCTTCGTCGATGAGACTTGAAAACCACTATCAAGCGCCGACATCACGGCGACACGTGGCCAACATCGAGCGACTCAAACAAGCCGCAAAACGTCTCTCCGTTGCGTGCGATGAGGCCATTTCGAAACTGGAAGCATCTGGCTCGGTTGCGCACGCCACCAATCCGCTGGATTACGCCTGGCCACATCATGAACAATTCATTGAGCAGTGGGGAGGGCTGGGGGCGACCACGTTGCTGCTGGGGATGAATCCAGGCCCGTGGGGCATGGCCCAAACCGGCGTGCCGTTTGGTGCCACGCACGTGGCCAGGGACTTCCTGCGTATCGAGGCGAAAGAACTCACGACGCCCGTCAACGCCCACCCGAAGCGACCCATCGTGGGCATGAGTTTGGAGCGACAAGAGGTCTCGGGCACACGCCTTTGGAACTTGATGGAGGAACTCTACGGCTCGCCGGAGGTCACCTTTGCTCATCTGTTCGTTGTCAACCACTGTCCGCTCTTGCTGCTCGGAGATCGCGGTCAAAACATCACACCCGACAAGGTACCCAAAGCTCTGATCGAACCCGTGCTTGAGGCGTGCGATGAACACCTACGAGAAGTGGTTGACATCCTCGGAATCACTCGAATCGTGGGCGTGGGTAAGTACGCCGAAGCGCGGGCCCGACAGGCGTTCAACGCAGAGAGGAACGGTCCGGGCACCACCTCAGACGGCACGGAGGTCGTCATCACCACCTGCTGGCACCCCAGTCCAGCAAGCCCTCTGGCCAACCGAAACAACGGAGCGGATTGGCGCGAAAACGTCCGAAACGTCCTCATCGGCTAACGGGGTGATGTTCAAATGCTCAGCGCCCCACACCCAGTCCATGGAACCCTTTGAACTCGCATGGGAACGCCAGCCTGACGACCGACAGTGGAAGAAGCCCGAGGGCGACGACCCACGAACCTTGTACCAGATGCTGATGACCAGCGTGGACCGGTTCGGAGACCTTCCGTGCTTCGGCTACATCCCCGCACCCGGGATGCCTCGCGTTCACATCACGTACAACGAATTTGGCGAACTCGCAACGGCCGTTGGAAAGCAACTCGCTTCGGTGGGTGTCACGTCCGGTGACCGTGTGGCCATGATTCTCAACAATTCCGTGGAATGGGCCGCTCTCTCCTACGGCGCCAACGCCATCGGCGCTGCTTACACCGCCATGTACACCCATCAACACGGATCGGAATGGGCGTACATCCTGAACGACTCCACACCATCCATCCTCGCCGTTGCCGACACCGCTGTGCTCGACAANCTCGTGGCCAACATGCCCGCCGACGCNAGCGCCTGGCCCTCCAGCGGCATCGTACTGCTCGGAGATGAACCCGCCAACGANCTGCCGCCCGAGGGCGTCGCNGTCCACGCTTGGGCCGACTTCGTGGCCGCCGGCCGTGCTCTTGACGGCTCGCTGACCGGGAAAGCCGACGATCCGTTTGCCCTGAACACGCTCATCTACACGTCCGGCACCACCGGCAACCCGAAGGGTGTCATGCTTTCGAACTGGAACACGCTCTCCAACGTCTTGTGCGTGCAGTCGGCGTTCACCATCTACGTCGGCGACAAGAACGCGGCCTTCCTTCCATGGGCTCACTCCTTTGGTTCCACGTTTGACCTCCACTGGATGATTCGCTGCGGCGTTCACATCAACCTCATCTCCGACCTCACCAAAATTGCCGACGAGTGCATCGAGATCAAGCCCGCTGTGTTGCTGGCTGTTCCCCGTGTTTGGAACAAATTCTACGACCGAGTGAACGGCCAGTTCAACGAGGCCACGGGCATCAAGAAAATCTTCATCAAAAACGCCCAAAAATCCGCCGAGAAGCGCATCGCCAAGGCAGGTGTGGAGTGCGACGCTGTGCCACCCAGCGGTTTCTTTGACAAGTTGTGGGACAAACTCGTGTGGTCCAAGGTCCGAGCCCGATTCGGAGGTAACATCCGATTTTGCATGTCCGGTGCGGCTGCACTCTCACCCGATGTGGCCGCCTTCATCCAGAAGGTCGGTTTCAGTTGCTACGAAGGCTACGGCCTGACCGAAACATCCCCCCTTGTTGCTGCCAACGGCTGGTCCGGTCTCGGAAAGAGCAAACTCAACACCGTTGGTCTCGTGGCCAACGGCGTCAAGGTCACCATTGACACGGACGCATGGGACGACCCAGAGCGCCCTGATGAAGGCGAAATCGTGGTCACCGGCCCCAACGTCATGATGGGCTATTGGAACAACGAAGAGGCCACCAACGAAGTCATCATTGAACCCGGCACCTTCCGCACGGGTGACCTCGGCAAGCTGACCGACGGCTACCTCTCCATCACCGGTCGTGTGAAGTCTCAGTTCAAACTGGAGAACGGCAAGTACGTCGCCCCCTCCGGACTGGAGGAAACCATCACCCTCAACCCCTTGATTGAGCAGTGCGTTTTGGACGGTCGAAACATGCTGCACACCTTCCTCGTCGTTCACCCGAACATGGAAGCCCTTCGTGGTGCCCTCAAGGGTGCTGGCATCAACGCCTCCGGCGACGATGCGGCGCTGTGCGCGAGCGCCGAAGTGCGCACCTTCGTGCTGGAGAACCTCAAGAAGAACAACATGGTCTCGCCCGATTGGAAAGGCTACGAAGTGGCTCGCAACCTCATCCTCGATCCCGAAGAATGGACCACAGACAACGAGATGCTGACGCCCTCGTTCAAAGTCAAGTTGCGCAACCTCCTGGCCAAGCACGATGAAGAGATCAAAGCGTTCGCTTGAGACACTTGTATCCGTTCGCCGACCCATGATTTCATGGGGAAAAACAACGATAGCACGGCCTCGGCTTCAACCAAAGACCCCGATTCGAAGATCACATTCTGAACACGTTTCACGAGAAACGAGCCCTGTTTGAAAAGGGGCGAATTCGATTTCACGCCGTGGCAAACGCGACCTGCGATGCAAGGGGAGTGAGCGTTCGTCGGGATGTTGAGGTGGACAACGAATCGCTGACGGGCAGCGGCGCACGGGACGATATTGTCCTAGGCGGGACGGGGCATCGTGAGGTTGCTTGACGGCGAACATGGACCGGGTGAGCAAATCAACGGTTCTTGAGGTAATCCTCACCGTACCACGCCCACTGCTCCGCGGTCCAACCGGGCGGCAATCCTTCGGGTGGAAGCGGCGGTCCTGCCGGGGTGGTTGGATGCAGAGCGGGTGAAGGAGCGTCGTGCACAGGGAGTTCCAGCGAAGAACTGCGCCTTCGAACGAACATGAACCCGGACAAGAGCATGAAGACGATCAGGGGTACGCCGACATAGAGCAGGTTTCCGGAGAAGACGCTGGCTTCGTATTTGGCGGCGTCCTCGGGGTAGGCGTCGGCCGAATTGGACCAGCCGTCGCCGTCCGTGTCGGGACAGCCAAGGGCGTCCTCGGTCGAGGTGCCGTAGACTTCGGGGCAATCGTCCGAGAGGTCGGTGCCCTGTTGGTTTGCATATCCATCATCGTCCGTGTCGGACCACAAAAGGACGTCCTCTGGGAAGGCGTCCATGGCGTCCGCCCAACCGTCGCCATCACCGTCGATGCAGCCGTAAATCGTCTCTGTGGAGGTGCCGGCTTGATCGATGCACGCATCGGGCGTGGCGCCTTCTGCGTTGTCGCCGTAGCCGTCACCGTCGCTGTCGAGGTGCTGCGTCGGCTCCTCGGGCAGTGCGTCGCCTGCGTCCGACCAGCCGTCGGCGTCCGTGTCGAGACAGCCAAATCGATCTTCGCTCGACGTACCTGCTTGGTCGGGGCACGCATCGCCCTCGAACCCGTCGAGGTTATCCCCGTACCCGTCACCGTCGCTGTCGAGGTGTTGAGATAGGGTTTGAGGGAACGCATCGTTGGCGTCCGACCAACCGTCGGTGTCGGTGTCAACGCAACCAAAGCGATCTTCGGTGGACGTGCCGACAGAACCCGGACACGCATCGCCCTGGAAGCCGTTCGGGTTGTCCCCGTAGCCGTCCTCGTCCACGTCCGACCACTGGGTGCCGTCAACGGGGAAGGTGTCGGTCGTGTCGCTGTAGCCGTCGTCATCGCTGTCCAAACAGCCGAGCACGCCGCCCATGGAGCTGGTTCCCGAGGCGAGGGGGCAGGCATCCTCGTCGTCAGTAAACCCGTCGTTGTCGTCGTCGATGTCCTCGCCGTTGTCCTCGCAGCCGTCTCGGTCGGCGTCGTTGCTCAAGGAGGAAGTGAAGTCGAGCGAACTGGTCGGGCAAACATCAACCTCAACGGTTGAAATCGTGCACGCCCATGCATCGTCGGTGACGGTGCCGTCGCAAATTCGGTCGTTGTCGTCGTCGACGTCTTCACCGGCATCCTGACAGCCGTCGCCGTCGTAGTCCGTCGTTGCAGTCGACTGCCATGAAAGGGCCCCCGATGCACACAGATCAGCAAAGTCGTAGACGCCGTCGTTGTCGTCGTCCGTGTCCTCGTTGGAATCACGGCATCCGTCGCCGTCGTAATCTGTTTGTGGGTTGGAAGTCCAATTGAGTTCTCCGCGCTCGCACGCATCGTCAACGTCCAACAGGCCGTCGCCGTCGTCGTCCTCGTCGCAAGCATCGCCCGTGTTGTCGCCGTCAAAATCGAGCTGTGAGGCGTTAGGGACGGCCGGGCAATTGTCCAGCGAGTCGCTCACGCCGTCGCCGTCCTCGTCGAGATACGGGTCGATGCGGACGACTTCGTCCTTGCCGTTGTCAACATAGTACAGGTGGCCGTTGGGACCAAACTCGATTCCCATGATGGCGGTTGCAGAGGTTTGAATTTCGTCGATGTACGTGCTGCTCCTTCCGTTGGCGGAGAGATCGTAGGCCACGATGTGCCCGTTGCCGTGCTCAGAGACGAACAACTGGCCTTGGTGAAGCGCAATCCCCGTGGGTTGATTGAGGCCAGAGGCCAAAACACCCCACTCAACGCCGGTGATTCGGGAGTATTCCTGAAGGGCCTCAGGTGCTTGACTCATGATGTCGGTCGAGGTGAGCGAAGTGTCGTCGGTGTTCACCCACAGCACACGGTTGGCAGCGGGGTCGGCGATGTACAATATGCCCGAGTCTTTGTCCAAAATCATGTGGCCGGGAACGCCCATGACGTGGCTGAGTTGAACATCGGCGTATCGTTGAACGATGCCGTCGGAATGGTCGTGCTCGCCGGTGTCGTGATCGGCTTGGAAGTCGTAGCGAACCAACTCGCCGTTGAACCCGTCGTTGTACCAGTAGACGTTGTCAACATCGTGGGCGATGCCAACCCCGTAAGGCGATTCATGCAGCATATCGATGTGGCTGCCAAGGAGCCCGTTTCCTGTGTTTTGATTCTCCCTAGCGAAGTGACTGAGCGAGGACGGCCACAGAGCCGGGCCCATGAAGTCGTTTGCGTCGAACCGATCGTTGTAGGTGTTCCTTGACTCTTGAGCTGAACCCCATTGCCAGTCAAACTCGGGGTGGTATGCACCAAACGAAATGGCACTGACTTCCTCGAGGAAGTGGTTTCTGTTGGAGTCAACCCTGACCTCCGAGGTCTGGTTGTCCAGTCCGGTGTTGTGGACGATGGTGATCGTGTCGGTGGCACGATTCGCAATCCACAACTCGTTGGGGCGACCCGGGTGGAATTCCAAGTCCCTCGGGTCATCGAGGTCGTCGAGGTACGTGGCGATGACGACCTCGGTAAATCCGTCACCAAAAGCGTTGACGGTGTCGGTTTCCTCGGCTTGTGTGGCCGTGGAAGGTATCACGCACAAGAGGAGGCTTGCGAGGACGATAGAGGTCCATTTGCTGCTCATGATTTGCAAGGGATGCTCATTCCATTTCATTGCTTGCTTCGTTCGGTCTTTTCTTAGCTTGCTGAAAACGCTGTGCCGTTTTGCCAAGGTATCGCGCAATCTTTTAACATTGAGAAGGCGTTGGTGTTGACGAATAACCGCAGTCAAAAGCTGGTTGGAGCGAGTGCGTTATGAGTTATTTTGTCAGACTGTTCTCAAACCTCAACGAGAGCACAATCGTGCATTTTCTGATTCCTCATCTCATCTCTGTCTTGGGATTTTTGACGGCGGGCATGATGTTTTATCTCGCCGTTTTGATCTATCGAGCCAACCCCGACAACGCAAAAAACCGCTTCCTTTCGTTTCTTCTGGCGTTCGAAGGCCTCGGGGCTGGGGCCCTGAATTTTTTCGGAACGTACCCGTTCCCCGTCGATTACATCGACAGTTTGTACTCCGTTCGATACGTCAGTGGTTCAACGGGCATGATTCGGTTGCTGTTCTATGCAAGCATTGCAGCGTTCTATTTTGACAGGAAATGGATGAAGAGCGTGCGCGCATTGTTTGCGTCCAAAATCCTCTGGCTGACCCCGATCATCGGCTTTGGGTTGTTCGTGGCAACGCTCAGTGTCTTGGGTGGGGACGTGAATGCGATGGGCGACATGTACATGCTGGAGTGCGACGGTCCGGGCGAAGGCAACAACGAAACGTACGGGGGCACCGAATTCATCTTCAACACAACGTGCCCGGCCTCGCTGGAATCCATGTACCCGCTTTCTGCCACCAAAATCGGGGTCGGGCCGCTTCAACCGATTCTTGTGCCGTTGACCGCCCTCTTTCTGCTTGTTTCAACCGTTGCGCTGTACAGAATCGACCCCACCGCAATCAGCGAAGGAGCTCATTTTGACGAACGT
Source organism: Methanobacteriota archaeon (assembly GCA_002722695.1). Classification (GTDB taxonomy): domain Archaea; phylum Thermoplasmatota; class Poseidoniia; order Poseidoniales; family Poseidoniaceae; genus Poseidonia. Next base: position 50,576 of record PBMS01000022.1, read on the forward strand.
GAACTCAGAGCGGTTCGCTTTGGCTTCCTCATCAAGCTGATTTTCCTGGTCGGCGCAACGGCCCTCATCATCTTGGCGGACAGCCTGATGAACAGCGGCGATTTGGTGGGCAGCGACATCATCCAGGGCGATCTCTTCTTCAGTTCGTTTCAATCGATCACGCTGTTCATGAACATCTTTGGTTCCTTCATGATGGGCGTGCTGTTTGCTTACGCTGTTCTAAAACAAGACGTGCTCGGAATTGACGAACAGTTGCGAAGGACGTTCACGGGCACAATTTTCGCAGCAGTCGGGGCCGTTTCCTTCATTGCGGGCACCGAGATCATGGAGAACCTCATCGGGGTCGGTTGGGTGGGCGCCGTGCTGATGGGTTCGGTGCTGATCTCCACCCGTAAACCCATTCTGGCCTCCATCTCCTCGGTGTCAAATCTCCTCCTGCCCGAGGTTCACACCAAAGACGAGGACGCTTATTTGGAACTCTACAAACTGGCCGTTGAGGACGGCAACATCAGCGAAAAGGAACGAACCATGCTCAACATGCAAGCCACGGCCTACGGCCTCTCGACCAAGCGTACGTCCCATCTCGAAGCATGGTACCACGCCAGCGAACCAGAAGGAACCACTCAGCAATCCGCAAGCCCTGGCCTTGATGCAGCGGCGAGCGCCACCCCTCAACCCGTGGAACCCTCCATCACCCACCAGTGGACCGACGAGTCGGGATACACCTGGCGCCGGATGTCCGACGGCACAAGCTACTGGTGGAGCGGGACCGAGTGGCAACTCGTCGAGCCGCGAGGAAACAGCGAGGCTTGAACGGGCACCAGGCCTAACGGGAACCGTTGACAAACACCAAGTTGACCATGAACTGGAACATCAAGAACCAGACAACGCTCACAACGATGATCCAAACCAGCGACGGATCCTCGCCCCCCGATGCGAAGGTGTAGGTCATGATGGCCGCTGCAAGTCCGAGGATGAAGAACACTCGATAGGCGATGGTGGCGGCGATGCTGCCCCGAGTGGACAACGCTTTCCAGCCGTTGAACCCAAACCACTCCTGGATGAACCCCATGGTGGCCCCTCTGTTTTCGACTCTTTTACACTCTTCGGAACAAACCCCCACGCCTCATAATTAAATATCCTCAGCCGTGGTTGATGACTGTGTTGGAGGCCAATGAGTACGATGTGGTCGTCATTGACGCCGCCAACGTCGTTCACCACCATGCCTACGACGACGATGAGAACCTGATTCAATCCATCTTTCCCGAACGGCTTGAATCCTGCGTCGAATTCTTCCAAGAATCGGGCTGGGAAGTGCGAGCCTTCCTCAAGAAAGGCACGTACTGGTGGGCGACCAAAAACAAAGACATGGACACCATCGGCGACGTCCGTATTTTTGAGACCCTCCGTCGCCAAGGCGTTCTCGAAGTGGTGTCTTCAGAGCACGACGACATGTACTGGATCGACTACGCCATCAAGCACAACGGCCTGGTGATCACCCGCGACAAACTGAAGACTGAAAAGGAGGAATATGAACGAGACTGGGACGCCGTTGAGAAACGTATCCTGCGCGACTGGGACGTGCTGGAAACCGGAGAATTCCTCGCCCCCAGCGTTCCGATGAAGGACGAAGCCGAGCGGATTTCGTTCAAGACGTTGCGAACCAGACTCAAGGAACTTGAGATGAGGGTCGCCGAATTGGAGCAGACACGCAACACGCACACCCTTCAGACCGAGGACAAAAAACCGCACGTTGAAGAAGCTGAAAGCGAAGACGAGACGGTCGTCGCCATCACCAGCGAAGTCTTCCGCAGGCTCTTGCAGCCGGGTGAGTTCGTTCATCTGACCCACATCTATCACACGCTCGCTTCCGTTCATCTCCAACTTGAGCCGGGCAAATTTTCGGACTGGCCGGCGGACTGGCGAGAGCAACTGATGGGTTTGCTCAACGTATCGGGGAAGATGAGCGTGTGGGTCAAAGACATCTGTCCAATCGCTATCGAATTTGACGCCAAGGACAAGAGCATGCTCAAGAAAGCGTGACGCCACGCCCGATCAAACTTCGGACACTTCCCCTTCAGCGAGCGGAGGCAGCCCCTTCTTGGCCCGAACGTAATCGGTGTAGTTGCCGTAGTAGACCTTCACGACGCCGTCCTGAAGTTCCCAAATGCGGTTGACGACCTGGTCGAGAAACCAACGGTCGTGCGAGACGGTGATGAGCGACCCGCTGTAGTTCACGAGCGCCTCTTCCAGCGTGGCTTTCGATTCCATGTCGAGGTGGTTCGTGGGCTCGTCCATCAGCAAGAGGTTGTTTTCCTCGAGCAGCAGCTTGAGCAGGGCCACACGAGCGCGCTCTCCCCCGGAGAGACGGGCCAGTTTGGTCGCCACTTGTTCGCTTGAAAATTGGAACCGACCGAGGGCGGCTCGAATGTCGCCGTACTGAAAGTCCGGCCTGAGTTTCTGGATTTGTTCCACCGGATTGAGGTCGAAGTCAAGGGTGGCGTGGTCCTGGTGAAAGTAGCCGATTTCGCATCCCGGAGCCAAGTCCATCTTGCCTCCGGTCAGCTTTTCGTCACCGTTGATGAGCTTCAGCAGCGTGGTCTTGCCCTGCCCGTTTCCACCCACGATGCCGATTCTGTCGCCCTTTCGGACCTCGAGGGATTGGTTGTCGAGGATTTTTCGCTCCAGCCCGTCGAAGGCTTTCGTGCCACCGTCGATGGACAACACGTCCATGCTGGCTTTGTCGGTGGCTTCGAGCGAGAGAATGAGCGGTTTGCGTTTCTTCGGCACGCGAGCCCGGAGCGCCTTGAGTTCCTGCTGCATGCGCTCGATCATCTTGTGCTTGGCCGAGATGGACTTGTCGTACTTGTTGGCCCGCTTCATCTGCTGCATGGCGCCCATGGTGGACTGAATCTTCTTCTCGATGTTGGCGATGGCTTCACCCAAGGACTTCTCCGAGGCCTCCTTCTGAACGAGGAACTGGCTGTAGTTGCCCCTCCACGGCCACGCCCGAAGATTGTCGATTTCCACGATCCGGTTGCAGACCTGGTCGAGGAAGTACCGGTCGTGCGAAACGATGAGCTGCGCGCCCTTGAATTCGGTCAGGAAGGTCTCGAGCCACTCCGTGGTGTGGATGTCCAGGTGGTTGGTCGGCTCGTCGAGGAAGATGACGTCGATGCCGTTGAGCCCAACGAGTTGACGTGCAAGCGCAAGCTTGGCCTGTTCGCCACCGGAGAGTTTGTTGACGGCCATGTCCATGGGGTGCTTGTCAAGACCGAGACGTTCGAGAATGCCCTTGGCGATGCCGGCCACGTTGCCGCCGCCGCTTGAAGCGAGGGTTTGCTGGAGTTCCGTGTAGCGCTCCATCACCGGCTCCCAATCGCCCTCGTAAAACGACGGATCGACCATCTGCGCCTCGATGGCGGCGATTTCTTCCTCGAGCTCCTGAAACTGTCGCCCCTTGCGACCCAACTCGTCCTCGATGCTGGAGTTCGATTCAAGGTCTCGAATCTGCGTCAAGTAGGCGAGACGAATGCCGGGTGCGAACTCGACGTCGCCCGTGTCTTGCTTTTGCTCGCTGATGGTGTTGAGAAGGGTGGTTTTTCCGGCACCGTTGTGGCCCACGATGCCGATGCGGTCGCCGTCGTTGACCTTGATGTTGATGTCTTTCAACACGTCCACGGCACCAAAGGAGCGGTCCACCGCTTCCACGTTGATGAGTTCACGAGCCATGTTGGTCCCTCAATCCGACGGCGCGGTTGACCGTTGATAAATGACGCCACCGATTCACGACCTCGATTTCGGGCGGTCAGACCCCTGCGGAGAGGCCACCCTTGAATTGATGAACCAACGCCTGCTGGACAGAGCATGGCCGAGGACGAGGAGGTCGTGTTCACGACGAGCACCGGCCCGGTGCGCGTCATCACAGCGGCGTCGCTGTTCGACGGCCACGACGCCGCCATCAACGTGATGCGACGCCTCATCCAGTCCTCAGGGGCGGAGGTCATCCATCTCGGCCACGACCAGTCGGCCAAGGCGGTCGTGGACTGTGCGATTCAGGAGGACGCTCACGCCGTGGCCTTGACTTCGTATCAGGGCGGCCACGTCGAGTACTTCACGTACATTCGGGAACTCCTCGACGAGGCCGGCTGCGAACACGTTCGCATCTTCGGCGGTGGCGGCGGTACCATCACGCCGCCGGAAATCCGCACCCTCCACCAGTCGGGCATCTCCAAGATCTACTCGCCCGACGACGGGCGTACCATGGGCCTCATGGGCATGATTCACCACCTCATGGGGCTTGCAGGTGAGGTTGACCTCGTGGGCGAGGACCGCATGAAGAGCCTCGACGGTCCCATCACACCCGACGACATGGCCAAGGTTGGCCTGCTGCTCACGCTCTCGGAATCGGCCGACGAAAAAGCGTTCAAAGCGGCGGTTGAAGCGTGCCGCTCCTCGGACAGGGACGTGCCCGTCATCGGGTTCACCGGTACGGGCGGAGCGGGAAAATCCAGTCTCCTCGACGAATTGATGCTGCGCATCCAGCGAGACAACCCTGGAAAGAAGGTCTGCCTGCTGTGCGTGGACCCGACCCGCAAACGAACCGGTGGAGCCCTGCTCGGAGACCGAATCCGCATGAATTCGCTTTCGAACAACGACCTCTACATGCGCAGCCTCGCCAGTCGCGGCAGCGGCTCGGAGATCAGCGCCAACCTCGACCGAGCCATCGAGGTCGCCAAAGCGGTCGGATTCGACCTCATCTTCTGCGAGACCAGCGGCATCGGCCAGGGCAGCGACGCCATCACGACGGTGGCCGATCACTCGCTCTACGTGATGACCGCTGAGTTCGGGGCCCACACCCAGCTCGAAAAGATTGAAATGCTGGATGTTGCCGATGTAGTCATTCTTAATAAATATGAAAAGCGAGGCAGCGAAGACGCCCTGCGAGCCATTCGCAAGCAGGTGCGTCGCAACCGAAACATGTTCGACGTCGCCGACGAAGAACTCCCCGTCGTCGCCTCCATCGCCAGTCAGTTCGCCGACGGTGGGGTGGACCGCCTCTGGCAGAAGGTGGCGGCCATGGTCGGCTTCGAGGCCAGCGAACCGGTCGACGCCATGGGCGAGCGCAAGGGCGTGATTCCTCCAGAGCGGATTCACTACCTTTCGGAAATCGCCGTCCACGTGCGAGACTACCACGCTGCCAACTCCGAGGTGGCCGAACAACTTCGATTGTGTCAGCATT
>PBMS01000023.1 GCA_002722695.1 Methanobacteriota archaeon
CTGTGCTGCTTTTGGGTGTTCAACTCCAATGACGGGGCTCATTCAACAGGCAACGCTGTGTGAATAAGGCGTCTTCACTGACCGACCAGTTTGTAATCGTCGCTGAGCGGGGTGGCACCGGTTTCGACATGAACGATTTTTCCGTCTTTGAAGCGATAAAACGCCAAAACGGCCTCGGAAGTGGAACCGTTTGCAAAGTGAGCGATGGAGTGTCCAACGGCAACCTCGTCGTTCTCAAACAGGATTCGGTGGGATTCGGTTTGAACGACGCCCATGCCAGCAAAGCCCATGATGTCGGACTTGGTCATGACGGCTCCACCCACGTGAGGGTAGAACTTGCAGTCGTCGTGGATAAGGGCGAGAAGTTCATCTCTGTTCCCGGATTCAAAGGCTTCAGCGTAAGCGGATAGGATGCTCATACCGACCCCTGGGGCATCCGCTTCATAATCGCTTGCCCGCCCACACCTGAACCAACCGAGGCCGCAGGAACCTTTGAGTCCCCCTTCTCGGAGTGGGAACCATGAGGATTCACTGCCTTGGGGGAGGGTTGGTCGGTTCGTTCGTGACCAGGAAACTGGTTGGCGACGGGCACGATGTCCACCTCTACGATGTGGTGGAGCGGGACACGCCGGCCACCTTCCATCTCGAGGACGCTGCAAGCGCCGATCACAGCAAAGCCGATTTCGTCGTCAACATGGTGCCCGGCTCCATTGGACACGAGGTGCTGAAGACGCTCCACGCACAGGGCCACAGAGTCGTTGACCTCTCCTTTAGCGAAACCACGCCCGACCAACTTCCGTCCGGCCCGGGCGTCGTGTTGTGGGACGTTGGCATTGCTCCTGGCCTCTCCAACATGCTCGTAGCGCTCGCCCATCGTGAACTCGGTCGTCTCGATAAGGTCAGCATCAAGGTCGGCGGGAACCCGGCCCAACCCGATGCTGGTTGGTCGTACATGGCTCCGTTTTCCCCTCACGATGTCATCGCCGAATACACGAGACCCGCTCGCATTGTACGAAACGGGGCGATCGCTGTGGTCCCCGCAATGGACGAACTCCACACCATCGATGCCAACGGACGGACGATGGAAGCCTTCCTGACCGACGGACTTCGTTCACTCATCAACCTCCCTGCCGATTCAATGGGCGAGTACACGGTCCGTTGGCCAGGCCACATACAGCGCTACCAGCGCACCAAACTCAACCCCGATGAATTGGTGGACGCATGGAAGTTTGACTCGAAACGGTCCGAGTTCACTTGGATGGAAGTCCGGGTTGAGGCCGGAGGAAAATCTCGGGTGTGGACCGTGGAAGACGGCGGTAGAGACGGCGATTCAAGCATGGCCAGAACGACGGGTCTGGTCACCTTTGCGTGCGTCAAGGCCTGGTGTCAACGCCCCCTCTTCACGAAAGGCGTGCATCCTCCCGAAGACCTCCCCGACGACGTCATTCACGACGTCATTGAGGTGCTCAAAAAGGAAGGCGTCGCCGTTCATCTTCGCTCGTCCGACCGTCAAGATGAGCGCTGAACCCAAACAAGAAACGTCCAGCATCAGACGTGCAAGAAGGATTCAAAGACAACCGTAGGTTGGAGGCGGCATGACGTTTTGGCACAACCGCTGGAAGACCCAGCAAATCGGTTGGCATCGAGCAGCGTACAACGATTTGCTGACCAAACACTGGGACAGCATCGGAGCGCCGGATGGAGGTGAAATCCTCGTGCCGTTGTGCGGGAAATCGCTCGACATGCTGTGGCTTGCCGACCGGGGGTACTCCGTATCGGGGCTTGAGATGGTGGAGGAAGCCATCGAGGCGTTTGTTTCAGAAAATCGTCTTGACGTCAAGAGCGAGCGTACTGGAGACCACATCAAGCATTCGAGCCATCCGTTCACCGTCCATCAGGGGGATTTCTTCGAACTTCCTGAAGGCACAGTGCTCGCCGATGCGTGGTACGACCGGGCCGCCATGATCGCCGTCCCAATCGAGTCGAGAACGGCCTACGTCGATCAAATCCGAAAGCTGACAAAACCCGATGCGGTTGGTCTGCTCATCACCTTCGCGTACCCACAAGAAGAGATGGACGGGCCTCCGTTCGCCCTTCACGACGACCACGTCATGGCGTTGTTCTCCGACGGGTTTGACGTCGAATCCTTGGAACACCTGGACCTCGGCGACGAGAAGGACCGCGGGCTCAGCAGCGTGACCTCGACGGTGTTTAGGATTTCAAGGCGATCTGATTGAAATTTCCAGAGCCAAGGCCTTCCACCCGCACAAGATGAACGAAGGTATGTTGAGCAGCCTAGCGGTTCAGGAACGCGCCGACCTCGTCGGCGGACACTTCAAAGAGCGTTTGACCGTTTGGAGCGAAGAAGTGGCCCGCATTGACGGTTTTGATGTCGGTTTTCTCAGAGTTGAACACGTTTGATAGTTGAGTGAGTTTCTCGGCGTTGACAATGGTGTCGTTGGAGGCCGCAATCAGGAGAACTTCGCTCGACAAAGCACCGAGCGCATCGTTGTTTTCTGCCAAAAAGGACCGACTGCTTTGACAGTCGTCGTGGAGACGGTTGTAAAAACCAACCCAGTAATTGTCGGGGTACTGTTCGGCTCGCAATCCTGCGATTCCGCTGAAGATAAAGCCCGGCAGGGCGTCGTTTTTGTCCAATCCAAGCCAGTTGTAAAACCACGGCTCCAACTCATCTCGTCCCTGCCACGCAGCAAGGCGGTGCCACTGCTTGGCTTCGAACACGTCGTTGTACTGCTCGGTGGTTGCTTCGTTGTAGTAATACGGTGCTAGAAGCATCACTTTACCGACGCGTTGGGGATGCTTGAGGACGAGGTTGGTGGCCAAAACACCTCCAAACGAATACCCCATCAAATCAAACGATTCCAGTCCGCCTATGTTGTCCACAATCATCGCTATGCTTGCGGTGACTGCGTCCAACGCCAATCCCGGGTCTCGAAAATCGCTTTCCATGGAGACACAACGACCGTGATAGGGCAATTCGATGACGATGACACGACGGTTGGGGATGTGCTTGAGAACATCGCCCAACTGGGCACCCATGAGGTGCATGGTCACGCCCAGCCCGGGAAGGATGACGAGAGGTTTGTCTTCGGCATGACCTCTGGTCACCCGTTCCAAATACCACGCTCCGCGCCCGTCGGGCAAAACAAAGCTCTTCTGCTCGAATTCAGCCTTTTTGACCCGAGCTGAAAGGTCCATCTTGACGAGAAAGGTTCCCAAGGAAGGCAAAAGGCGAGGGGAGAGCAACCAGAGCACACCTGCGAGCCCGACGATGACGAGGGTCACATTCAGAAGAAACGACATTGTGTTCTTGCAAGAAACCCCTTCCTATTTTGTTTTCTACGACATTGTTTTGCACATCAAGGTTGTGGGTTGCGTCACAGACGAATTGATAGGCTGAGGGCGTCACATGTCCATTCAACGAAGGTTGGGTTGCATTGGACACCGCGACGCACGCATTGATTGGCCTGATGCTGGGAGAGATGGCTCCCGAGGACATCAAGCACCGACGAAAAATCGGCCTCGGCTTCGCCATGCTGCCCGACATCACCAACGTGCTCTTCGTTCACCCCTACCTCGGTTGGTTGGCCGGACGAGACATCCCGTTTGCCTTGGGGATTGATTTCATCAACCATCCCGAAATCATCGACCATTGGACCTACCACGTGTGGTTGCTCTCGCACAGCCTTCTGTTTTGGGCCATCGTCTTTCTGCCGATGTGGCGCAAAAGCCGAACCGCCAAGCTGGCCGCTGTCGCATACGTTTCTCACGTTCTGGCCGACATTCCATCCCACAGCGGCGTGTACGGGCTCGAGCCTTTCTACCCGATTCCGTTTGTTTTTGACGGATGGTTTGACCCGTGGTTGTGGGGTCCTGGGCCCATCGCAGCAAGCATTTTTGTCTCAGCTGTGCTCTATCTTGCGGTGTGGAGAGTACGGAAATCTGTGCTTTGGCCGTCTGAACAAACCGATCAAACGGCGGCCCAAACAGGCATCGATGCCACCGTGGTCGGCTGAACGGTGCACGCCTCGTAGGACTATCGCCTGCAAGCACTGGCAGCAAACGACGCCCCCGAAATCGGTTCGATCGACACGAAGTTTGTGCTGACGTCCCGAACTGAATCGTGAAGTTCAGGGCAGGATTTGCAGTGTTTCTTTTTCCGTTCGTGTTTCTTGCAACACTTCGATTTGACCTTTTTTGCTTTTTTTGATTTTTTCTTACCGGGGCTGCAGTTGCCCGAGCAACCGGTTTGGCATCGAGTCTCAGCAATTTCAACCAGGGGCATGGACGAATTGAACACGTTGTCGATGTGAACACCGCAAAACGGACAAGCGACCCAGCCTGTCTGCATCGCATTTCCACAAACATCGCACGAGTTCATGCCGCCACCGTATTCCTGGAGTTTAGGGTACCCTAAATAGTTTCGTAGGACCTAAACTATGCGACGCGCCGCTCCGAGTTCTCTCGCTTCAATCCGCCGGACAGAAGCATGAACCGGTCAAAGCGCTCGATCCACAAAGCGGCAGCAGCGAAGCCAATTTGCGCAACAGCGAACACGATGTTGTACGTCAACGAGAACACGAGTCGGGGATAAATGGGTGTGAACGCGTACAACGCCAAACAGCCAAACACAACGACGCCTTGGGAGAGGAGATAGGGTTGAAGGCCCACGCCTGCCTTGAGAAGCCGATGCATGAGCGCAACAGAAACAGCGATCAGAGGACTGACCACCATCAACGCCATCCACAAGGTTGAGGGTTGACTTCCACCGCCGTAGTAGCCCCCCTGCACCCGAACAGCACCAGGGTCCAATTCTCTCGGGTGAGGGCAGACGCCTTCGTAGCAAAATTGCATGCCGTTCACTTGGCCCATGAGGGTCCACCACAAAATCCACACCACCCACGGTAACACCGCCAAAGCGACCATGTTTTGTGGTCGGTTGAGCCACGATGAGTTGGCGATGTTTTGAGGTGCGAGCACCTTGGCGACGTGCGGCGCAACGATGAGCAAAGCAAGACTGGCCACCGTTGCCCAAGGCCCCCATGAAACCATCACGTGAACACCAAGAGCTGCGTGCATGAAGTGCACGCTCTGGTTTGTGGGGTCCTTACGACGAAGCCAAGCCATGACGTACAGGCCCACCGCACCTGCAAGAACGATCCACTGCAACGGAGCCCATTCCGTGCGAGAGGCCGCCAACGCCACAAGAAGAACGGCAAAGCAACCCCCGCAAGACGCCCGAACATTCCTACCGCCGTAAACAGCGCCGTACAGCAGCGAAAGGGCTGCAAGGAGCGCCATGGCCACCAATCCGGTCAGGAGGGTGGTGGGTGTGAGGTTCACAAGTTTGAGGAGGTGATGGGTCCCAAACATGCGTCTGTGGACGTAGGAAAGGGCGCACACCACCAACCCCCATGCGACCCACAACGCAGCCTGCTCCACGAACGGTCTGCTGCGAAACCTGCGGTCGAGGACCGTCCCCGTGAGCAGCATGAACAGCGGAATCAAAGCGTACCAGAGCCTCAGGGAACCCAATGAAAACGCCACCATCGCAGCGAGAACATACACCGTTGTTGAGGACGGGATGTTCCTTTTGGCTTGACCCGTCATCGCTCCCGTTGNCCAGAACATGANCCACAGCACCAGCAGCACCAACAATCCNCGAGACAAATNACCGAAGTACACCGACAACACCGCCCCTGCAACAAGCCACGGTTTTGCATCGTAGAGCCTTCGGTCCCATGAAACATCGAGCGCAGGCGTCCTGCCAAGGGACGAGGCCACCAACCACACCACGGCCGCTGCACCGATGGCGCGGGGAATCATGGCCGAAAACGAGAGATTGGCGTGGAACCAGACCGATGCTGCCACGATGCAACCAAGCAAAATGAGGTGCTTTCGCTCGGATTTGCTCACCGCACGACCTTGATGAACGGTCAGAAATCCGAGAAGAAGAAAACACGACAACACCGCTACGGAAACAACCACGTCGAGGCCTCGTATCACCACAGGCTCGCCCGCAATCCCCTCCCAATCCACCTCATCAAGACGGTAATCATCCGCATCGTCTGGGTTGAAAAAAACATGACGTAACAGCCCTGCTTCCCAGTTCCACGCATCGGCCCGAACTCGATCTTCGGCCGAGAGAGAGAACACGTCGAGCGGGATTCGTCCGTTGACTTGACTTGGGAAATCGAGGCCCAGATCGAACAGCATCAGAGCGGCGAGATCGAGCTGAGCAGCCTCGGTCCGTGCGCTTGTGTCAATGTCGGGTCCGGTGACGAGGGCGAGAACCTCTCGTGTTTCAGGTTCAGCAGAGCCGTGCGAGCCCGATGAGGTCATGCCGTGGTCTGCGGTTACCACCACGGTCCACTGAGGCGGGACAAGCCGCAACCAACCGGAGAGTTTCTGATCCAGATCCAGCATTTTATTGCGGTATTCCTCCGAGACCGTCCCCCATTTGTGGCCGACTTTGTCGGGACCTGAGAAGTGGGCGGCGACGACGTTGTGACGCTCAGATCCAAGCCACTGCTCGAGTACATCCCCCGTTGCGTCGTCGCCCTCGTAATAGTCCGCATGGCCCTCAAAGGTGTTCACAAACTCGATGTCGCTGCGGTCGCCGTAGAGGTTGCCCATCACGTAGCTGCCGATCATGCCCACGGAGTAGCTGTCTGAGGTCGCTGCGAGCAACCACGGGTCGGTGCCACCGGGATGGCCCATGTTGAAATTTTTGAGACCGTCAATGGGGGCGTTGGGCACACCGGTCATCATCTCACGAACACAGGTTGCTGACAACGTCAACGGGCCGGTGGTGATCGAGACCACAGCGCTGTTGTCCATCCGGGAAGCGAGGTTTGGCATCAGAGATTCGTCCAGCATGATGTTCTCCCCAACACCGTCGAGCACCACCAAGAGGTAGCCTTGGTTGTTTGAGGCGAATCCTTCTGGGAAGGCGACCGTTGAGGTTGGTTGCTCCGGTTCCAGCAAGACGTAGGGCGCCGTGATGGTCAACGGGGCAATCATCAGAAGCAACAATGCGGCAATCCACCGGTTTGGGACACCGCTGGCCCTGGACGATTGCAGGTTGGGGTCCATGCGTCTTCGCTCCGTCGGTCCTTGCGGACGTTACCACCCAGCCCTTGCAGGTCAATCCTTTGTATTTTAGGGAAGACGAAATTACATATATGGGCTTCGGGTGGATGAGTTTAGGGGATACGAAATGAACCGAAACCTTACCGCAATGATGCTGATTACGCTGCTTCTGGCCGCCTGCGTGCCGGGTTGTCTTTTTTCATCCGGGGTTGAGTACACGACCTGTTCGGACGACGACAACTGTCTGAAGATTGCGTTTGAAGTCAAAGAGGAGTACCAAAACATCGACGAAAACCCGCAAAAACTCGGGGATCGCCTCGGAGAGTTGATGGGTCAAGAGGTTGAGATTTACCCCGTCAACAGCCAAGCAGCCACCATTGAGGCGCTCAGGTTTGGAAACGCTGACATTGGTTTTCTCGACGGCGGAGCCGCATGGCTGAGCTGGCAAGAGTACGGTCTGCAGGTGGCAGCCGCAGAACAGAAGGCTGACGGTCGAGCCTACTACAACGCCATCGCCTGGGTCCACAAGGATTCCGACATGGCTCAAGCCGATTTGGACGACGACCCCGACACCGACCCACTGGCCCTGATGGAAGGAAAAATTTCCTGCCACACCTCTGCTCTCGGAAGTTCGGGCATGTTGCTGCCGATGGGCTACCTCATCAACAACGGCTACATTGATGTGGTCGGCGACCCCGACGAAATCGACTCGTTGCACAACACGGTCACCAACCATTTCTCCGAATTTTCCAGCATCCCCGACAGCGGCACGCCCTATTACCGATACATCGGCTCGTTGCGCTGTTTGGCCGAGCACGTGCAGGGCGATGCCACGGACTACATCTCCTTCGCCAAAGATCCAACCGTTCCGGACTACTGCGGTGAGGACCCACAGTCCTGGTGCTTCGAAGGCGACTTCACGGAAACGAGTGATTTCCACCCCATCATGGCCCCTGAGGGCTTTGGACGTGCACCGAGCCACCCGGTCATGTACAACCCCGATGTGTTCACCCCCGCCGAGGTTCAATCCTTGCAGGACGCGTTCACCACGATGAGTTCCAACGATGACGACCTTCAGATTCTCGACGATGTGCTCAGCACACCGGGGATGACGATCATCGACACGGAATCTCACCTCGGCACCTACGGTGATTCCATCGAAGACGTTCCCGGTATCGTGGCCTACTTTGGTGAAAAAGTCAACAAGGTCAAAGTGACCTCAAGCGACGACGGACTTCCGTTGTACGTTCCCGTCGGCGTGGTGGGTGCCATTGGTGCCATCGTGCTCTTTGTCCGAAGTCGTTCACAAGAGGTTAAAGCAGACCCAAACCACTCAGAAAACAAGGAGTGATTCTGCTTGATTCGACGCAACCACGGCGTATGCTTGTTACTGATTTTGCTGGTGGCCATCGCACCCCTTTCCGGGTGCATCGGTCAGGAAGAAGAGGACACCGGCAACGGGTTCGAATGGGAAAACCGCAGTCAACCCGACTGCAACCCGTTGGACATCAACATAACCTGCAAGGAGTACTTGAGTGGATTTACGACCCCCACCAACTCGCTGCATCACCCCGTTGACGATGAGGTGTGGTTCTCGGACCTTAACGGTCGAATCACTGCGTACGACGGCCAAACCACGCGCTTGGTTGGCAACATCAGCAACCTCATCTCAAACTGCCACACAGAGGCGGGCCTGCTCGGTTTCACGTTCGTCTCCAACTACGAGCAAAACCCCCAAATCTTGTTCACCTACATCGGCACCGCAAACTGCGAAACCAAAGAGGTGACAAACCTGTTCCTCGCCGTTGGCGATGTCGTCAACGGAACCCTCGACGAAGGCTCCATTCAGACGCTTCGTGAGATTGAACAAACCTACCGCAACCACAACGGTGGTCACATCCATGCTCTCGGGAACAACACATACTTGTGGAGTGTGGGCGATGGCGGTGGATCAAACGACCCGCTCGGGCACGGACAAAACGACACTTCAGCTCTCGGCACCATCCAACACTTCCACTACCTCAACGGCACCGTTTCACCTCTGCACAACGCCACGGCGACGGACCAAGATTACACCCTCCATCGCGGACTCCGAAATCCATGGAAATTCGATGTGGACCAACAGCAGCGCTTGTGGATCGCCGACGTGGGACAAAATTGCTTCGAGGAAATCAACATGATCCCCGTTCTCCAAGCCAGCAACTTTGGATGGTCTGAACGGGAAGCGAATCGGGAGTTTAACGACCCCAACGATTGCACACAACCTCCTTCCGAACCACCCGAAGACATGACCGACCCGGTCGTGGTGTACACGCACGAGGAAGGTCGATGCTCCATCACCGGCGGGTTGTACATGGATTGGGGTCCAGAACCGTGGCAGGGCGGTTTCATGTACGGGGACTTCTGCAGTGGAGACGTTTTCATTACGCAAGAAGGAAGCGACGGTGCGTTTCAAGCCGTCCACCTGGTGGACACCGATAACCTGCTGGTTGGATTCGGCCGTGGCCTGAACGACGAGTTGCTCATCTTTACGTGGGGCGGCACGATTTACGAACTGGACATCTACAGTTGATGTCAACCTTCATCGATGCGTCGCACGGTGCACTCACAGGTCTGCGCAAGCTCCCATGGCCGCACGGGCATGCGGTTCAAGGCGAGGCTCGATGTGATGAGGCTCCGCTCCTGGCCCGATAATACCGAGACCGATGGGTTTGTTGTGCTTGAGTTGCAATTCAAGAATGGTCTTGATAACCGCTTGACCCATTGCAAGACCGTGTTGAGTTTCCCCTTTTTCGATGATACCGAGACAGACCGCTCCGTCGTGGTTGGCCAAAAGCCGGTTGAGAGCACGGGGCACTTCCATGGAACCTGGCACCCAAACGACCTCCCCCACGGTCAGACCGAGGGAGCGAGCCTCGTCGGTTGAATGGGCCAACATGCGCTCGACCTCGGACTTGTGGAAGGAGCCGCAGACCACGGCGATTTTTTTGCTCATGATTGCCCACCACCGTTCTCCTGTTTCATCATTCGTTCCACGGTCGCGACGATCGTCTGTGTCATGGCATCGATTTCAATGTTGATGGCACCACCCACGTTCAGCGAACCAAAAGTGGTCAAACGAAGGGTCTCGGGAATGAGATGAATGTCAAACCGATCTCCGCTGATCTCGCCGATGGTCAACGAAGCTCCATTCAGACCGATGTATCCCTTTTCATGGATGTACTTCATCATGCTGTGGGGGGCTTTCACGGTCAAATCAACGCCCTCGCCGACCTCCGTGCGCTCAACGACGCTGCCCATGCCCATGATGTGGCCGGAGAGGAGGTGTCCGCCCAATTCGTCCCCCATCTTGAGCGAACGTTCAACATTGACAGCGTCGCCTTCGCGCAGTCCACCGAGGTTGGTCCGTTGAAGGGTTTCCTCAATCACATCAAACGACACGCATCCATCGTCCATGTCGGTGGCTGTCAAGCACACGCCGTTGATGGCCACGCTGGCTCCTCGTTCCAATCCCAACGTGTTCGGCAAGCGAATCGTGTAGGTCCAAACGGCCTCACCTTTTTCTATAGAATGAACATCACCTTGGCCTTGAACGATGCCTGTGAACACGATTAGACCTCCTTCTTTTCGGCCCGTTCAAGGATCCGTGCAATGATTTTTCGCGTTCCATCAAGGTCGTCGCTGAGACCCTCAACACGGACCACCTGAATGGATCCATGCCCACGTTCGTGGAGGGCTTTGCGAATGTTGTCCTCGGCGTGCTCTTGGTCGTATCCNAGGGCGATNACATCGGGCTGCACGTCGGGCAANATGTCGAANATAGGGACGTCGGGAGGGTTTCCAACCACCACAACGTCAACNGGTTTCAGTCCCTCCACCATGCGTCGACGAAGGTCTTGNTTGGTCACCGGCTCGTGCTTGCGCTTTCGAACGGTGTCGTCGTGCGCAACGACCACCGTTAGGTGGTCTCCGAGGGATTTTGCCTGCTCAAGGTAGTGGAGATGACCCGCATGGAGGAGATCAAACACGCCGACAGCAAGAATGCGCTTCATACGACCACCGTTTACGGGTTATGCTGTTGCTTCATGAGGATGACGGTGAGCTCAGGCGCCCAAGGCCGACACGATGTCCGCTCCCTCAAGGAACGGTATGCCGTTGGTTTCGGCCCATGCACGTGCGTCGGCCACCGGGAGGGCGAAGTCCCCGTCAGGTTGAAGCATTTCAGCCCCGATAACGACCGGAGCGGTTCCTGAGAGGCGGGCGAGACCAACCGCCAATTCCGTGTGGCCTTGGCGTACGGTCAACCCCCCCTTCGCTTCTCTGCACACCGGGATATGTCCGGGGGTTCTGAATTCTTCGCCAAGGCGCTGCATGGCCTGTTCAACCGATGTGCTGTCGGCCAAGCAAGCGGTTGCTAACTCTGCAAATCGACGGGTGGTCAGGGCCCGATCGTGGTCGGTGATGCCCGTGTAGGTGTCTCGATGATTGATGGAGAGCGTGAACGCTGAGCGAGCGTCGTAGCGTAAGTCGTTGGTGATGAGATGGTTGAGCACGGGGTGGCGCTTCAACGCATCCTTGCTGGTGTGGAGGTCCTGCAGAAAGGGAAGACCGAAGCATTCCCCCACTTCGTCGCCGATGGCCAAGAACAGCAAGCCTCCGCACTCCTGACGCAGTTGCCGCATGGTAGCGGGCTCAGCCATGGCTCCCGGGAACAGGAGGTCCGTCTCCCCCTCGCGCTTCTCCGAGTCAAACAGGCACACCGGGCGGCCCGATTTGAACGCTTCAACAGCGCGTTGAACATGGGGTTCCATGAAGACTCGCTTCGGTCTCACCTTCATGAAGAGTCGTATGCATTCACTCTTGAAAACCATCCAAGGCGACCGGAAAAGCGGACAGCCAACAGAAAGGGATTATCATGTGATGGCCCTTGGGTGTGTTTCGGGGGACGGGACGAATGTCGGTCAAACTTGGTCCAGCGGGGGTCCCGCTCTCGTGCAAGGGACGCACCATCGTCGAAGGAATGGACGACATCATCTCGCTCGGACTTGAAACCATGGAGGTGCAAACCGTCCGCATGGTCGCCCCTCAACACTTCGAACAATACTGGCAAGCCGGGGTTTTGGCCAACAAAACCGACTTTGAGATGAACATCCACGGACCGTACTACTCAGAACTTCTGGGTGGAAAGGTCCAGCGAGGTCGCTCGCTGGCCAAAATAGAATCCACGCTCCAGGCCGCACGTACCATCAACGCTCGCCACATCACGCTCCACGCCGGGCACTACGGCGACTTCGGACGCGGCCACGCAGCCAACCAGCAGGTGGCGAACGTGTTCGCCGGCGTCGTTGACCGTGTCCATGCCATTTGGCACGACGACGAAGACGAGTTCCCCGTGTTTCCGTGGATCAAAGACGGCACGCCCTCAAAAATTGGTGTGGAAACATCGGGTCGTCAAGAGTTGTGGGGCAGTCTCGAAGAGGTGCTTGAGGTCGTGAATCACGTTGAGGGCACCGTACCTGTCCTCAACATCGCTCACATCCATGCTCGCGGGCACGGTCAAATGCGAACCTCGGAGGACTATGGCGAATTGTTTGACATGGTTCGAGAAAGCATCGGAACCAAGGAGTTCTACTGCCACTTCTCCGGGGTCGAGCATCGCACGGGCAACGCCATGCACTACACGCAGATCAAAAAGTCCGACCTCAATTTTGAGCCGCTTGCTGAGTTCATCGTCGAGGACGGGGGCTGGCTGGACATCACCCTCATATCCGACTCACCGCTGCTCGAGCACGACGCCATGTACATGATGCAAAACATCGAGAAATCTCGCCACAAGCAACTCGAGCGCAAAGCCCGAGAAGATCGACGTCGTGCATTGTCGCTCCAGACCGGGAAGAGCGAGGACGAACTCCGTGCCAAGGAAAGTCAAATCGCTGCCGCCCGGGGAGCCACAACCGCACCGAAGACCAAGCCTGCGGCACCGTCTGCTGAAGCTGAGCCTGCTCCCGCCGAGGAAACCACGAAACCGGCGAAGAAGGCCAAAAAGACAACGAAGGCGAGCAAAAAGAAAACCAAAGACGAAGCCAAGGACGATGACAACGTGTTTGACTTTGACGAAGACGACGACGATTTGTTTTGATTCGTCGGTCCAGAAACGCCTTGAAATCCCTCGTTCGGCTGCCAATGTTGCCCGAAGTGGTATAAACCAACGAAGGGGCCAATCAAGCGATTGACATGGCGCACATTGCAGTCTTGGGGTTGGGGAACTGGGGCTCAGCCATCGCCCGCTTATGGTTGCTTGAGGGGCACAAAGTAACGGGCTGGACCATCGAGCAAGAGGTCTACGAATCCATCACGATGAGCGATGTGAACGAGAAGTATCTTCCCCACCATCCGCTTCCAGGTCTTGACGCCACCATGCAGCTCAGTGAAGCCATCAACGGCAGCGAAATCGTCGTGTTGGCCCTTCCCTCGTCGGTGATTTTGGATGTGATTGAAGACGTGCTACCTCATCTCCAACCCGGTCATGTGTTGCTCGATTTGGCCAAAGGGCTGGCCCCCGGGAAACGGTTGATCTCCGAAGCCATTCACACCCGTCTCAAAGAGGAAGGAAAATCCAACTCGCTCGCCGTGCTCACCGGCCCAACCATCGCACCCGAGGCCGCAGGGGGCGTGATGACCACGGCGTTGGTGGCCAGTGAAGACCAAGCCATCGCCCAGCGGCTGGCCCAAACACTGAGCACGCCCAGTTTTATCCTCCACCCGGCCAGCGACCCCGTCGGGGCTGAATTGTGGGGGGCGTTCAAGAACGTCGTTGCCCTTGCGTGCGGATTGGTTGACGGATTGAAGCAGGTCGGAGATTTGGGAGGAGACAACCTCAAAGCGGCTATTTTCATGTCCGGTTTCAAGGAAGGTTGTCTGCTTTTGGCTGAATTGGGTGCACGCGCCGAGGTGGCGTTTGGCCCAGCCGGTCTTGGCGACATGTACGTCACGGCCACCTCCCCGCATGGCAGAAACCGAACCATGGGCGAAAAGCTCGGCACCGGATTGTCTCTGGACGACGCCCTTGACGAAATGCACATGGTGGCCGAAGGTGTTCGCGCCACGCGGATGTTCGTGGAGCGAGCGGAGGACGCTGGGCTGAACATCCCGTTCACAAAAGCCCTCAACACCCTTCTCAACGGCGACATCGACGCCGAGGAATGTTGCCGTCGCATGGTTGCACTTGGTTGAAGTTCAACGATGACATTTTGAGGCGAGGCCACGTCCTCTGCTCATGGCCGACGAAATGACGGATTTTGAGACGAGGTTGCTGAAATGGCTCATCAAGAGCGACTTCCACATCCAACCTTGGTCGAGCAAAGACGCTGCAAAGGCCTTCAAAGTCAAGGAAGCGGAAATCTACGAAGCCGTCGCAGCGCTGACAAAAAAAGCCCCTGAGCAGATTCAAATTTTTTACAAAGACGGTTCCGTCCACATCGCTGCAGACTGAGTCAATCCGAGGTCTCGGTTCCGCCGTCTTCGATCGGCTTCTTCAGAATCGAGTTGAGCCAAGTAGGCCGCCGGA
>PBMS01000024.1 GCA_002722695.1 Methanobacteriota archaeon
GCTGTTGTCCACACCTCGACCGTCGGTTGCTTCGAGAATGCTGGCGACCACGTCGTCGTTTTTGCCCAAAACCACATCGGCTCCGAGTTCCTTCGCCAACTCCATTCTGTAGGTGTTGTCCCAATCCACAGCGATGACCTTGGTTGCCCCCATGGCTTTCGCGGCGTTGACGGCGAACAGGCCGATCGGACCCAATCCGTGGACGGCAACCGTTGCGCCGTCAACTGGGCCGCCGGTGAGGGTGTGAATGGCGTTTCCAAGAGGGTCTTGGATGCAGGCATGGCCCGAATCAAGGCCTTCAGGAACGTGTCGGGCGTTGATGGCGGGGACGACGAAGTACGGTGCAAAGGCACCATGACTGTGGACGCCGAAGATGGAACCGTTCTCGCACACGTGTGCGTTTCCTTCGTCGCATCGTGGACATGCCCAGCAGGCCAGGTGACATTCAACGGCGATGCAATCGCCGACGACGTGCGAGTCAACACCCTCTCCAACCGCCACCACTCGTCCACTGGTTTCATGACCCGTGACGGTGCCCAGTGGGACGTTCTCGCGACTCCACCGGTCCCACTTCCAAATGTGTATGTCCGTGCCACAGACGGATGTGGATTGGGTCTGTATCAGCACCTCTCCAGGGCCGGGTGAAGGAACGGGATGGCTCTCGAGCGTGAACCCTCCAGCCTCAGCGCGTGTCTTGGTCCACGCCGTCATGGTTGCTGGTATGGATGACACGGTCCGCCCTCAGGTTGATTGTTGGTGGGGCACCTTTTCATCCTTCGCTCACCACGACTTGGCTTGAGATTCTGCCCCTGTTCGGTAGGTTGATTAGGTAGGCGCGACGGCCTAAAAGCCCGTTGATGCTGCAATGAAGTACGTCGTGGTCAGCGGAGGGGTCCTTTCTGGACTCGGAAAAGGTGTGACGGCCAGCAGCATCGGCGTCCTCCTCAAAGCCGCCGGCTTACGGGTCACCTCAATCAAAATTGACCCGTATCTCAACAGCGACGCAGGTACGATGTCACCGTTTGAACACGGCGAGGTGTTTGTCCTTGACGACGGTGGTGAAGTTGACCTCGATCTTGGAAATTACGAACGATTTCTCGACATCAACCTCTCAAAAGACAACAATCTGACAACGGGCAAGGTCTATTCCAAGGTGTTGGAAGCCGAACGTCGCGGCGACTATCTTGGAAAAACCGTGCAGGTCATCCCCCACATCACGGACGCCGTCCAAGATTGGATCGAGGACGTCGCCGCTCGTCCAGCGGATGGAACCGACGAAACACCGGACGCGTGCATCATCGAACTCGGAGGGACGGTCGGCGACATTGAATCGGCCCCCTATGTGGAAGCATTGCGTCAATTCCAATTCAGGGTCGGTCGTGAAAACGTCACCTTCGTCCACGTGTCCTTGGTTCCCGTGCTGGGCCCCGTTGGTGAGCAGAAAACAAAACCAACGCAGCACACGGTCAAGGAACTTCGCGGCCTCGGCATCACACCCGACATCCTTGTGTGCCGTTCCTCTGCACCGCTGAACGACGAAACTCGGAACAAGTTGGCTGCGTTTTGTCACGTTCAGCCCCAAGCAGTGATGTCAACACACGACGTGCCCAACATCTACCACGTCCCGCTCATGCTCCAAGAACAAGGTCTCTGCGAAATCCTCGGAGTGGATTGTTCCGCCACCAGCCTCCTTGACGAATGGCGTGCAATGGCCCACCACCTCGACACGCTGACCGAAGAAGTCCACATCGCGATGGTTGGCAAGTACACCGACCTCTCCGACGCGTACCTCTCGGTCATCAAAAGCCTGCAGCACGCCGCCATGGCCGTTGACCGAAAATTGGTGATCGACTGGATCGAGGCGAGCCACCTTGAGGACGGTTGGGCAGCCAACGAGCACCAAGCGGCGTGGGGGCTTCTGAAAAACGCCCATGGCGTTTTGGTTCCCGGTGGTTTTGGAGATCGAGGTATTGAGGGGAAAGTCCTCGCAGCCCAACACGCTCGAACCAAGGGCGTGCCCTATCTTGGAATATGTTTGGGCCTGCAGATTGCCACCATTGAGTTCTGCCGAAACGTGTTGGGCATGGAGGGTGCCAATTCCACGGAGTTTGAAGACAACCCCGACCACGCCGCCGTCGTGTTCATGCCGGAAATTTCCAAAACCCACCTTGGCGGCACGATGCGATTGGGCAGCCGCCCCACCCTTTGGCAGCATCAAGGATCTGCGATTCGGGGACTCTACGGCCCGGGCGAAGCGGTCAACGAGCGTCATCGGCATCGCTACGAGGTCAACCCCGATCTCATTGAGCGCATTGAGGCCGAGGGCTTGGTGTTCGTCGGTAAAGACGAATCCGGTCAGCGTTGTGAAATCTTCGAACTCAACGACCACCCTTACTACGTGGGCGTCCAGTTTCATCCCGAATTCAAATCGCGTCCCGGCAGGCCCAGCCCCCCCTTCTTGGGACTCCTCAAGGCTGCGACGGGTCAACTCAAGCGGTGAACCGACACCAACCGGCTCATCCCCAATCGGCTCCACCGTCAACGGGTGAAGGCTCAAAGCATGCACCTCAAGTGAGCTCGCCGAGCCAGGAATCAATCAGACCTGGAAGCAACGCTCCAGCCTTCCCGAGGTGAACCTCATGAAAGGCTTCGATGTTCAAAGGGGCCTCAGCGTTCACCAGCACGGTGTGAGCCCCGTTTGCACGTGCGACACGGACCAAATCTGCTGCGGGATAAACGTGTCCGGAACTCCCCACGACCACAAACACATCGCAGGCGTCCACCGCACGATAAATCGCTTCCATGTGCATGGGCGTTTCACCGAACCAAACGATGTCGGGGCGAAGGCGCTGGGGCATCGCGCAACACGAGCAGTTCAGAAAATCATCCCCGAGATCGCTCGGAGCCGTTCGAATCTCACTTCGTCCGCTGCCCTCGCAGCGCAACGAGACCAATTGCCCGTGCATGTGAATCACCTGTGGGCTTCCACCACGTTCGTGCAGGTCGTCCACGTTTTGGGTGATCAGCGTCATGTCGTCCAATTCGTCCGCCAGCCGGGCCAAGGCTGCGTGAGCGGGGTTCGGCTCAACCTCCCTGAGTTGGCGTCTTCGAGCCTGATAAAAACGCCAAACCAATTCGGGGTCATTCCGCCAGGCTTGGGGCGTGGCCACGTCCTCCACCCGATGGTTTTCCCACAACCCGTCGTTGTCTCGAAAGGTACGGATGCCCGATTCAGCGGACGCCCCCGCACCGGTCAACACCACGGTGCGTTTGCCCCTCATGGTGTCCACTTCCGTTGACGCTCTATGAATCAACATGAACGGGCGGAGCCCTGAATCGGAGGGGCAAGCTGTCGGCGAGGCCGCTTGGTTTACAACTCAGCCACACGAATGAGACGAGTGGTTCGAAAGCCCTGAAGAATTTTGATGAATCGCTTTTTCTGAAATTCTGCATCCAAGGCTTCGTCGCCGGTGTCGATGCGCACGGCTTCGAGACCAATGAGTTTGGACGGTGTGGCTATACCGAGGATGTTGGCGTGGCCAATGAGGCGCAGCACATCGGGTGAGAGTTGGAGGTTTCCTCGGCCGATGAGGAACCCTTGGCCCCCCATAGGAGAGAGCAAAAGAAGCACACGACGATGTTCGTCGCTGAGATGCGCACCGATGACTTCGAGGAGTCGGGCTTCGTTCAGGTCGCTGTAAACCGTGCCCGCATGTTGAACGTCGATGCCCAGCAGGGTGAGATCGAGCTTGAGATGTTCGCCCATTCGTCGCAACGTTCCGCCGCTTCCCCACACGACCATCAGGTCGGGCTCGTCTTCCAACAACGTCGCCACGTGATGCGCCAAGCCCTCAATGGTGTCCTCCTCGCTGACTCGCTCAACTTGTTCCTTGGCACCCTGCATGAATCGAGGCGATGATGGCGTCCATGCTTCGCCGTACATGCGAACCTTCCACTCACCTTTTGCGTACACCGTTTCATCCAAATCCATCACTTCGGTGATCGCCGTACGAAGGTCACCGATGGCAAAGGAAAGAACGACTTCCGCCGCAGCTTTAGGGGTCGTTGCGAAGCAACCTGAATGCATTTTTACGCCCCCTGGAACACCGATGACCGCCGTTTTTTGGGCCTCGGGGCCCGCGGCCTCGAGCGCATTGACGATGTCTCGGGTGGTCCCGTCTCCACCCGCGTACAAAATTGCTTCAACCCCCGATGCGAGGAGATCACCCACCAGTTGCGCCGTGTCCTTTGGCGTGGTTGAATCCGGCGTCGCTCCCACAAGTTCGATCGACACGGGTGAGGAATCGTCGAGCTCGGGCACCCATGTGCCTCCCATTCGTCCGCCCCAAACCACGAGTTGAAGCTGAGTGTTTGTCCTGTTCAAGGACGAAGCGGTCAGGTTCAGAAGATGCGTCAGGCACTGGTTCATACGGGGACCCGCACGGTCCTGTGCGCCTGCAGCTCGAGCTTCTTCTGCTCGTCCATCGCTGCCCTTGAAGCCCAATTTTCCGCCCAAACCAGCGTCGGGGTTCACCACAAGGCCGAGGCGCATGCACACCGCTGGTGCCTCTCCCTCAAATATCCCTGCTTCCTCAAAACTCCCGCTGAATGGACACCGATGCACCCCAGCGTTGATGAGGCGCTTCGTGGAGTGGCCTCCATGCGAGGACCGCCGTCCGACACACCGAACCTCGACGACGTGCTCGCCAGGGACTTTGCCGAGTTGAAGGTCGGCGAGAAGAACATCAAATCCGAGTCAACCCCTGAGCCAGAGCGTGAAAAAACAACCGAATCAACCGCACCCCGCGTTTACAACCAGCGCATCGATGCTGTGGAGGACCGCACATCGTTTGCCGTGAAGGCGCCCATATCCAAGCCGGACAAATCAACTGCGACGCCTTCGAGCAAAGCACCGCCAACGGTGCTGAAATCGCCGTCCGCTCAGCCGGGTGACGACTTCGACGTGGAATGGTAGAACCGGCACGATGCGCCTTGGCCCGAGCGCGGGATTCATAGCGAGGGTTCAACCCCGTAGGGGTTGGGGGAACCTCAGCGATGAGCATGATTCACGTCACACTGCCCGACGGGACGGTGAACGAATACGCTGCGGGCATCACCTGCAGCGAAGTCGTGGCCGACGCATTGGGTAAGAAGCACGGCTGCATCGCTGCAAAGGTGGACGGCACCCAACACGACCTCAAGGCTGTGCTCCACGAAGATTGCGCAGTTGAAGGCATTCCCACCGCCTCCGATGAGGGGATGCACATCCTCCGCCACTCGGCTGCACACCTGTTGGCTCAAGCCGTTGTGGAACTCTACCCCGGAGCGCTGCCCACCATCGGACCGGCCATCGACCGCGGCTTCTACTACGACTTCGCCATGGAACCCATCGCTCAAAGCGACCTCAAGGCCATTGAGAAAAAAATGCATCAGTTGGCCCGCCAGAATCTTTCCGTGGAACGTGTTGAGCTGAACAACGACTCGCTGAGAGAGCGTTTTGAATCCAACCCGTACAAGTTGGAGATCATCGACGACCGATTGGAAGCTGGGGGCGGTTCAACCATCTACACGCAAGGCGACTGGTGCGACCTCTGCCTGGGGCCGCACGTTCCGAGCACCTCGAAATTGATGTTCGTGCGCCTAACTTCCGTGTCCACTGCGTACTGGCGAGGGGATCAAGACCGTGAACAACTCGTTCGAATCTACGGGCTGGTCGAGCCGTCAAAAGAGGCTCTTAAGGCGACGCTGAATCGCCTCGAGGAAGCCAAAAAGCGAGATCACCGCAAACTCGGCAAGGATCTGCAGTTGTTTCACATCGACGAGGAAGTGGGTCAAGGCCTCATATTGTGGACCCCGAGGGGCGCCATCGTGCGGCAAGAACTGCAGGATTTCATTTCGCATCACCTGCGCAGACAAGGGTATTCCCAGGTGTTCACCCCCCACATTGGAAAATTGGACCTCTACCGAACTTCTGGCCACTTTCCCTACTATCAGGACTCGCAATATCCGCCGCTGGTCGAGCGCGACCTGATGAACAAACTGGCGGACGAAGGGTGCAGTTGCGGCGACCTCTCGAACATGATGAAAGCGGGAGAAATCGACGGGTACATGCTCAAGCCGATGAACTGTCCTCATCACGTCAAGATTTACGCAAGTCAAGCACGGTCGTACCGAAACCTGCCGCTTCGACTTGCGGAATTTGGCACCGTCTACAGGTGGGAGCAATCCGGAGAAATCTCAGGGCTGACCCGAGTGCGCGGGTTCACACAAGACGATGCGCACCTCTTTGTTACCGAGAATCAACTCGCGGACGAAGTGCTGGGGTGCATCGAGCTCGTGCAGATCATCTTCGACAAGCTCGGAATGGACGACTACCGGGTCAGAGTTGGATTGAGGGACCCCGATTCAACAAAATATGTTGGCGATCCGGAGCGTTGGGACAAGGCGGAAGATGCGTGCCGTGCAGCAGCCGACTCTCTGGGTGTACCGTGGTCAGAAGAAGAAGGTGAAGCGGCGTTTTACGGGCCAAAGATCGACTTTGTGGTCAAGGACGTCATTGGCCGAGAATGGCAACTCGGAACCGTCCAAGTTGATTACAACCTGCCCGAGCGCTTTGATTTAACCTACAAAGGAAGCGACGGTGAGATGCACCGTCCGGTTATGATTCACCGCGCCCCGTTCGGTTCCATGGAACGATTTTGCGGTGTGCTCATCGAGCACTTTGCGGGACGGTTCCCCACCTGGCTGACCCCCACGCAGTGCCATGTCATCACCATTCGAGAAGAGCACAAGGACTACGCAAGCAAGGTCTGCGAAGCCTTGCGAAACGCCGGTGTGCGAGTCGAAGTTGACGATTCGGACAACAACATCATGAAGAAAATCCGAAACCACAGAAAATTGCAGCCGGCCTACCTCGTCATTCTCGGGGACGACGAACGTCAAAACCAGACCGTCAGCCTGCGAGCGAGAAACGGAGACCAAATTGCGGGTGTTCCTCTGGATCAATTTGTTGCAGATCTTGCACACGAAATCAGCGAAAAAGTCAGTCAGCCTGCGTTGGTACCTCCTTCCGCTGAGTGATGCGCATGACCCCTCAGCCGATCATCATTCATCAGTATTCTTTGGGCATGATTGGCCCGCTTTTTTTTGCGTTCTTGGCGGCGGCATTCTTTTGGAGAAACATCGTTCCACGACAGCTCCGAGGCCTCCAAGTCGCCTTTCCCACAGGAGCCAAGACCTACGAGGTCCACAAAGTGACGTCAACGGTTGACGACGTGCGGCAACTGCTGGCTCGTCGAGGCACTCGATTCGGGGTCGTGTCGTACTTGATGGCCCTCATGGGGAGCCTCATCCTGCTGTTTGAGTTCTTGAACTACCGGGGCGGTGGCTCGGCAGGCTACCACGCTGCATCCGTGCAATTTGCGCTGGTCCTTGTCGTGTTACCTGCCATCGTTTCAAGCGGCACGTCTCTTGGAGCGCAAGCCATTCGACCCCTCGGTGTCAGTCGAGCCTCGCTGCAGAGCAATTCAGCCCTTCGAAACGCTTCCTACATCGCCTTGACCGTGGCGTGGTTGCTGTTGGCTCTGGGCGTAGGCGGGATGCTCATGGCCCGGGATGTTTCAACAACCACACTCTACAGCACGGTCGCTTTGGTGGCGTTCAGCCCCGCAATTTTGGCGTACGGACGCATCCTGGGCTCATCGTGGCACGCCTTGAAGCAATCCTCGGAAAAAATCGCCAAAGGAAACGCGTCTCCGTTTCACAATCACACCCCAAACGCACGGCAACAATTCATCGCCCAAGTGGTTCATCTCAACCTCATCGCCATGCCCTTTGTGGCGGCGAACACGCTTGTATCGCTGATCGTCCTCGCTTACAACCCAGACCTGTTTGTCCATTCGGAGCGCGTGCTGAATCTGCCTGAATATCGAGTTCAATCCACCTACATGGAGGAAGGAGGTTTGCTTGGTTTTGGTCTGATTGAGTTGTTTTCCCACATACCTCAAGCGGGCATTCGAGTACCCATTGTCACCACCCTCTTGCTGTTTTTGTTGTTGAACGTCGCCGCCATCGGTTTCTTGTTTGTGTATGAAGTCGCTCGCATCCTTTTCCTGGACATTCAAGACGTGTCCGGTTGGGGCGGCATACGCCTTGCGGACAGTCGACTGCTTCGAGCCGAACCCGTTCAACAAGCAAACGTGCTCAACTTTTGCTTCACTGGCTTTGCAGGACAATCCATGCTGCTCCTTGCGTTGGCCATGATCACGTTTTGGGACTCGAGCTTTTTGCCCCAAGGTGCACAGTGCGGCCAATGGGAAACCAATGTTTGTGCTGTGCTGGAAAAGGACATGCTTGAACAACTGACGTGGATGTTGGCCTCGGGTGGTCAAGTGGCCTTCCTCATCGTTTGGGGGTTTTCGAGGTCGCGATCTGCGCAACTCGACGAGATCACCTTTGACGCCTCAATGGACGAGGACCGAACACGCCTTCGCGGCATGAGCGACATGATTTATCTCAAGCAGCGCTCCATCTCTGACCTGTTGGGTAACGACGATTGGGGCACCGCCATCGACCGTTTTGAGGCTTCAACGCTCGGTCGAGAAGCAACGCTTGTTGGCCTCGATATGATTCGTTCAACGCAAGCGAAAATGATGTTCCACGTCGCTTTGGGCCGATGGGACGAAGCTGAGGAACTTGCGGTTGATCTGCTGGCTTTGCAGGGTGGTCGAGACGCACAAACATCCCGATTGGTCCTCTGTGCGGCAAGTTTAGCGCAACGAGACTACCGTGAAGCTGTGCCTCGGTTGGCCTTGTTGAACAACAGCGACGTTGAAGCCGTGCGAGTCAGGTGGGCAGCCAGCCTCCTGAGCGGTCAGGTTCACGTCGATCAGGAAGCCATCTCAATGCTGAGCGTGGACCCGTTGAAGAAGGACAACATTCGGATGCTTCGGCAATTCCTCAGCGGAGAAACCGAACTGCGCCAATCGAGCGTTGCCAAGCCCGCTCAGCGCGCCATGTACCTCGGAGAAATCGCCCGGCTTCGAATGATGGGGCAAAGCGAGGTGGCCCTCAACGACCTCGAACGTACCATGGACGCCATGGGTGAGGAAGAATGGGTGCACGGTTCTCTGGTCGCCGCCTTGTTGAACCACGACGCAGGGCGCCACCTCACAGCCATCAACGCCGTCAAAGAGTTGGCTGCGAAACACCCTCGGCACCCGCACGTTCGTGCGGTCGTTCACCAACTCTCCTTGGAAGGAAAGACCAAACGGCTCACATCCGAGCCCTCCAAACTGCATTGGCTGCTGGAAAACGAAACCGACTGGACGTTGTCTTGGCCGCTTCACAACGTGGCCGTGCCCCCCTCGCTTGATTCAAACGAACTCAAGCAGCACGCCGTGAAAGCAAACGCATGGGTGCTCCTTGCGACCGAGGAAGGGGTGGTGGAACACGCTTCAAAAAAGGTGCATCGCCACCTGCCTCAGGAGCTCCCCTTGGGTCTGTTCACGCACCTTAACGGCCTCATCATCACGATCGGTGGCATGCCCGTGGATTTGGGATTGCCCGCAGGCCTCAAGTTGACCGCCGCGGAAAAACACAGACTACTCGATCCGTGATCAAATGCGTCGGCGCAGCCGTTCCATGGCAGCATCGGCTTCCCCGAGTTCCTGGAGACCTTCCTGAAGACGGCCGACTTCAAGGTGATCCATGGCCTTTGCAATCGCTTCCTCGCAGGCGCGCCGATCTTCATCCACGGCCTTGATGTTGGCGGCTTCGGACTGATTTCGTAAAACGCTCCACTGTTCGACCACGAAGGCGTGAAGTTCCTTTGCCTCACTCATGGCATGACCCTCACTGTCCAAATCGGACGTCATCTGCTCAAGCAACATGCCGGCGTGCGACCAGACTCGGTCATCGGCCGCTTTTACGATGTCCTGCAACCTGGCTTCCCAGGCGGCTTGGTCGTCTCGGCCCTCAAACCGCTTCATCAACTTCTTTTTCTGCTTCAAGGCTCGAAGGACGTCGTCCATGGCCGCCCGTTCCCGCTCGACCGTGCGAACCACCCCATCCGCGAGGCCGATGGCCTGGCTGGCGTTACCTGAAGCCAACGCTTCGCCTGCTTGCTCCAAGCGAGCGTCCATTTCAGAGGTGTCCAACCCATCGCTTTGAGCGACGGTTCGCTGAGCCTCCTCCAGTGCCGTAGCCGCACGGTCAAGCGCATCGCCATCGGCCTCGAGTTGTTGAGGAATGACCGAGGCAAATTCAAACGCCTCCTTCGGACGTTCGTTGTCAAGGTTGGTTTGAGCGTCCGCAAGAAGGTCACGCAAATGCTTGATTCCAGCACCCTCCTTCCCATCGAGTGCACGCGTGGCTTCGAGAAGAACCGATTCTGCTTTTTCCCACCACTCAACGATTTCCGAGGCTCGTTTCTTGGCTTGACGGAACAGGAGTTCACCTTCCCTCAGTGAGCCCAGCGAAACCTCTCGTTCACCCATGTCGTAGGCTTTGCGAGGACGTCGAACGATTGGCGCAATGGTTTCAGCGGCCTCAACGGCTGAGAGTGCGTCGTTTCGAATGATTTCAACATCGCCAGCAAGCGAAAGCGCTCGCTCCATGTCCTCCTCGCTCTCGTCAAGCAAACGCATGCCGTACACCGGGTCCACATGGCCTTCTTCTTTTGCGGTGGTCAGCAAGCTGGCGGCCTGTGCGACGGCAGCGCCTTGGGCCTTGAGTTCAAGGAGTCGGACCTCCAACGCATCCAAGCGCTTCTTGAACCGTTTTCGCTCAACTTTCTGATCGTCCCCCACCGTCCATGAGTGCACCGTGTCGCCCAAACCAAGGACGCACACCACTGCGGCGACCACCCCCGACACCGTGTTGAGACCCTCCCCCTGCGTTAACGCAAGAGCAACGGCCGACAACGAACCGATGCCGGTTAAAATCGCGCGGTACCGGAGCACCCCGAAGTGGCCACGCATGGTTCGATGCGAGAGTTGGCGACAGGCGAGACCGGCCAACAGGACGAGAACACTGCCTGCGGTTTGTGCCGTTCCCTCACCCAAACCCAAGGCACCTAGACACAACAAAGGGGGCCAAGCAACCGTGGTGGCGGAGGCGACTCGGGAGCGAGCGACCGCCTCGTCCAACGTCAAATCCTGCACGAAAATACCCCACACTATGAGCAAAAGAGGGGCGCCAAAGGACGACAGCACCACACCTTCCCCGTTGATGAGCCCGCGCATGGATGGCCAAGCCAACCAAAGGGCGCACAACAAGAGCAGCAAGGCGGTTCCAAGTGTGGCGTTCTCAACCCGCTTGATGCGAGCAACACGCTCGGTTTCCACGGCCGCATCAGCGTCCGCCCACGTGACCATGGATTCGCCTCACCATCGTTCCCCCATAATCACTCCGATGAATTGTATCCGTGGCTGCGGGGATGAATGGACTCAGCGGCAATGTTCAAGGGTGGTATCGGGCTGTGAAGGCTTACGAGGGAACCTTATGCCGGGACTCATCACAATGGACGATTTATCCAACGACGAAATTCTGAGCATCTTGGACGACGCAGAGCGCCTCCTCCCGGTGGCCAAAGGCGAGGTGTATTTTCCCCTCCTGCAAGGGAAAATATTGGGAAATCTGTTCTTCGAACCCAGCACCAGAACACGCATGTCCTTTGAAACCGCCATGAAACGCCTCGGCGGCGACGTGGTCAACCTCGGGGACGTCAAAACATCCTCCGTGGTGAAGGGTGAAACTCTGTACGACACCATCCAGATGGTCGACGGTTACACCGACATCATCGCCATGCGCCACCCACGTCAAGGTGCAGCGCAATATGCGCAGGACGCTGCTCGGGTCCCCATTCTCAACGGTGGAGACGGAGCCGGACACCACCCCACACAAACCATGCTGGATTTGTTCACGATTCGACAAGCGCATGGGCGCCTTGACGGTTTGAAGGTCGTTCTCGCAGGCGACCTGCGATACGGTCGTACGGTTCACTCGCTGAGTCATGCCTTGACGCGGTTTGGATGCGAACTCATCTTTGCGAGCCCAAGTCTTCTCAGGATGCCCAGAGAAATCGTGGCCGATCTAGCCGAACACGGAGCAAACGTGACCGAGACGGAAGATCTGCTGGGTTCCATTGGCGACGCTGACGTGGTCTACATGACGCGAATTCAAAAAGAGCGATTCGCCGATGAAGACGAATACGCAAAGGTGGCCGGAGCCTACAAATTGCATGCATCAAACCTCGAGGGGTCGAAAGAAGACATGATCATCATGCACCCTCTACCCCGAGTGGACGAAATTCACCCCTCCGTGGACGCCACCCGCCACGCCCGATATTTTGAGCAGGCGTTCAACGGCGTGGTGGCAAGAATGGCGTTGTTGTGCAGACTTCTGAACATCGATGTTCCAGCCATCGTGGGAGGTGAGGCTTGATGTCACAAGAGCACAACATGCGAAGGGTTACCGCCATTCGAAACGGCACGGTCATCGATCACATTCCAGCCGGACAAGCCATGCGCGTCTTGAGCATGTTGGGCATCGACAAGAGCACGTCGGTTCCCGTTTCCTTGGTCATGAACGTCCCATCGAAGAAAATGGGGACCAAGGACATCATCAAGGTTGAGGACCGTGAATTGACGCAATCAGAACTGAACCGATTGGCACTGGTGGCACCCGATGCGCACGTTGCGATCATCCGTGCGTACAGCGTGGCGGAAAAACTGACCATTGAACTGGGCGATGAAATCGTGAACGTCGTTCGATGCACCTTTTCCAATTGCATCACCACCAATCCCCGCGAACCCTTAGCGCACCGACTCAAAATCGTGGCTCGTGCACCGCTTGAGCTGCGATGCCACTACTGCGGTCGGCCTCAGGATTTGGACGAATTGGCACAAAACGTCCTCTAATTCGACTCGACGCCCAAGAGGTCGCGCATGTCGCACGCTTTGCACTGAACGCCGGAGCTTGGGGCTCCGCAGCGCGGGCAAGGGGTGGGTGGTGCGGGTCGTTGGGCTTGACCGCCCAGCTCTACAACTTGATCTCTCAGACCCTTGATTTGGTCAGCCATCCGGACCAAGCCGTGTCGCGTTCCGGGAACATCGGCCTCCATGTGCGCCACCATTTCTCTGTGTCGCCAGCGAAGGGCACCTCGGGCGTTGGGACACTCCTCATGGTGAATCGGTAGCTTGCGATGCATGGCGTAGAGATGAATCTCCTGTTCGGGAACCCACCTCAACGGCACAATCCTCGGTGCCAAACCATCCACGGGTGTGGCCGTGTGAGGAGCCAAGCGAAGGGTGCGTTCAATGTCGGCGTTCGCCATGTTCATCAACACCGTTTGAGCCATATCGTCGAGGTTGTGGCCGAGCGCAATGACGTCGGCTCCCAACCGTTCGGCAAGATGATTGATGCCCTGGCGCCGGAAGACGCCGCAGTATGAACAGGCCATACGGGGGGCATCGTTGTCCTTCTGGATAACCATAGGGAGGCGCTGCACCACCTCGTCCATTTCAAGAAAAGACAGTTCCGGGTACGTCACCACGTGATGGTCCACACCAAGGCGCTCGCACAACGCGGCTGCGCAGTCTATCGATGGAGGGCGGTAACCTTCGATGCCCTCGTCCACCGTTGCAGCCACGATGGTGACATCCCTGCGCTTTCCAATGAGATCGACGATGGCGTCGAGCAGGACAGCCGAATCTTTTCCCCCTGAAACCGCCACCATAACGGTTGTGTGCACGCCTTTCTTCAACGGCAATTGTGCACGAAGTTCCTTGCTGATTTTTTTACGCACCGACTTGGCGAGGTGGGTGCCGCACAGGATACGCCCGGAATAGGCCTGCTCGACCACCGCAGGTTTGTCGCACGAATCACAGGTGGGAACCGTGAACAACCCATCGGCTCTGTTTCCCTCCATGATGTCCGCTCAACGGGCCTTGCGTTTCAATTCAGCGGCTGTTGCAGGGGATATCCATCACCCAATCGTTCGTTTTTTTTCAATTCAATATTTACTTTCGCAATTGGAATATTGGATGGATTCCGGGGGCCTTGGTCACCGTCGTTCTCCCCTTCCTCCGCAAGGATTCCGCGCACTGAGAGCGAGCAGGGGGCGTTTGGGTCCGGGTAAAAAATCATCATTTCCAGTTGGAAAATGACAAAGGGTGCCCAAAACGCTGTTCACGGCCATTCAGGCGCAAAACTTCTTGAAGGCTACAGCGGTGTCAGGCGAATTGAGCAGCCATGCTACAGCGACTGTTGACGGAGTTTCTCAAGGTCAAAGGCGTGAATCAGGCCACCGTGTTTGACGACCGGGGCAAGCTGCTTTCCTGCGTAGGTGCGGAAGGTGAACTGCCCCAAACGGAGCGAGCCGTGGAGATGACCGTGGCAGCCCTCGATGCGACTCATGGCCACCGCTTCGGGGATTTGCAAGAGGTTTGGGTGGAAGGTGAAGCCTACACCATGATCGACATCGTCACACCCTACAGAATTGCCATGCTGTCGGGTGAAGCAGGGAACATAGCACGGTGGCGCCACGCCATGGACCACGTGCGCCCTCAACTGGCCACAACCCAAGAACTCTAGGTGATGCACAATGTTTGAACTGCCCAACGGAACGCCTGTCAACGAGACCATCAGTGTGGAGGATGGCGTTCTGCAACCCTTTGCACACGGATCGATCTCCACCTACGCCGGACGCCGAAAAACCCCGGTGGGCCATCGAATCGTTCGCGGAGGACGCATCGTTGGCTACCTTGCGGAATCCGATGAAAAAAACGTGATTCTCGGCGGGGCGGATGCCAAACATGCGCTCGAGACGCTCGAGTCCGAACAAAAGGTTCGACACATGGCCACCGCCTACACGCTCGCAGGCCTGGGTGGACTCGCTGAATTGATCCCCGAGGCTTTTGTCCATCAGGCCGACCGACAAGGACTGAAATCTCGAACCAACGCTGTCGAACGCCTGCTTGCTCGGGACCTGTCCACCGTGATACGAACCCTTTGTGAACACACCACGGTCCGAGGGGCCATGGCCATCGACAGCGGGATGTTGATCGACCACGTTGGTGACTTGCCCGGGCTGGGCGAAGAAGAGCGCTTGGCGAGTGAACTGCACGAACTGATCACCAACATGGGCGGCAGTAGCCTCCACGACGGTTGGGGGATGACCGGCCAGAGCCACTGGACGCTGCACACCGAAAGCGGAGCGCTGCTGTTGGCGACGAGCGGTGAAATTTCCCTTGCCGTGTGGACCGAACGAGACGCCAACCATGCCCGATTGTTGTCCTCGGCATCCATCGCGTTGGAAGGTGAAATCGTGGCGGTTGGAGCACACGGTGCGAAAATGCCAGAGGGCTTCACCCTGCGAGATGGACGCGGCGGACCCGATGCCGTGATTTCAATGTTGAAAGCTGGTCTTGACGAGGAAGTAACGGGCCATGTGCAAGCTGGCTCTTCAAGCAAAGCGGTGTCCTTGGTGCTCTCAAAGGGCGTACCCGTCGCCCTGTGGGCTCCCGCCTTCCAAACCGAAGAGGAGGCCATGATGGCACTGACAGAGGCCAAACGGAAAGTGAGGCTCATTCGTTTCCCGGCAGGAACCATCGTCTCAGCCAAATCCGGAACCGTGGAAGCGTTTACTCTCTCAGGCTTCATCGCCAACCTGTCCACCGTTCGGACACGTTCAGAAGCACGACAGGCCTCGCTGAAGGCCATTCTTGACGACCTCCTTGGGTTTGAGGCCGGGTTGGAAACGCTGCAGAAGGCGCGCAGCAAAATGAAGTTTAAATCCGACGGTGCAGACATTGCTGAACCGCTTCCTGTCATGAGGGACGAAGCGGTGAGTGCGGTCGATGCTGGCCTGCGTCGTAAATTGGAGAAGTCCGAGCAAACCGTGGATGAACTCAACAAAGCCAAAGCCGTGTTGGAAAGCCAAGTGAAGGCGCTCGAAAAGAAAAAAGATGCAGCCCAAATCGTTGCGCGTGAAGCCACAGAATCACGAACCGAAAACACCACTGCGCTCGAGGAAGCCCATGCTCAACTCAACAGCATGCAGGTGGAGATGGCTCAGGCGCGTAGCCAATGGGAAGAAGCCGAGGCTCGTGCGGAACGGTTGGTTCGTCGAGTCAACGAATTGGAGCATCAAGTGAGCCAGCGCGCTGCAGAACTAGCGAAAGCCATCGGCGACGCCGAAAGCAGCGCTGAACTGCAGGCGATGATCGAGGAACTCTCACTCAAAGAAGCAGAACTGAAGGCCAATCTCGCAGAGGGCAGCGACCGTTTGGGCACGATTCGAAAACAAAGCGAGGACGAAGAGCGACGCTTGCGGGTGTTGAGCGAACAGGTCAACACGAGTCGAGAACGACACGCACGCGCACAAGCCGATCTTTTGGAAGCCCAAGAACAAGTTCACGTCAGCAACATGGAACTCGACGCTGCCCGAACCGAGGAAAAGCACGCACGGCAACGGACGGAAGAAGATCGTTTGCGCCGGGCTGAGGACGAGGCTCGTCGGGCCAACGTCCAAGCAGAACTTCGGGAATTGATGGACGAACGCCGTCAGGTTCTGAGGGAACTGGGCGATTTGGGCGCCCGCAGAGGCCATGCCGAAGCCGAGTTGGCTTCCCTTGTCGACAAAGCAACGTCGCTGGCCGATGCGCATGAAGAAGCCCTGGCCGACATCCATGAAGCTGAACGCTTGAGGGCCCGGCTCGCCGAGGAGCCGCTCGCACAGGCTCTGCTCGACGACAACACGACCTTCCAGGGCTTGGGACCTGTTCTGGAACGGTTGGAACACGCCAGAGGGCTCGGCTATTCCGTGACCATGCTTGACCGGGCCGTGGAGCGTGCGCTGCAGGTAATACAAGGCACGGTTGACCACGTGGCTGCGACGCCTCGCCACCTTCTGTCATCGGAAGTCATGACGCTTCTTGAGCGTCAAGTTCCCCAGACGGCCGGGGCCGTTCGAGGCCTTGCTCGCTGGTCCGTTCAGCAGCGTTTGGAACAACAACTGGGCGAAACGGTGAATCACGTGGTCGTTGACCTCGAGCACCTCCTCGAGGACTTTGACCGCTCCATCACCATGTTGCGACGCATCCGAAACGTCCTCGAACAGGTCGAACGCTTGGGAGCACCATCGCACGAGGTTCATGCCTTGTTGGCCAATTGTCAACGGCCGGAAGCTCTGCCAACCCTCGCACTGGGCACACGGAAATTGATTCAAGTGGCCCTTGACGACATCTACCTCGAGGCGGACCAGCGAGATGCAGGTGAAGCGATTGGATTGGAGGAGACGGCCCGTGTGCTCGAAGAACTCATCACGCAGTTGGACGCATCGGGCCTGACCGACGGCCGTCCCAAAGGCATGATGTGGGACTTCCAACGGGACGGTTTGTTGCCGTTTGAGCGAGAATCGATTCCAGCTCAGCAACGAATCCCCGTCAACGATACCATGCTCGGTGAAATGGAGCCGAACCTGATTCAAGTGGAGGAAAGCGGCATCGAACCGTCGGTGGTCGACACGGTTGACGATGAAGGATGGTCGCCGCTGCCCCCACCGGCCGAAGAGAAAGGATCCGAGGAAACGCTCGTTGTGCATTCCGGTGAACGAACGTCGGTGGACTTGGAGGATGAGCGGGCACAGCTTGAAGCTGAACTGGCACGCCTTGATGCAGAGCGAGGTCATCGAACTTCCCACGCAGACGTGGCTCCGGTCCCCAAAGCCGATTCAGCGCTGGCCGACCTTGAGTCCCGTTTATCCGATGTTGAATTCTGATGATTCACATGTCAACCGAAACCACCACACTGATGGGACGACTCGAGGAGCGAGGGAAGGCCTTTCCTCTGTGGATTGAGCGCCTTCTCTTGGTGGGCGCTCTGCTGGTTTTCCTGGTTTACCGAAGGACGGTTTTGAGCGCGGTTGATCACGCTGTTCTGGGTGGGCTGATCGCTTACGTGGTGTTTCCGCTCACGCTGTTGGCACTCGTGGAAGTCCTCGGTCGAGGACTGCAACGTTCGCTTCAATCATAATTGAGCAAAGTCCTTGGTCGTCTCCGATTCAACCGGAGTCTGATTGGTCCGTGATTGAATGAAGCCGATAACACGCTGCCAAGGAATGAAGAACCGGAGCACAGCCATAATGCTCAAGAACAACAAGGCAGAGATGACCAGCCCGTACGTGAGGGTCAATTCAATCGATTCCGACACCTGCCCCGCCCATTGACTTCCGGTGGTGTCCGAAACGATGGTCAGGAGGACCTTGTGGAAGCCCAGCGCGACCATGGTGGCCACCCCGGTGAGTCCCAGAAAGAGGAACGTGTGTCGAAGGTGTGTGTTGAGCACGTTGTCCATCTGTCGGACGTATTCGGGGTCCCGCTTGCACGATTCAGGAAGGCGGAAGGCGTACTCGAGGTTGCGGATTACGCCGTAGCTTGCCTCTTGAAACACCATGATGAGCACGGCGATGAGAATGAGATTGAACTGCTCCTGCGTGACCAGTTTGAGACCAAACAGGCCTATCGTGGGGTCGGACGTTTGGGTTTCAAGCGTCGCCAATGCTCCGCCGTAGGAGCCAAGTTGTGCCTTGATGAGCGGGAAGGTGAGAATGGCGTGAATACCGAGGAAAAGAAGTGTAAATCCGATGGCCCAACCAATGGAACGTCGTGAAAGGCCCCATATGCCTCGGGTTCCCATGATGACAGGAAGCAGATAGATGAAGAGAATCATCAACGACATGATCATCAACAGCGGCCACTGCAAGGTTTCCAGTTCACCGTTGGTGGGCAAGCGAAGCTCAAACGAGAACAGCATGCCGGCAAACCATTGCAGCATCAAACGACCCACGAGCAGAACGATCAGACCGATGATGAAACCGAGTCGGATGCGCTGTTGCACCTTTTGAGATTGGAAGGCGATGAGAGCCATGACGCCACCCAAGCTGAGTCCAAGCACCAACGGCACGAAGAATCGGCCCATGCCCGTGCGGCCCTCACCCGTCAGCCAATCGCCCAGCGGCAACTGGTCCGAGATCAGCAATTCAATGGCATCGAACAGAACGGTGTGGTCGATGGAGTTGACCACATAGGTGGAGACCACCTCGAGGTACATGCCGATGAGAGCCACAGTGGCCAACACCTGAAGGGCAATGATTTGCCATTGTCGACGCAGTGCTTTCAGATGCAGCGTGCGGGGTTTGGCCGCACCCTCGAGGTAAACGTCCGACTGAAGACCGACTTCGCCCGCCATTTCAGTACCCCCTCACCTGCATCAACGCCTGGGACAAGTCCATGTCCGGCATCCAGTCGATCACCTGCGCCCCCGACCCGGCAAGGGTGGTGAGGCGGTTCTGTCGCTCAAGTTTGAGCACCTCATACGACATGCGTGGAATTCGGCTGACCAAACGCTCAAAGTCAACGCTGGACGGAGAGAGAACGGTCACTTCGTGCCCGCGCCCCACGAGATCCCGAACCGCAGCCGGTACGGTTCCGTCGCCCTCGCAGGACGAGATGATGAACACGGGGCTGCCCCGGCTAAATCGGCCGCTAAGGGAGTTGGTGACCGCTTGGAGTGGCATGGCACCTTTGGGACGAACGCCCGCAAGGGCGCTCAGGATCTTGAAGTACTGCTTGTCGCCGGTGTCGGGNGGAAGATAGGAAAGTTTCTCGTCGTAGATGGCCAGGGCGACGGAATCGCGTCGCTTNAGGAAAAAGGCTGCAAGACTGGCTGCAGAAACNGTNCCCATCTCAAGCGGATTTTTCAGCACGGTACCGATTCGAGCCAAATCNCGGCTGTCGAGAAGAAGGTAGAGGTCCGTGACAGCGTCTCGACACTTCTCGTTCACCATGAGCTCTCCGGTGCGGGCAAACGCCTTCCAGTTGATGTTCTTGAACGGATCTCCGGGCACGTATTCACGAAGGGAGTAGAACTCTGAACCTTGTCCCGGCGTTCGCAGCGTGGTGGCGCCGGTGTACATTTTCGGCGTGCGGCTGCGAAGGAAGGCCTCCTCGATGTCCTTGATCTGAGGGAAGATGACGATGTCGCTGTGGTGGTCGACGTACATTTCCTCAACGCCGAGGTTGAAGGTGTTGCGGGCACGGAGGGAGACAGGGCCAATCGAATAGTGGCCTCGCAGCGGACAGCGAAGGACGTAGCGAATTCGAGCGCTCTCGCCGGGTTTCAGGTTAAGTTGCATTTGGTTGAGACCGCTTCGGAGTTTCATTTCGTGGGGGATGTTGTCGTAAATATCCAGCATCTGAGTCTTTCGATTGCTGCGGTTCGTCACCAGCAGTTCGACGTAAAGGTCGTCGCCTTTGTACAGGTTGTCCGCCGACAACGTGCGCTGGACTTCGACGTCTCCATGACCAGAAATCCAGGAATTTACGACAATAAAGGCGATGAGCGTCAATCCGAGAATCATCATTTGTTGGTTGGAAATCATCATTCCAATCAGCACCAGCGCAATCCCGCCGGTGAAGGTGAAGGCTGCTTTTCTCGTCCACATGTTCTCACCTCATTGGCGCCCCCACGCTTTGATGCGTTTGACCAACGCTACGGTCTGTTCGAGGGTGTACCGATTGCTTGATTCCACGGCAAATTTAGCAAGAATTGGGTCGTTGATCATGCTCACCAGTTCGTTGGCTCGCATGGCCTGGAACTCTTCGCGATTCAAACCGTTTTGATTGCGCACCTTGGACAGGAAGACCTGTCGGATTTTTTCAACTTTGGAATAGTAAGCGTATCGATTGGCGTCGCCAAACCCGTAGTAGATGATGCTGAACACGTGCCGCCAAGGCTCAGGGTCTCGTTTCTTGATGAGGACCGCCTCAAACGTGATGAACAGAATGAGGAACAACAACAACATCGCAAGACCCTCGCCAGTGAAGTAAACCAACAAGAAATACACCGTGTTGTAGGAATCCGCAGCAAGAGCGCTCTGTGGGTGGCGAGACTCATCAAAGATGACCATGGCGTTCTCAGCCGGCTGACCCACCTCATCAACCCGTTCACTCATCAGCGCTTCACCAATGAAATCAAGAGCCCACTTCCGATTGTCGTTGGCGGGCATGAGCGTGTCGGTTGGACCGTATACACCGTCGTTGAACCCTTCGTAATCGTACATGGCGTTGATGAGCGCCGAACCGTCGGCGACAAAGACAATCCGACCGCCGTCAGAAGGTGAACAACTCGCTCGAGCGCAGACTTCGATGCTGAGGTTGAATTGACCCCAACGATCGGGGGTTTCCTCTGTGATTTCGTTGCCGACCCAGATCTCACCGTCTCCGTTCACGTCAACCGTGGCTTCGTTGCTGGTCAAGGCTCGAATCGCTACTTCGGACAGTGGACCACTTACGCCGGGAATCACTTCAAGACCGGTGATGTTGTTGAGAAGAAGTTGGTAGGTCCCGTTGTAGTTGATGCGCCCGTCGTTCATCATGTGCTGCTCGCAAAGGGTGGCTTCTCCGGCCATGAAGGTCATGCCGTTCAACGTTGAGCACGGATGTTCGCCCGGTCCGCCCTCCTTTGCCCAACGGTCGTGAGAGGAAAGGGTCGACGGGTCGAGTTGAGTGCCGTTCATGCCGCAAGGGTTGTTTTGTACGCACATCCAGATGTAGTTGAAATCCAACTCAGTGGCGTACGTTGTGTCGAAGACCTGGTCGCCCGTGTATCGAATTCCGAACGCTTCTGCGATGGTGTTGGCGTAGCCGTAATCCTCGAAAACCATCGCCGTTCCACCTGCTTCGACAAATTCGACGATGGCGTTGATTTCTGAAGGAGAGTACCCGTTGCCCGACGCAATCGTGATGAAACCGTCCTCGTCAAATTGCGGAAGTGAGAGGGTGTCTCGTTCCACGCCGGCCAGCACGTACGTGGTGTTGCGGGGATCTTCGATGTCGGCCAGCAAAAGCGGGCTGCTCACCAGTGAACGGGTTTCAATGCCCATTGACTTGATGTCCTCACGAAAGGCGGACATGTCGTTCCAATCGTCGTCGTAAGCCGACAGTTGATCTGTCGCGCTCAGATTGATGAAGTTGAGAAGGATGGTCATCAACAAAATCAGCATGACCGCCCAAAAGGACGCCTGAAGGGCAAGCCTTCGGGCGTTGAGGTGAGCGGGGAGACCTAACATGTGAATCACGTGGGAGGATTCCCAACCTCAACACGGCCTCTACTGACTTTAGAAGGTTGTCCACCCGAGTTGGGAAAATGCTCACGCGTGCGTCGTGGTCAAACATTGAGGTGGATGTTTTCGGCGATCCGGGCGACGGCGGTGCCCGGAATTTTGACGGATCGGCCTGCGTGCTCAAACGGAAGAGCGGAAGGGTCCAATCCTGCCTCGACCTCAACCAGAAGTTCACTGATCAACCCCGTGTTCAAATCGAAACTGAGATCGATGAGCGAGCCCATCACGGCTCCGGTTCGGTCAACGACGACGTTTCCGAGGATTTCCCGACCGAAAATTGCCATGCGTACCTGCTCCTTGTCCACCTATGTGGACTGGCCTCCCTTCAATGCGTCGGTGCTTGACCATCACATGGTCTCGATGCCACGACTGAAGTCTCGGTTTCGCTTGATGTTGGTCAAACCCGATGTAAGGCGTGTTTCCATCTTCTGGTAGTATTCCAGCATGTCGGGAGTGACCGTGGGCCGCACACGAGAGATGGCTTCTTCAAAGTGACCTTTCGTGATTTTCTTTTTCCCCGCACGCATGCAGATGAGGGCCGCTTCTCTGCACACGGCCTCAATGTCTGCGCCGGTGAAGCCGTCCATTCCTGAAAGGATGTCCTTGAATGAAAACTTGCTGAGAGGCATGCCTTCGCTGTGGATGCCAAAGATGGTTTCACGGGCGGCTGCATCGGGCGGAGGAACGTGGAGCACACGCTCAAATCGGCCGCTTCGAAGCAGAGCTGGATCGATCATCTCAGGGCGGTTGGTTGCCGCTACGACGATGACGCCGTCAAGGGATTCAACGCCGTCCATGCTGGCGAGCAGCTGGTTGACGACGCGGTTTCCGACATCGCTGCCCTCCGATGCACTCCCACCGCTTCGCATCGAGGCGATGGACTCAAACTCATCAAGGAATATGATGGAAGGCGCAGATTGCTTGGCTTTCTTGAAAATCTCACGAATGGCTCGCTCGGATTCGCCGACCCATTTTGAGATCATCTCGGGGCCCTTGATGCTGATGAAGTTGGCCTGTGCCTCGTTGGCGATGGCCTTTGCCAGCAGGGTTTTACCGGTTCCTGGAGCACCAAAGAGCACGATGCCTCGTGGTGGTTTGATGCCGAAGTGTTCGAACAACTCGGGTTTGGTCAACGGCCACTCAACCGATTCCTTGAGGCGGTCCTTGACCTCAAGAAGGCCGCCCACTTCGTCCCAACCAACTTCAGGGACTTCGACGTAGATCTCTCGTAGAGCGGAGGGTTCGATGTCTCGGATGGCTTCCTTGAAGTCGTCCATGCAGACTTCCATCTTCTCCAGCACCTCGGGTGGAAGTGTTTCCTCGTCCAGATCAATTTCCGGGAGGTAGCGGCGAAGCGCTCGCATAGCGGCCTCTCGGACGAGTGCAGCGAGGTCGGCACCGACGAACCCGTAGGTGTTGTCAAGCACCCACCC
>PBMS01000025.1 GCA_002722695.1 Methanobacteriota archaeon
CGCTACCACGACCTCACCCAATGCCCCATCTGCTCGTGGTCCGCAACAAAAAAGCGGATTCGGGACGAAATGAAGCGCTGACCTCAGAACAACGAGAAGCCGCGCCCGACTTGGCCGGTGATCAGAATCACACCCGCCAAGACCAT
The DNA here is from genome assembly GCA_002722695.1 of Methanobacteriota archaeon. GTDB lineage: Archaea > Thermoplasmatota > Poseidoniia > Poseidoniales > Poseidoniaceae > Poseidonia. Next base: position 147 of record PBMS01000025.1, read on the forward strand.
GGTGATGCGAACCGCAACGTGCTGATTCTCATCTTCATGGGACTCACGGAAGAAGGCGTATCCCAGCAACGCCACGGCGCCGGTTTGCAGAACGCTGGAAACGGCAGCGAACAAGGCCACTTGCCCTTCGTAGCTGTCGAGGGCCTCGAAGTAGTCGTTCTGCCCACTTTCAGTCCCCACGTCGTAATCGGTGATGTTGGGTTCAGAAGACGAGAGCGGAAACTGGGAAAACGTGGCCGAGATCACGATGAGAATCATGCCGATCATCAGCCACTTTTGGAACGAATACATGTTGCCCTTCGCCATGCCCGTTGCGGGTGGCTGATAGGGCGAGGACGGGGATTGAGGCGGTGGCAACGGTGCTTGCATGGTGTTTTGTTGCCCAAACGGGGGTATAGATGTTCCCGCCTCTCACACGCTGAAGATGCTGCTTGCTTGATCCAAAACGATGGCAGTGAACAAGGAGGCCAATCCCGCCACCCACGTCAGTTGAATCATTTGTCCGATCGCACTTGTCCTCGTACCGCCGCGCAAACGAGTGGCGATGGAGGAAACCGCCACAACCTGCATCAAAATCAGGATGGAGATGATGATTTTGAACATGCGAATGTTGTCTTCAACCGACGACGCATCTTCCATCACCGGCAAGGCGATGCCACCCGCAAATTCCGTGAGCATGCTCACATCGGTGTCCACCAATCCCGAAGCAACACCGGCGATGGCTTCCCCCAACTGCAGAACAATCGCCGTGGTGACGTTGAGCGAGGCAACGCTGGAAATGAGAAGACCCAACGCCACACCCCACATCGTGTTGGCCGACAGTGCGCGGCGATTTCGCAGCGAGAGCAGGTTGCCCACGCTTCTGGACACCATTTCCGCTGTCCCCGCAGGTTGACCGGAGGATTGAGAACCTTCGATGTAAATTCGAGTGTATCGTGAGATAACCGCTGAGTTGGTGTCGGCCGTGAAGTAGTCCCAAGCTCGATCCGAATCGATTCGGGTGGAAAGGCGTTTTTCAAGGCGATCAATGGAATTGTCAAGCATACCGAAGTCGATGCCTCGAAGAGCCTTGATCGTTGCCGAGGGTTCAGCGGACCGGGCCTGTGCGGTGCCTCCAAGGGCTCGAACGAAGTCAGGATACGTTTCGTCCCTTCGCTGGATTTGACGTTCTTCCCTTCGGACCATTGCTGCGGGAATCAGCAAGGGGGAAAACGGCAAGGCGATGAAGAGCAGGCCGTACTTGTCCCATTCCGTGGTGATGATGTCCCACGTCCAGATCAGCGTGAGCGTGGCGAGGACCACCAAGCCGGTGGAGACGATGCCTGAGAGCAGCAGGGAACGTCTGAAGTTGATTCTAAACGGAGTTTCCATTTCGTCGCGAGCAAAGGTGGCGTCTTTCGGAATCGTCGCCCGGAAAGCGAACACGGCCACGATTTGAATGAACAGAAACACGAGCGAAGCCAAGAGGAGGTATCGTAGGCGACTCGCCACTTCGATGGGCGTATCGCTGACACCACCGACCTCAAACAGAACGAGATGAATCCCGGCGATGACCAGTCCAAAGAGACCGGCGGTCGTCAGTGAAACGTAGATTTCTTTCAGTGTGTCCACCGATTCAAGCCGAGTGTCGTAGAGCGTGTTGTACTGCTCTGCGACCGTCTCCTGCTCGGATCGCATGAATTCGTCAATGGGCTGACCGGCTTCGATGGAGAACGCCATGCGGTCCAGAAAGTCCGACCACAGCGGGCTTGGGCTTTGATGGGCGACGATGCGCGCAGCCTCCGGCAGCGAGGTGTTCCACTTGTCGACCAGCGTCTCAATGCGCTTGACTTCGGAAGCCAACTCACCGTAATCTCTCATTTGTTTGAGGATGTCAAAAATGGATTGAGCGCCCACTTCTCCGATGGATAAAATGCCCATTCGTGTGATGAACATGTGCATTTCTTCCTCGATGAGGTTTGCAGACCGCTGGACCTCGAGAACAGGGAAGAAGACGGCGGCAATTCCCGCCATGGCGGTCAACAACAGGACGAACAGCACGCCGGTAAAACCGGAAAAAAGCGCTCCATCGGCCAAACCACCCGTGAGGAACACCAGAACGATTGAGAGGATGAAGGTCGCAACAAGGACCGGTCCGACGTAGAGGGTGAGAAAACGAGAAACCGGCATTTCAAGACGGCGGAGAGCAATTTGCCAAATCGGCATGCGCTCCATGTCTCATCATCCTCAGTTGTGGTTCAAACCGACCCACGTGTCGACGGCTCGGCTGAAGTGCTCCCACCCGTTGGAGTAATACAGGCCGAGGAGGTCAAACACGTCGTCGTAGTGGGTGAGGTCTCGGTCCGCCATGCGTTGGATTGCATCTGCACGGCGGAGCATTTCGTCGTAGATGTCTCGCTTGTTGGCAAAGCCAGCCATGGCGGCGATTTTGTTCTCGAGAAGGTGGGATTGGAACATACCGCGGAAGTAATGCTTGTCTTTGACCGGATCCCACTCAAACATGCCGCGAGTCAACACACCGTCGCTGTGCTTGTTGTAGCCGATGACTTCGTCGATACCGGTGATACGTCGGGCGATACCACCGCCAGGTGCCTCGACAACCTCTTGGAAAATGGCAAAATTCAGGTTGTCAAAGAACCGAATAGGGACGTTGATGGGATCGCCGGTGAAACGTTGAATCATCTTGACGATGGACGATGCGTGGAACGTGGCGATGACCGGGTGGCCGGTTTGCATCGCCTGGAAGGCCGTCGCACCCTCAACGCCTCGAATTTCACCGATGATGATGTAGCGAGGGCGACTTCGCAAAGCGGCCTTCAGCAAGTCAAACATCTCAACCCTTGAGTCTTCGTTCTTGGCGTCTCGGGTGACCAAACGCTGCCATATTTTGTGGCGAACCTTGACTTCAGGCGTGTCCTCTGCGGAGTAAATTTTCACGTTGTGATCGATGAACGGCAGAATGGCGTTGAGCGTGGTGGTTTTCCCGGACGCTGTTTCTCCCGACACCAACACCGACATCCCGTATTCGAGACAGATCCAGATGTAGGCGGCTTGCTGGGCCGACATGGTCCCCCATTTGATGAGTTGAATCACGGAGATGGTTTCCTCAGCGAATTTACGAATCGTAAACGACGGCCCGAGCATTGAGACGTCGTCGGAAAAAATGATGTTGATTCGAGACCCGTCAAGCAGCACCCCGTCGATGATCGGCTTGTTGTCTGAAACGGGTCGCCCGATGCGCTCGGACATGGCTCGGAGGTAGCGGGCCAGCAGTTCGCGTTCTCGGAACCGAATGTTGGACGTGACCATCCCGAACACCTTGTGGTCCATGTGAATGTGCTTCAATCCCACCGAGTGTATGTCTTCCAACATCTCGTCCGAAAGGAGGGGTTCGAGAGGGCCGTTTCGAATCAAGTCTCGAATCACCACGTACGACAGGCGCTCGCGTTGTGCGGTCGAGACGGTCAAGCGCTTATCGTCCATGCCCACCAGTTCCCAAAGACGACCTTGACGTCTCACGAGGTTGTTGACCTCGCTGTCGAGGACGGTGTATCGCTCAATCATTTGTTGAAGGATGTTCTCGAATTCGTTGTCGGTGGTGAATGAAGGCGCAGTGGGCGCTTCTTGGAGCAGGGTTTCGACCAGCTCGCGTCGGATGTTTTCCTCCTCTTCGGTCAGTTGTGGCTCCAATCCAAACCACAGGATGGTCCCCCCGCCGTCGTCGTCGGCGGGCGGTTCGTAGATGTGAACAAAAATTGGTTCTCGAGTGACGTAAATGAGGTTGAGTGGACGCTGTTTCTTTGCGTCTCGGTCCAGAGGGCCATAGTAGATCGGGCGCGAGCCGTACTGCATCTCAAAGTCCCTGACCCATTCAGCCACGTGCGGATACGCCGCCATGACGCCGTTGAGGTCGCCCTTTGCAAAACGTGGTTCGTCGGCCATGGCTCTTCCCCCTTCAGCTCACCGCCGTGATGTCAACAATGAAGCCCATGCCGGGCTCAACGCGCCAGCCAACCGAGGTCTGCAACGGTCCTGCTGCACGCAAAAAACGGGTGATGATGATGTTCCGTTTCAACTCCCCACCGATCATGGCGTTCTCCAAATCAAGCACCACTTCTGCCGACGCTCGGAGCGTGTGAAGCAAGGTGTGGTTCATCTCCTCAGGGTCGGCGCACAGCATGAATGAACGTCCGTCGGATGCAATCTTCCGGAGTTGTTGAATCAGTGCAAAATGATCGGCTTTGGTGCCTTCCTCGGGCATCAAGGAACTTGCGGAATCGAGCACGATGACGTCGGCTGCTGGGATAGCGGGGCTGTTGAGCACCTCTTGAAGCGTGACGTCCTGACGGGCATCAGCCACGGTGCCGTAGCGGCTCAAGACCATCACTCGACCCTCTCGGATGGCGTTGGTCATGCCGTAACCGATGCTTTCCATTTGTTCAATCCAACCACGAGTGGTGAGTTCGGTAGTGATGACGAGCACCTTCACACCGTTTTGCACCATGCCGTGGATCAGTCGCTGCGCGATGAGTGATTTTCCGGCACCTACTTTTCCTTGCAGGAGGTAGAGCGAGCGATTTGGGAGACGTAGACCCATCGAGTCGGCCAGAGAATCGGTTTCCACCACAAAGGGGAAGCCGTCCTCAACCGGCTTGTGGGCGGTCATGAACGGGTTGTCCTCAGACTGCATTCAACCTCACCTCCGCACTTGCTGTTACCGAATGTGCGTTCCCGTTGATGGTCTCCGAAAGGCCCAGGAAGAATACTGAGACATCGTCGCCATCGGTGTAGGACCAACCCGTGTCGGTCAACACGACTTCGTACAGATAGCCGGGAAGCCACTCCGTACCGCTGGGAAGGACCGTTCCGGTGGTGGATGTGGGGGCATCGCCGTCAACAAAGAATTCGTAGTCAGCGGTGTTCAGTTCATAGTCGCCGGTGTTGACGAGGTAGAGCGTGATTTCTCCAGCCGTTGAATCGTACGACACCATGGCGTGATCGCCGCCGATGGCGACGCCAACATCGTCCTTGTCGGACAGGGACCGCTCGTTCAGAGCAGCTGCTCGAAGCGTGTCGCTCCATTCCGAGATCAAGATCACACTTGCGCTGCCCGAAATGAGCAGTGCGGTGACCAGCATGATCATCGAAGAAGCTCCACCGTCCGCCATGTGATCACCCCAATGCATGTCCTACGATGGTTGAACCCACCGAAAGAGCCAGTCGCTCGTCCCCAGGAAGTCCGGTGTCGAACCACCGGAGACTGAGTGTCTCTCCAGAGAACCAGAGTTCTGAATTGATGGCGCCGTTGTAGACCGATGAGAACTGCGTCGCATCTTGACCGTCCAAGTACAACCACATGTCGTCGTGGTCAACGGTGGTTGACCCGATGTTGGTCATGTTGGCGTAGACAACGCTGCCGCGCACGGCCGTCAGACTCGCAACGGCGGTCGGCGTTCCACCACCTGAAACCGTCAACGCCGGGACCGATGAATAATTTCCGTGGCTGGTGATGACCACGGACGTTATCGTCCCCGATGAATCGACGGTGTAGGTGGCTGAAAATCCTCCCGTACCGCTTGTGGCTTGGATGGTTCCGCCTGCGCTGTATCCCGATCCTCCGTTGTTGATGGTGACGTCGACGATGGCGCCCGTGAAGATCACGGCGTCGTCGATGCTGAGTGTTGGTGCTGGTTCATCCGCCTCGTCGATTCGGTCCAATCCCGAATCAATTTGCAGAGAAATGGCCTGATAGGCCATGGAAAAGACCACCAGCATCGACATGCCAATGATCAATCCGCCAACACCAACCGACCCACTCATCTCACTCTTCACCTCGCAACATGTGCAGTTGACGCCACGAGGAGACCAGTGCCGAGAACACCAACAATTGTCGGTGAGGCAGGTGGTCTTCCAAGGCGGTTTCAGGATCGCCGGGTTCGGCAAGTTGCACGATGGCGAGCACAGCGTCGCCTTCGTCTTGCGTCAGCATACCGGATTCCATGGCTTTCTGGGTGAAACTCACCGCTGCCATGCCGGACATGTGGTCAAGAAGAAGCGCTGCGACCGTCGGAGCACCCGTGCTGGATTGCCCGTTCCCGGAGCCGCTGGATCGCGGCGCAACGAGGAACGGGTTTGCAGCCAGTGCCTGGGCCTCGTAGAGTTCCACAAGTTGCCCTTGGTCGTCTTCCATCATTCGCGAGGTCCCACCGACCTCAACCACCTCACCGCTAGCGGTGATGATGCGGTCGCCGGTCGAGAAGTCCTCATCGTCGTCTTCCCCGTACAGTTCGCCGTCCTCTTCGTGGCTCTCAGAATGTGCGGGAACGCCTTCTTCGAGGCGATGCTCCACCATTCGCAAAACGTCCTCAACCATGTCAAGACGGCTGCTGATGAGCCGCTCAAGGCCGGACGTGTCCACCGTTGCCGGAGCAGCGGGGACGGGCGTTGCTGCTGGAGCAAGCGATGCGGCCACGTTGGGCACGCTCTGCTGGCTGTTGATTCGAGCCCGGGTCGGCCCGGGAGAAATGGTCCACGCATCCTCCTCGCTGAGCATCCCTTGTTCAGGGAAGGGCACCTGCTCGATGGCCACGTTGGCCAAAATCTTCAGGCGCTCCTCGCTCAATGTTTGGTCTGCGCTTTTGTTTCCACCGGAATTTCCGCTAAATGGCCATGCCATTGATATTCCTCCATTTTGAAACGAGAGACCTCGTTTCAAACATCAGATCAATGGCGTGCCGGGGTCAACCTGAGCAGGGATGTTCAGGGTCTCGAATGAGGTACCGCCGCCACCAGCGTGGATGTACAGCTGCACGCCCGTGTTGAGGTTGTTCGCAAGGTTGGGTGCGCAACCAGCACCGGGGATCGTGATCATCACTGGCATGCTTGGCAGGATGGTCGCAATGTCGGCGTTGGTTTGATCCATTTCGTCAACGACTGGGTCGGAGCCCTCTTCGGGTGTTGCACTGGCTTCGCAGATGATCTGGTAGAAGATCTGGTCGGTGGCGAGCGGTTCACTGCCGGGTGCCAATCGAGCATAGATTTCGTAATCCGTTGCTGCATTGGTGCCTGCGACCACTGTGCTGACCATGATTTTACCGTTCATGGATTGCGAGGTGTCGTCACCCGTCGATTGGGCATTTTGTTGGAGTTTTTCTGCGGTTTGGATGATCACAGCAGCGGCGACAGCGGCGACAAGGATCAGTGCAATGAACACGATCATGGCGCCAATACCGATGGCTGCGAGTTTGTCATCTTCCAGGTTGGAGTGTTGCTTGTTGGTCTTCAAACGACCACCTCACCGGCTGCTGTGCTGCCTCCGTATTTGAAGACCTCGTACGTGAATCCGCCGCCTCCGGCTTGAATCACAAAGGTGTCGTCGGTGTTGGCCTGGGGTGCGCAGTTGCCCGTCGGCGTCAGCGTGACCGTGTAGGTTGTGGCCGGGTTGAGCGGGTCCGCAGCGCCAGCGGTTCCGAGAGCGGAAGCCGCCGTAGCCGTGATACCTGCCACAGTGCCGAGGTTGCCAGATTGGGTCAGCGCACCCGTTCGAGCACCGGTTTCCAAGCAGATGAGGTTGTACTCAACGGCCGTGGGGTCGATCGGGTCGGAACCAGGTGCCAACTCAAAAGTGATGTAAAGATTGGCACCACCGTTGGTTAGCACGACCGAGAGGATGAAGATTTTACCGGCCATCATGTCGGTGGTGTCTTCACCCGTGCTCTGGGCGTTTTGTTGCAATTTTTCCGCTGTCTGAATAATGACAGCAGAAGCCACCGCAGCCACAAGGATCAGCGCAATGAACACAATCATTGCACCAATACCGATGGCTCCGAGGTCATCGCGATTTTCGTTTTTCATTTCGTTTTTCATGTTTTTCACCATTTTTTTCTTTTTTCCCCCGCCTCTGCGGGTGGAACGGGATGCGGTCAGAGAGCACCTCCTTGACCGAGGTTGATGCGAAGCGGCATGCGAATGACGGCCACTTCGTCAGGAGCGAGATTGCGGATGAACGGGACGTCATCTGCGGAAAAACCAGAAGGGATCCAAGGCGTCAGGAGGACTTCAGAGAGGGGTTCCATCGAGCGGTTTTGGACGCGCATCGTGACCGTGATTTCACCGGAGCGCATCTCGTAAGCGGTGGCCACGCTGAGCTTCCTCGTCAGGGGGACGTCCTCTGAGGAGAGCCGGAAATCGGGTTGGATTTCAAACCGCAGTGGGATGTTGCCACCGGGTGCAATGATGGGCAAATCCACGTTGGCTGGGGTCGCCGTCCACCCCTCAGGAACCGGCGGTTTCAGTCGGAGCATGGGCATCGGAATGGGGCCGTCGTTGATGATACGCACCAGCAGCACCCCGGTTTCTCCACCCGCGGGCCAGCGCGTGTCCACGCCCATCCAGAAATGACGGAACAGGAACGGGTTGAGCGTTGAGGTGTTGCCGCCGATCATGTCCTCCAGCAAATCTTCCACCTCTTCGGTGGAGGCTCGTATATCACCGATCTCAGCGGCAGCCGTCGCCTCACGGAGTTTGTACAAGATTCGCTCGGCCTCTTCGAGGGAGATGTGCTTGTGGACCAGCAAACGGTGAAGCATGGCGATGCTTCGTCGAAGGTGGAGAACGTCTTCCTCAAGTTCCTCCAACGTGCGTTCGGCCCGACGCAAGGTTCGTCTGGCTCGACCGAGCTGATGGAGACTGAGGTGAACCTTGACCTCGCCGAGGTCCATTTCGGATTCGGCGAGAGACGGGTTTTCCCTTCGTGCTGCCTGACGGGCAATGCGCTCCAGGGTCTGGGAGGCTTCTCGAATCCCCTTTTCTCGGAGCGCTCGCTCCTCGGCCATGAGGTCGTCCATCGCATCCTCAGGCATCGCTTTCCACCTCCGTTGAGGGTGAGAATTCCAAATCCGCCGCCGGTTGCTTTTCTTCCTCGGCGGCAGAGGCGCTCACGTCGGAGGCGCTCTCGCCGAGAATGGCGGAGAAGTCCAGACCGTCCTCGGCCAGATCGTTGAGCAATCGGGCTGGATCGCCCAAATCTCGCTCGATGCGAATGGATTTGACCTCAGCGTCCGTCATGCGCCCGTAGAGGTTGCCGTACAGTTTGTCGGACCGCTTCAAGAAGTACCAGACACCGGCCATGGTGATGAAGAAATACGCCGCCATCACGACGAGGTTGTTGCCTTCGGTCGAGAGTTGGGGCGGCAAGCCGAGCACGATGGCGAGCATGCCCAGAATCGGGATGGACAAAATGATGGTCAGCTGTCGGCGGCTGTCCTTCAGCGCCTCAAAGTGATCGGTGTAGACCGTGGACGTTCCCTTTCTGGCGCGCTGGTAGTCCTCGTGAATCAAGCGGAACTCATCGCTGCTCTTCCACGTCATCCGCCATATCCACAACGCACACAAAGCCAAGACGGCAGGACCGTAGTATTGAACGCTGAAGAGATGGAAGGCAAAGCCAAAGGCAACCACGCCAGCGTACACCCCTGCAAGTTGCCATTTTTCGGACTGACTGGCCAGACGAACGAAGATGAACGAGAGCAGAGCAGTGATCACACAGGCCACGAATGCGACGGAAAGATCGGGCGACCAAGACTGAACCGTTTCGTCACCAAGTCCAACACCCGCAGAAGTGTCGTCGCCCTTGTAGCGATCCTCTTCACTGGCATGAACATAGGACAGTGAAGCATCGCAACGGATCGCCTTGTCGACCTCCCACCAGTCGATGGTGGCCGGGCGAACGTCCCAAACGAACGTGTGCTTACCGTTGGCGAGAAGAGCAGGAACGGCGTCGGGTGCACCAAGAATCTCCACGTCGCCGTGGCAGTCCAAGGCGGCTGAGACACCGAGAGCCATGGCGGTGGCCTCGTTGTGAACGACGACCGAGTAGGTTGTGTCTCGACCTTCGTAAAACTCATCAGGATTTTCTGGTCCTTGGGAGGCGATGCTCGGGTTGGCGTAGACCGCCAGTTCGTATCTGAAGACGTCCTCATCGAACACGGTGTACCCAACGTTTTCGTCGGGATGGTAGAGACGGAAGGTCAGGTCCCATCCATCGCCGGGCAAAATGTTGGGGGGTTCGGGAGACCTCACAATCAACTGAATCGGGTCGGAGGTGGTCCAAGGTTGCCGAGTGGGGAGTGTGATTCGCGACTCGGGGCCGAGTGAAGTTGAGCCGCAAAACGCCGACATGTTGAGCGGATAATCGGTGGTGTCGACTCGAATCGCAAAGGACCAGCCGTAGAGGGATTCGTTTTGTCCCAAATCGTTCACGTCAAGAAGACGATTCACCCTGCAGAGCTCGAGTTCGTAGGCGACGGCGCTCTCAAGGCCCGTCGGTATGTGAGAGTACGTGATCGAAAAGGTCTGGTCGACGCCTTCTGCACCCTCGACTTCCGTGTCGCCCATTGAGAAGAAACGGTTCATGCCCAACTCCGTGTAATACTCCGCGCTTCCCTGTACGTTCGCATCGACGGGGTCCAATTTTACAATGAGATTTGCAGCCAGCGTGAGCGGCGGTTCGAGGGCCGTGTTGTCCACGGAAAAGGACAGGCTTGTCGCAACGTTGCGCTCAAGCGTAATTCTGGTAGGGGCATCTGCCGCAACTTCCCAATCGGTGCTTGGGACACTCAGCCCTGCCTGAAGCAGCGTGTACGTGAGGTTGACTTCGACGTCCTGATTGCCCGTGTTGGTGATGATCACGTCCCATGTTCGAGAAATCCCTCGATGGAAGTCCATCGTGGCGGGCCAATTCTCCACCTCGACGATGAAGATGGGCGCCACGACGAAATTGAATCGGTGTTCTTTGAGAACTTCCTCCGTCGTTGCGTTCAACACGCGAATGGTGGTCGTGTAGAGAGCACCGTTGAGCATGGCCTCATCGTCGCTCAGAGCGGGAACGGACACGTCAAACGAACCGCTGTGGGATTCATCCACGTCAAGCTGGAGCGGGAGGCGGGCGGGCGTCACGGACCATTCGCCGGCAACGGTGGTTTCCACGATGATGTTCTCGACCAGGTTGCCTCGGTTGATGATTTCATAATCAACGGTTTCAATTTCGCCCGGGACGACACCAATGTCGTCAAGGGTGGTCACAACGATGCCGTGCTGTTCGCTGATGTTGCCGAGGATGTCCGCTGAGAGATTCAACCCCGATTCGACGTTGCTCACCCAGACGGTGGCGTAGTAGTCGGCGGCTGCCAAGGCCTCGTTGGTCGCGTTGAGACGCACCCTCACGGTGGATTCGTATCCGGCGCCGATTTGAACGACGGTCGGCGTTTCAAGAACATAGTTCACCTCGCCCGCATTCGACGTTTCGAGGTAAACACCAAACGTCGCTGGAGTGTTGCCGACGTTGCTGATGATGACGGACGTGGTGATGGTTTCACCGATGGACAGATTCACGGTCTGACTGGAAGGAGAGAGGGTGGCGTTGACCAGTTCGCCGACACGAACCGGAACCTCGAAGGTGTCGATGTAGACGCCGGTGCTCATTTCGAAGACATCGATGCCGATGTTCCCAATGCTGTTGGCGGGGGCTTCGGGGTCGGTGGTGACCACGAGAGGGAACGTAACGGTGTGGTCGGTGGCGTTCGACGGGTAGTCGGCCACGTCCGCAGGCACGTCAAGCACCGTGGTCGACGGCATGATGCTGGAGGACGAAAACGAGACGGACCAGCCGTCGGGCACATTACTGTTCAAGACCAGTCGGTAAGAGGTCATGTTGTTGCCCGTGTTTGACAAATCGATATCAAAGGATTCCTCCTCACCGACCATCGCATCGACGACGGTCCCGTTGTGGCCCTCAACCCCCAACACGGGCGGGATGTTGATGATGAGAGTTTGAGAAATAGCGGAGGGGATGACACTTGAGCTGGCGTGTGCGGCGCTCAGGGTCGGTGTCGCTGTGATGGGGATGGAGAGAGAACCTGAAACTGAATACTCGTTTGCAGGCCCTTGGACCGTCAAAACGGCGAGACTGGTTTGACCAAGGGACATGTTGGGTATTGAGGTCGGAGTGAGCCCCACCGACCATCGGTCCGCCTCATCAAAGCCACCGGAAGAATCGGAGGTAAACACCGGCGTTCCCAGCGTAAGGGTGGTGTTGACGGTCTCGCTGAGCTCGGTCTTCAGGTTGTGGCGGACCTCAACGTCGAGGTTGAGAATGGCCTCAAGACCTTGACCCTGCTGAGCTTGGATGAGTTCGGCAACGGAGACGTCGATGGTTTCGACGGGCAAGCCAGGGTCAACCACGATCACCGGAAGGATGCGGACGGGGGTTGCGCCGAGGCTGGGCATGCCGCCGTCGACCGAAGCGGCTTGGGCCCAAATGGACATGGTGTCTCCGGCCTCGTTTTCTTCGGCGTCAACGATCGGGTTCTTGATGATAGGAGGCGTAACCGTCAGAGTAACATTGACGGATTCTCCAGAGAGCAGGATGCCCGTGGTGGTGGAACTGAACGACAGATCCCAGTTGATTGGGTTGGTCGTGATGCCTGCGGTCAGGACGAACGACGTGGGGGCGTTCCCGTCGTTTTGGACCTTAACTTGAAGCGGCGTGGGGCTGCCGGGCGTGAGCGGTTTTGTGTCGCTGTCCATCGTGACCGTACCTTCGTAGGATTCCCCGGTCAGCACGGTGGTTGAGACGGTCTTGCCGAACCCTCCGTTGGTGGACGTGAGGGTGAGGGTGACGGTTTCGGCGTGGGAAAGCAGTGCATCGCCAGGGACGGTGACATCAACGGTGATGAAGGCGACGGAGCCGGGCGAGACCGTGCCGGTTGAGGGGCTTGGTGAGGTGGCCGTGACCCAGCCACGAACATCCACGACACCGACGTTGTAGATGTCAACGTTGACGCCCGTGTTTTCAACGACAAAGGTGAGCGCCGCCGTCTGCCCCGCCTGAACGCTTCGGTCGTGAGCAGCGGTCAGTGTGAAGTCGTAATTTGAGAAGACGACGCGGGTGCTCAAGAACGAGATGGAGGTTGACCATGCAGTGCCTGCGACGTGCACCTCCCCCGTCACGTCCCACTGACCGGACCGCGCCGTGGCGTCAAATTCCATGGTGATGGCTTGGGGCGTGTAAGGGCTGTGCAGAGAGCCCGGGGCGATGGCGGGTTGGGGAAGGGACTCTTCGGAGAAGGTGTTGCTCGGGTCCCCGACTTCGGTAAAGTTGAGAAAAATTTTGGCGTTTTGGCTCTTAACCCCCGTGTTGATCATGTCCACCGTGAAGTCGTGCAGGGTCTGAGACCACACCACGCTTCCCCCTGAAGACCCGTAGCCGGGTATGTTTGAGTTGTGAACGCTGCTGTTTTGATAGCGACTCACGTTGATCACTTTCTGGTCCTCGTTGTTGGCTGTGTTGGCGTCCATGGTTGAGCTGATGCGAGCCTTGAGGATTTGATTGGCCCCGAGTGTTGCGGGCCAGGAGAACACCGTGACTGCGCTGTAGGCGCCGGCACCGATGACGCCGAGGTCGGTTGTATCCAGCACCACGTCCCCTGAGGAAGCGGTGCCTTGCAGCAACAGCGAAAGGTCGGCTTGGCCCGCTCCTAACCCGATGTTTTGGACTTGGATGCGCACCACGTGCGTGGCGTCCTCGGCCTCAACCGTACCGCCCACGCTGATGGAGCCTGCGTCGTCAAGCGTGAAGGATGCGATGACGAAGTCGGGCGTGGAGCGACCGCTGTCCGCCACGACCAGAGGGGTCAATCCACTGATGAGCAACACCGCAACCAAAGCAAGAGGGGCGGTCGTTTTAGACAGAATCGGCACCTCCAGATTCAGGCTTGGTGAAGCGGTCGATGGTCACCGATCGACCCTGCCGCTTCCACTGGGTCATGAGTTGATTCATCAGCGCCTCGTGCTCCCCGTCGGAGATGCCGAGTCGGCGCCGTTCCTCCCAGAGAAGAAGTTGCTCGGTACGAGTCAGGAGGGCGTCACGGAGGTACAGTTCAAGGGTTCGCCGGTAGGCGTCCCGGTCAGAGATGGCGTAGACGATCGAATCGCCCGGTACCTGATCGGCCCGGTTTTGGATCATGTTGCCCAGCATCAAGGCCTCGTCGTAGCTCAGCAGTCGCTTGTCAACTTCGGTCTGAATGCCGCTGGCGAGTTCTTGAAGGCTGTACTTGGTGTCAGCGCGTTGAATTTTCTTGAACAGTCGACGCGCTCTGCGAGACATGCGTACGCCGACCATAGGTTCTTCTGTGCACTGACAGTTATTCAAAGAATCGGTGACTCCACCCTCAAATACCCAATATGAGGCATATTTTATTCAAAACGCATAATCGCTCCATGGCGGCCGATTCGAGGACGCAGGAGTCCTGGATTTGTATGAAAATTCAAAGCAACTGCTTTAGTGGCCAGGGACCGACACACATCCATGACAGACACGGTTCAACTCAACCCTGGCGACGCAGCCCCCGTCTTCACGGCCATCGACGAACAAGGAAACGAGCATTCCCTCAAAACCTATCTCGACGCCGGAAAAACCGTGATTCTCTACTTTTACCCCAAAGACTCCACGCCGGGTTGCACCACGCAGGCGTGTGACTTCCGAGACAACATGGCTCGTTTGAACGGTGAAAACCTCGTTGTCATCGGCGTTTCCAAAGACTCCCAAAAGTCCCACGCACGGTTCGTCGAGAAGCAGGACCTCAATTTTCCCCTCCTTGTTGACGAGGACCTGAGTTTGCACCAAGCCTACGGAGCGTGGCGCCTGAAGATGAACTACGGACGAGAATACATGGGGAGCGCACGCTCAACGTTCGTGATACAACCCGATGGCACCCTGAAGTGGTGTCGGTACAACGTCAAGGCCAAGGGCCACGTTGGGATGTTGATGCGTGAACTCGGACTGGGCGAGTGAGGACGACCTCATGAACGATGTCCCACTGACCGGACAGCGCATTGACCTTGACGGCGGCAGCGTCGCATGGTGGCCGTGTCACATCGGAAGAAACGCCATCGTCGGGACCAACTGCTCAATTGGAGCGCTGGCTCACATCGGTCAGCGCGTGACGCTGGGTCCCGACTGCAAAATTCAGGGTGCAGCGTACATTGCCGACGAGTGCACATTGGGTGCTCGAGTGTTCATAGGCCCAGCTGCGGTGATCCTCAACGACAAGTTCCCCCCTTCAGGCGACCGAACAAAATGGCAACCCGTCTCCGTGGGCGACGATGCTGTGGTCGGTGGTAATGCAACCGTGATCCCAGGAAACGACGTCGGAGAACGAGCGGTCCTGGCGGCCGGTGCCGTGTTGACCAAACCGCTCCCAGCTGGAGAAGTCTGGGGAGGAAACCCCGCCGTGTTCTTGATGACAAGGGACGACTACGATGCAAAACGAGGGACGCACCATGACCGATGAACGTACAACCGTCGCAGCGTTTCTCAAGAAGTGCAACGCGTACGCACAGGCCTCCATCAAACGCAAGCAAGAACGTGGAGACTTGGACGACATCCCAAAGTGGAACGCTTACATTGAGTTCAACGAACACGCGCTGGAGGAAATCGCCAACGGGACGCTCGACAAATGGTTCGAAGGCAAAGCCAACGAGCACGAACCCCCGCTGGTCAGGCTGGACGCTGACGCCATGGAACACGTTGAGCGAAGCAGCTGGCTCAACAGCGTCCTTTCGCCCCGGCCCGTGGTCGTCGCTGGAACGAACGACGCAAACGGTGCACGAAACTTCGCGCCGCTTTCTTCGGTGATGCAAGTCTCAACTGCGCCCCCCTATCTGACCGCCTCCTTTTCCATACACAAGGACAAGCGACCACGAGACACCCTGGAAAATCTGCGACAAACCGGCACCGTTCTGCTCAACGTCATGCCGCCAACGCCCCGAGGCGCAGCGATCGTGGACGAAACGGCAACCCCCCTTCCGAAAGGCGAGGACGAAGGAGCACTGTTGGAAATGAAAACCGTCGAAGGGCAACCGCTCCTCATGCACGAGTCGGTGGCTGCCATCGAAGCAACGTACGTCCAAGAACATCCACTGCCCGATGCAGTGGCCATCTTGGTCGTGCTCCGGGTGAACGCCGTCTGGTTTTCCACTCGCACACTCCCATCCGGCGGTCTCGACGTGTTGTGTCAGCACGGACGAGACGACATGACCCCCTCCCCTCAGGGCTGGACCCAGCGCGTGCTGAAGCACTACGGGCCCGTGTGAAGCCGAGCCCACACACGTGCTAGACCCGCTTCCAAGGTCGTGGACGACGACCATCCGAGCTGTGTGGATGCGGTGGAGACATCGGGCAAGCGACGGTTGGAATCGCCTGGATGTCCCCCCCCGAGCACCATGTCCACAGCCATGGTGCCCACGGTTCTGTTCACCGCTTCAGCCAATTCCCGAACGGCGATTTCCTCGGTGGTCCCGAGGTTGAACGACGCCCCAGCAAGGGATGAACCGTCGACGCCTCGGTCAAGTTGTCCTGCAAGGTAGAAGCCGTCCACAAGGTCGTCGACGTGCGTGAAGCTTCGGGTTTGAAGCCCGTCGCCGTGGACGATCATCGGGCGCTGCTCCAGCACAGCGCGGAAGAACATGCCGACGACCTGCCCGTAATCGTCGCTGACCATAGCTGAACCGTATCCGTTGAACGGGCGAACGATGCGAGCGTCCAAACCCTGCCCCACAGCGTGGTGCACAGCGACCTCGTCGAGGTACTTGCTGGCCCCGTAGGAAAAGCGTTGATGAACGGCGGCGGACGGAAATCGACTTTCGTCCTCGGCTTTCAACGGCATTCGCTCGCTTTCTCCGTACGCCTCGGGCGACGAGGCAAGGACGAATCGGGCGTCCCATTCAATGGCTTTTCGCAGGGCGGTTAACGTCCCGTTGACGTTGACGTCAATGACATCGATGGCCGCTTCATGGAACCATTTGGTGCCGTTGATGGCCGCCAGATGATGAATGAGGTCAACGCTCCCCAAGGCCTCATAACACCGCTGAAGGTCGGTTTCATGCAGAACATCGCCCTCAACAATCCTAAGGCGTGGATGGTCCTTCACGTGGGTCAGATTGTCGGGTGAACCGCGCCAAAAGTTGTCCAACACCGCCACGCGATGACCTTCGTCGAGGAGGCGATTCACCAACGACGAACCGATGAGGCCCGCCCCGCCGGTGACCACCACGTTCCTGTTCACGAATTGACACGCTCCAAGACCTCAAGCTCGACGCCGTGCTTCGTGCGCCTGAACTCCACGGTGTCCCCCGTGTTGATGGTCATGCACGGGTCATCATCAAAGCCGTGGCCGTAAGGCAGTCCAAGCAAGGAGCACGCCGGAAGCGTCAGCGGACAGATGTCACGATTGACCACGGCTTTGGGTCCTTGTTCGGTGTAGATCAACCCCATCAAAACGTATGGAGCGACGGTGGAACCTGACCCTTTCGGGTAAACGAGGACGGTGTCGGCGATCGCCACGCCGTCCAATGGATGGCCGGGCTCCTCAACGACGCCCGTGTCTCGGTTNACGTAGCCGAGGTAGGTGATGGGGACATCGGTCACCANGGCACGCCCTCGCACGGTGAACGCCTCCTGTGAACGCAAGCCGGAGCCGGAGAGCAGGGCGTCNCCGGTCTGGTGGGTTTTGGAGGTGGCGTGTTGGGGTTGAGCTTTGGCGTTGAGCACGGGAGAGGGCCCTTCGATGAGGGTCGGGTCAACGGCGTGGGCAACGCAGTCAACGATGGGCATGACCGATGTGGGCAGACGGTTCAACCCCGAAGTCAGATAGTGCTCGGCTTTGAGCGAGTTGGTGAGGAGGTGATTGTACTTGCTTCGGTTGTACGGCGTGACCTCCGGGCAAGTGTCTTTCAAAATGAGCGCCCCGCCTTCTTCCAGCAGTTCGATGGTCCCGTCGGACCGAGCGAGCTCGTGGTTTTCCCCGCTGGTGAACACCCACAAACGGTGGTCTGGAATTCGTCGTCCCATCTCCATGTGGGAACGGAGAGCGGATGCGGTGATTCGGAGTTCCTCGAGACTGGCTTGAGGGCAGCCGATAACAACCAAATCCACTTGCCCTTTGGGTGCCAGATCAACGTAGCGTTGATTCAAATCGTCAAGCGTGAACGTCAATTCACCTTGCCACCCACCGTCCGGTGGATGGAACGAACCGGTCTCGTCTCGCTTGAGGGGGGGAGCTGCAGAATGCCCCTCCGCCCAGAGCATGGCGCATCCGTAGTTGGCGGCAGCGGCCGTGAGGGCTTTTTTGGAGGCAAAGGACATGTGCTCGGGCAGACCCGTCAAGTACGGCATGGGGCCGTACGGCATGCTCCAATCGGGCCTCACCTGTTTTCCAATCCAATCACCCAGCACCGACCAATCGGAAAGGTGCTCCATTTTGCAGGCCACGTGAACCCGCATGTTGGGTACGCGGTTGCTTTCCAAGTGAAGGCCCCAACGCGGTGCGTAGCCGGTCAGAGCGGTGGCCAGCGCTGAGAGGCCCGATTCCCGATTGGTGATCAGCGACGTCCACGTGTTGGAGAAACACACGGCGTTTGATTCCGCCCAGGTCGCAATGCCGTTTTCCTCTTCGATGCCACGGTCGTAAGGTGTGCACGACAAGGTTGCGTCGATTCCGAGGCGTTCATAGGCCTGAACAATCTCAAATTGCTGCTCGAGGAAATCAGGCCACGCGATGTCCATCTCTTCCATCTTCTCCCGATCGCAACCCGCAGCGTTTAGGGTGGTGGGGATGGCGACATGTCCGTCGCCGTCCATTGACAAATCCTTCAGGAAACGTCGAAGCCCGTGCCCTCCCGTGATCACTGAAACGCCCGATACGTGGGCGTGTATCGCCGGGATGTAGCCCTCGGCTTTGGCCGTGTCGGCAAGGTCGATGACCAGACGAGCCGCCTTTTGGCGTGTCTTTCCTTCGGCGCCGGCCAACTGGTCCAGCAGCCGTTCGGGAGGCTCCATGCCAATCCCATGAGATGAAGCCTCATGAACTCACCCCTTCCACCGCAATCTTTGAGGCTCCGCAGGGAGTAGATTAACAACCGTTGATGTTGATGAGTCGGTTCATGCAAGCATCCACTGAAAACGAGGTGTACGAACAACCACCGCTCGATGAACAGCCCAACCACGAAGGCGCAACACACCAGCATCAACATCGCCGATGGTTGACCGTGGTGCAATCCTTGACGCTCATCACGGTGCTCCTCCTCTCGGCCTACAATCACGCCCTCCTCAACCAAACGGCTGAGCGCACTGCGGCCACCCCGTGGCTGGTTCAATCCGAACCGTTCCAATCCGAACCCCCCTGCAACGAAGGAGGGTTTCGAATTCACACAGGCTTTGACGTCGATGAGAACGGGGTGTTGGACAGCGGTGAACGGCAGGACACCACCACCCTTTGCCACGGCTTACGCGGCCTGTCCGGGCCTCAAGGCCAAGCGGGGGTCAGCGGTTTGGACGCCGTGCCTCAACGCATGACGACGGCCGTGATTCCGATTGGAAACAACACGTGCTCAGCCGGCGGGACGCAGATACAAACCGGTCTCGACCTCGACCTCAACGAACTGCTGGACGAGGAGGAGGTGGTCTCGGAGGCCATGCTGTGCAACGGCGTGCGCGGCGTGGAGGGGTTGAACGGAACACACGGAACGAGCGGAGTCAGCGCTCTGGTCGACAAGGTGCCCGCTCCTGCCTACGTGTGTGCGGACGGTTTTGTGATTCGGTTTGGTGTCGACGATGGAGACGAGCAGGCCGCGAACAACGGGCTTCTGGAAGAGGCCGAAGTCCGAGAGACGCTGAACTTCTGCTTTGAGCCTCTGCGCTCGACTCGGGTGACGGACCTTGTTCCCGGCGTGGGGAATTCCTTCACGACCGGGTGCGACGCAGCGACTTGGCTCGACGGCGCACGAGCGTTTGTGTTTGCTGGTAACGACGGCGTCAACGGGTGCGAGCTCCACGTGCATCTGCCGGAGACGAACCGCACGGAACTGGTCGTTGATCTGCATCCCAGCGGGGACGCCAGCCCCGGCAGAGACCTCGGGTTCAACAGCGTCAGCAACGGTGCTGCGGTGGTGTTTGACGCCACCGACGGGGCGAACGGACGGCAACTCTGGGTCAGCGATGGAACCACCAACGGGACCGCTGCGTTGGGATCGGTGGAGACGAACCTCGCCGTGCCTTGGGCCGAGGGGCTGCTGGTTCGCTCCCCCACCAATGAACTGCTCTGGACCAACGGCACGGACCTTCGCAACTGGCTCACAGCGCCGGTTTGGAACGCAGAGGTCCAACAGGCCATGTCCGCACACTTCGAGGGGTTGACCAACATCGGGGAGGCGTGGTTGCACACCGATGAGCGGTTTGTCTGGTTCAGCGCAATGGACGAAAACGGAGACGTGGAGCCCTACCGAGTGGACGGCGACGGCGAGTTCACCTCATGGGCGGTGAACGATTTTGGAAGCATCGAACTCTCGCATCCGGTCGGACATGAGCACGACCTGTTGGCGTCCTCATCACGTGGTGGAGTCAAGCAGGTGCTCCGGCTCAACGACAACGGCACGCACGCCTGGTTGACCTCCATCGCTCCTCCGTCGGGCGACACCAAGCTCGGTGAGGG
Organism: Methanobacteriota archaeon; assembly: GCA_002722695.1. Taxonomy (GTDB): domain Archaea; phylum Thermoplasmatota; class Poseidoniia; order Poseidoniales; family Poseidoniaceae; genus Poseidonia. The sequence continues at coordinate 20,693 of PBMS01000025.1, forward strand.
CATGGGGCTTCATCTGATCGGCGACAACCTCGTTTACGACGCTGAAACCGTCGCCGGTGAGCCACGTTTGTGGACGACCAACTTGGCCAACGGCATCACCCTGCAATTGAGCACCTCCCTGCTGGCCCCGGGTTCTCAAGTCGGCGTGGCGAACACGGGGGATCGATTGTTGTTTGACTGCATGTCGGCGAGCACGGGGTTGGAGGTCTGCATCACCGACGGAACGCCGCAAAACAGCCGTGTTCTTCACGATTTAACACCGGGCATGATGGCCTCGGACGTACGAGGTTTGGCGGCGGTTGGGGACGGGTGGCTGGTGGTCAGCGACGGAACGGTGGAAGGAGCCCCGAGCGGCGTTGTGCTGTGGGCGGTGGAAGGTGATGCGATTCGACCTGTGTACGACCCGTGGTCAGGTGCCGGGAACTCCTCGGACGCCATGACCTACGGCCAACTCGTTCTTTCGCCAACGCAAGCGTGGTTTTTGGCTCACAACGGCGAGCATGGCCATGAATGGCATCGCTGGAGTCACGGTGAACTCTCGGACGATTGGATCGTCATCCATCGCTGAGCGGAACGACCTTGNTGCGACCGATGCAGTANGGNCACGAAACGCCCACAACGTAGTCGGGGGAGGTTTGCTCCTCCGTCGTGAGGGGTTCACGGCAGGCAAAACAGACCACGACATCGGTCTCTTCGAGGGCTGAGTTGACCGCAACCCGCTGGTCGAACACAAAGCAATCACCGGTCCAGTGGGCTCCGCCGACCTGTTCGAAATAGCCCAACACGCCGTTCCGAAGCTGCTTGACGTTGGTGAAACCGGCCTCCATCATGATGGCGCTGGCTTTCTCGCAACGGATACCGCCGGTGCAAAACATCACGATGGGCTCGTCCTTCATGGAGGGTGGAAGTTCGGCCACAGCGGCAGGGAAATCCCGAAAGGAGGGAAGGTGGAGGTTGATGGCGTTTTCAAAGGTCCCAATTCGCATTTCGTACTCGTTTCGAGTGTCCAACACGTGGACGAATTCCCCGTTGTCAAGCATGGTTTTGAACGCCGCTGGTCCGATGCTCGGCCCGGTGGTGTCGGCAGGTCGAATGTTGTCCAAACCCACCGAGATGATTTCCTTTTTTATCCGAATGTTCAACCGGTTAAAGGGCTGATAGTCGGTGAAGGAACGCTTGATTCCAATGCCTGCAAATCGTTTGTCCTTCCCGAGAAACTGCACAAATCCATCGATGGAGGAGGCCGGACCGGCCACATAGAAATTCATGCCCTCCGGTGCTAAGAGCACCGTGCCTTTGAGACCTAAATCAAGGCAAACACTTCGGAAAACGGACTGCAGCCGGTCGAGGTCAACAAGGTCGACGAACCGGTAGCCAGCGATGTTGGTGATGGCCGATGGCACATCGTTGCCTGCTGCATCCAGTTCTTGAGGCCACCGCCATCAACCGGGCCGTCGCCAATCGTGATTTGAAGCGAGGGGGCGGCGCCAGCCCTGACCGAACGCTCGGCGAGAGACGCGAGGCGCTGGCGGCATTTGCCACCGTTTGTGTTCGTTTCGCTCAAGGCGCTGCAAAACGTCCATGACCACGGGCTCATCAAAGCCCTCCGCCACCAGGTCGTCTGCGTTCAGACCGCCTTCAATGTGGCTACGCAGGACATCGTCAAGCAGGTCGTAGGGAGGCAACGTGTCCTGGTCGGTTTGGTCCGGAGCCAACTCGGCGGAGGGCGGTTTGGTCATCGTGGAATCCGAAACGGGCGCCGGTAAGCCCTCCGCTTTCGCACGCTGGTTGAAGAAGTCCGCCATGGCGTACACGTCCATTTTGTACACGTCGCCGAGGGGAGCGTAGCCACCGGCCATGTCGCCGTAAAGCGTGCAATAGCCCTGAGCAATTTCGGATTTGTTGCCGGTGGTGATGGCCATGCTACCGTTGGCGTTGGCGTAGCCCATCACCACAATGGCGCGCAGGCGGGATTGGAGGTTTTCTCCAGCCACTGGATGGCCGTTGGAAAGCACATCACCAATCACGGTCTCGACGCTTGCGTGCATGGCGTCGATTTCATGGAGACGATGTTCCAAACCGAGGGCTTCGGCGGTGTGGACTGCATCGTCAATGGAATGCTGAGAAGAGTGGCGGCTCGGCATGGCCAGTCCTGTGACCTTCGAGGCACCGATCGCAGCTGCTGCAACGCAGGCGGCCACGGCGGAATCGATGCCGCCTGAAAGCCCGAGAACGATCGAGTGAATGGACGACTTTCTGCAATAATCGGCAAGACCCGACACCACCGCATTGGTCAACTCTTCGATGGTGTCAACAAGCGCCGACCCGTCGTCGCCGGCCTCGAGAACCATGAGGTCCGTCGACCCGATGCTCAGGGCGTCACCCTCTGTGCTGCTCACCCACGCACACGAGTCTGGGTCCGCAAGGTCGACCATCAAGACGCCTTCGTGCCACGACGGGGCAATCACTGCTCGGCCGTCCGGCCAGGCCACCAAACTTCGTCCATCAAACAAGAGATCGTCGTTGCCTCCAACCTGATTGGCCAGCAAAAACGGGTGATTCAACACGGAGGCAGCATGCCGTGCAACGGCCAACCGGGTGGTGAACTTCTCCGTGTGGAACGGTGAGGCAGAGAGGTTGACGGTGGCATCGATGGCCACCCCTTGTCGACACCAGCCTGCAATGTGCTCAATGGGGTCTTGGGCGTAGGCCGATGGAGTCAACCCTGCCGATTGCCATGCGTCTTCGCACACCGTCACACCCAGGGTCAAACCTCCGACGGAACGAGCGAGCCCAGAGCGGTTTTTGGGCGAAAAATAGCGAGCTTCATCGAACACGTCGTACGTCGGGAGAAGTTGCTTCTCGGCCACGATTCGGCTGTGCTCGTCGCCGGTGATGCTGGTGGACGGCGGTCCGGCTCGCACCACCCCGTTGGTGGGCAGCATCCGGTCGTCTTCAGCCGGGATCGGCGTTCCGACCAACACCGGTAGGTTGGTGGGAACGCTCAACGCTGCTTTCATCGACCGCTCGACGAAGTCGTGTTCCATCAGGAGATCGCGAGGCGGGTAGCCACACACCGCAAGTTCGGTGGAAACGCCAAGCACTGCACCGGCTTCTTCAGCCTGCTTTGCAAGGTTGGCAATGCGGTGACAATTCTGCTCCAAATCACCCACCGTAGGGTCAAGTTGCAACAATCCAACCTTCCTCAAACCATCACCCCGTGATGTCACGGATGCTTCACGATCTCACCGTTGGCATCCTTGTACCACCACTCGTTCTTGGCTTTGTCGTGGTACCACCAGTATCCGTCCGAACCCATGATCCAGTCCGTTTCTGCTTCGTTGGTGGACGCAGCAGAGGCTTGGGCGGTGACGACGCTTTCTCCGGCGGAGGGCGCCGTTGTCTCGCCGTTATCGTCGTCATCGTCGTCAAAGTCGTCGTCGTCGTCCTCAAACTCCGAGGAATATTCGTCCCAATCGTAATCGGATTTCGAGCCTTGATTGACGGTCATTCGCCGCATCCAAGCCAGCAAGGACACGACCACTGCGACCAGGAGAAGCCCGGTGATGCTGCCGATGATGGGGTTGACGTCGCCGAACACCTTCTCAGAGAAACTTGGCTCTTCTGCAACTCGTACGTTGATGGTGGGGCCACTGGCCGTCATCCCGTTGTCGAGGGTGGCTTCAACCCACTGAATGCCGGCATCTTCCGTCCGCCAGTCAACGGCAAGGATGCCGAGCGTGCCGGCTTCGGCCGTCAGGGTCGACCGCTGGATGAGCGTTCGGTCGCCTGCAGCGTTGACGTTGTGGAACACAACGCCGATCTCACCCTCAAGCGTACCGATGTTCTCAACCTCGAGTTGAATGGAGGTGGTATCGCCCACTTCCATCAACAAGCGCGAGTAGGTCAGGGACGACGGCGCAACGGTGAATTTCGGCTGAAGCCATTCCATGTTCCACGTGGCGAGGAAGGGGTTGTTCAGATTCCCATTCAGTCCCGTGACGGCGTTGCCGGCGAGGTCGCGCCCTGCGATGCTGAATTTGACCTCCATCCGGTCGATGAGCATCTCGTTGGTGATTGAACTGAGGTTCATGTCGCCCACCAGTTCGAGACGCAGGCCATCGATGGCCAGGCCCTCAAGTTCGAGCGCCTCGCGACCCGAACGAACGATGTCGCCGGTTTCAATGTCCTCAACCTGCCACACGAGTTCAAGCGATGCAAGGTCGAGACCGCCAAGTTCCTGAACGACCACTCGAACTTCGTGGTTTTCACCGCCCAACACGGCACGGGGACGTGGTGAAAGGACTTCTTGGGGTTCTGGACCGGTGCCGTCAACCACGATCCACTTGACGGAGGTTTCCTGGTCGGTCGTGTCAACACCTTGCCCCTGAAGGCACCCAACTTCCCACGTCATGGGCACGGAGCCGGAGCTGGCTGGAGCGTTCAAGGCCACGGACCACACCCCTTCTTTGGCAACGGCAGCGATGGTTTGCCCGGCAAAGAGAACGTCCACCTGACATTCAAAGGCGGGCACGGTTGACGTCTCCGTGAAGACCAGACCTCCCGAGATTTCCATCGGTGTCAACGGCGTCACACGGGCACCATCGCCCAGGAACGACCCTCGGGTGAGGTAGAGCGAGACGGTTTCTTCTGGAACGCCCAACCCGGCTGAGAACCGCCAGCGATGCTCGGGGAAATTGCGCATTTCTTCTTGACCGGCACGGTCGACCACCAGAATAGCGGGTTCTCGACGGTTGTCGCCCAAGTCCGGCGTGTTCCATCCGAGACGGAGGTGGATGTTGAGATTCAGATCTCTTTCATAGGGGTCAGCGATGCCGTTCGCACCCAGCATGGTGCACTGGTCGATGATCAGGTGCGTCGATGAGGTGGTGCAATCTCCGGTCTCAAAGGACCATTCGATGCTCATCGAATCGCTGCCTTGGTTGCTTGCCAGCATGACCTCGACCGTTGCCAAATCCGAGCCACCGTTTGGTTCGGTGATTTTCACGTTGAGTTCGTAGGGCTGTGCAGGGTGGAGCCAGGCCATCCTGCCTGCGGACCACGCAAACGCATCGGTCGGAAGATCCGGCGCTCCGTCAATGGCCAACTGGTAGGTGAACAGCTGCTCGTCCTCTTCGGCGCTGCCGCCGTCTTGGATGGTGTAGCCGGAAGGATCGGTTCCGTCGAGATAAACAGCGATCTTGTCGCCCAAATCTCCTGAGGTGTCGTCCATCATGAGGGTGTAAACGCCTTGATTGGCGTTCAGGTCGGTCGGCACGAGCATCGGAACGGGCCCGAATTCACCGGCATCGGGCCAGCCGTTGCTGTTCGCATCGTCGGACCACTCCTTCCAGACCATGGCCGTCATGGCGTTGGGCAGGACGGGTTGGTCGCTGATGGTGACCTGGACGACCTGAGTGGGGCTCGGCGTCCGGTGGTCGTAACGATGCATCGATGTCGACATCACCCGAGGCTTGACAGAATCCACGGTAAAGGTCCGGCTCAACATGCCCGGTTCCACCACCGAAGAGCCGTTCAACGACACCAAGCCAATGTCCCATGTGACGTCACCGTAGGTGAAGGGGATGGTTTCGGTGAAGTTCCAGTACGACCCGTCGAGGTGGGTGGTGTTGCGAACCGGCGTCCCGTCTCTGTAGAGGGTCACCTCTGCATCACCGTCAACGAACCCACGACGCTCGTTGACGCCTTCGAACCCAACCTCGACGGAGATGTTCATGCTCTCCCCCCCACGCAGATATTGGCGTGCCGGGTCCATCGGTAGGTTGTCTTCCGAGAACACGACGGATTTCAGCTCGAGGTCGTTTTCATAGCCCTGCGTGCTCCCACCGCCCCACGTGTGGGAAAACGGAATGGAAATCACGCCGCTTTGCAACACCAGTCGTGAGGTGACGGTGAGTTGGGATTCGTCGTCCCACGTGGGTCGGAGCCGGAAGGGGATGTTGGTCATGACGCTCGTTCCGTCCTCCGTGATGACGATGGCGTCGGTCGGATGCAGGTCGATCATCGACGCATCGCCAAGACCAGCTGGACCGCCGCCGACGGACGGGAACAAGAGCGTGGCCTGGTTCGTTTTGCTGAACAGGTCGAGGCGGTGGTGGGTCACCGTGCCTCCAATGACTCGGTATTCGGTCGTGATTGTTTGCCATTCCTTGGACGGGGTCAACACGGGTTGAGCGTCGACCATGGCGCCGTCTTGGAGCGTGACCGTGCTCGAGGTTTGGAGACTGACCACCTCAACCGTGAGTCCACCTCGCTCTTCAGCCATAAACGGCAAAGGAATGGATTGCACACCTCCAACGGGCTGCACGGTTGTTCGTGCTTCATTGACCCCCATGACGAAGGATGAATCGGCGGACGCAACGACGTTGTGCGCTGCGGGGTAGGACGCTCGGAGACCTGCAAGGACGGTGACACCGTTCCCGGAGACTTCGATTCTGGCTTCCGTGAAGTCCGTTCCGAGGATGTTCACCGACGTACCGGTGTTGGCGAGCGCGTCGGTGAACGAGGTCAATTCCGATGCGTTCAGGTGGAACTGCCCCGCCATGGTCCCGTTGGTGGTGCGATTGGCCACCAAGGTGTTCTGCACGAACAGGGCGATGTCCAACACGTTACCTGCTTCCGCTGCATAACCAAATCCAAACGACGTCAAATCGTCCTGAGGTACCCACAAACGAGCATCGCTGGGTGCTCCCGACGTGAGACTGAGTTCCATGCGTTCAGCACCGTTTGCGAAGCGGTCCTGCCAACCCCAGGTGCCGACCCGACCGTCCTCTCCACCCCATTCGTATCGCTGATCGAGGTTGAAATCAAGCATGGGTCGTGCTGGGTGTTGTCCCCCGTACATGTTGAGGTGGAGAGCTTCAACCGTCCACGTCGAGAAGTTACTCATGTTCCCGTCGGCCGGTGGCTGGGCGACGATTCGCACCTGCATGCCCACGGAAGACTGGTCGATTTGAGGAACAAACGGTAGGGTGACGTTGGTCCACGGTTGGTTGGGATGAAACCGAACCTGTGCTTGACCGTCGATGAGCGCGCCGTCCAACATGGCGTCGTACAGCGGAGCGTTGGCCAGCATCCACGGGCTGGTGAGCGAGGCGTTCGCAAGACCAGAAACACCAATGCCCGCTGCGTAAACAGATTCGTTCAACACCCAACCGCGCTCGCTTGGGTCCGTGATGAAACGCTCCCTGTGAGCGCCGTCTCCGGCCATGGAGTGAACCTCTGGCATGCCGTTGGCGCTGCCTCGGAATTCAAGATGCACTCGGAACTGATCGACGAGGGTGTGGTCCAGAAGATTCAACGGAACGAGCACGTCGTTTGAACCGTGCATGCCGGGGAGGACCTCGCCAGCGGTGTTGAGCACCGACCAGTTGAGGAACGCGCCTTCAGGCACATCGGCCTCAATGTGCAACGGAGCGTAGGTGTCCTCGGCAAGGGGCTGGGTTGAGCCGGCTTTGTGCCCCATGGTCGGGCTGGTCCAGTTCGACTCGGGTGGGGTTGCGATGTGGATGTCGTCCACAAACCAATAGTCGCAGCAGGTGCCGCTTCCGCTGGTTTGGTGAATTCGGAATTGAGCGTTGGCGTGCAGAGCCGCTGCGGGTAGCGTGGTCATGTACTGGAAATTGGTTTTGGGCGAGCCTCCGAATCCGGCTGCCGTGAAGGTGTGAAAGAGGGTCCAGGTTCCGCTGGCCGCTTTGTACTGAAATTGAAGGTTCTCGTTCGTGTCAGGTGTTTCCCCGCACCCCGACCGGCCCTCGTGAACCCAAGCATGGAACGGGACGTTTGACCCACCGGCGAGGTTGACCACGGGTGAGGTCCCGTAGGTTGACCCTGCGTACGTGCGAAGCGCACCACCGGAGGTCCCGTTGTAGCCGCAGGCCGGGCTGGTGACGCGACCGGTGTACGAGTTTGAGAAGGTCCAACCCTGGTTGTTGGTGTTGAAGTCCCAAAGAAGACCGGGGGAGGAACCCGTAAGGGCTCCGTTGGTGGCCGACACGGTTGAACCGTTGGAGATGGCGTCGGGGTGGTTCCAATCGGCCGCTTCGTCCCAGACGAATCCGGATTGGGTGGGAAGCACGCGAGGCGTGAAGTTCATTTCGGCGCTGACCAGTGGCTCGCCGTCGACCAAATCCAACGTCAATTGTGTGTTCGGGGACGTCGTGAGCGTCAGGTTGAGGCTTTCCCCTTGACCAACCTGCAGCACAGCGTTTTCAGCGTCAAGTTCGGTGGCGGGTTCGGTCGCAGGTGCGACCAGACTGAGCCAACTGCTCATGACGAACAAGAGCACCAAGCCTACGGCCTGTGCATGGCCACGCCTACCCGCCATGGGTTGTGGTGCCCGTTGAAGGACTTGAAGGAACCCCTTCGTGATTTTCGAACTTGCCGATTCAATCGGTCCACCATCGTCCGTTCCTGACCTTGGATTGTGTTGCGACTCAAGGAAAATGAACAAAATCTGGAGTAGTGTTCAAAACCGAGCCCTTGGTGGGTGAAACATGGCTCAACCTTCACCTGCGGGAGAATTGAACGCCGTGAACCTGGAAACCGCTTTGCTTGAGCAATGGGCAGCGGAAAAGACCTTCCAAGCCTCCATCGATCGCCGCCGAACAAACGCGCCCTTTATTTTTCTTGAAGGACCTCCAACCGCCAACGGCAAACCGGGCATACACCACGTTGTTGCTCGCACCTTCAAAGACCTCGTTTGCCGATGGAAAGCCATGGAAGGGTTCCTCGTCGAGCGAAAGGGCGGTTGGGACACCCACGGTCTTCCCGTCGAGATCGAGGTTCAGAAACGCCTGGACCTGATGAGCAACGAAGCCATCGAGGCGTTCGGGATGGCCGAATTCAATCAGGCCTGCCGAGAATCGGTGTGGACGTACGAGGCTGCATGGCGAGAAATGACCGAGCGTATGGCCTACTGGGTGGATCTCGACAACCCCTACGTCACCCTGCACAACGACTACGTGGAATCTGCGTGGTGGGCTTTGAAGCAAATGTTCGACAAAGGACTGCTCTACCGCGGCCACAAGGTCCTGCCCTATTGCCCGCAAACAGGGACATCGTACTCCAGTCACGAAGTCGCTCTTGGCTACAAGGAAGTGGAAGAACCGTCGGTGTATGTGAAGTTCAAACTCGCCGACGAGGAGGCATCCATCCTTGCGTGGACCACCACGCCGTGGACGCTTCCTGGAAACGTTGGCTTGGCGGTGGGACCGGAGGTAACCTACGTTCGATGCCGCATCAAGGAGGCGGCCGGCGAAGCGTGGACCGGAGCCGGTGGAGCCGATGTTGGGGAAGAGATCATCCTCGCCAAGGACCTCATGAAAGAAGTGCTGCGCCACCACGTTGACATTGTCGAAGAATTTCCCGGTTCGTCCCTGGTTGGACGGGCCTACGAACCCCTGTTCCCCGAGGCCGTTCCTCGGGGCGATTCGGACACCGCTTGGACCGTTTTGGCAGCGGACTGGGTCACCACGACCGACGGAACCGGTGTCGTTCACACGGCGGTGATGTACGGTGAAGACGACTACAACCTCGGCATGGACGCGGGCCTTCCAGCCCACCACACCGTGGGAATGGACGGGTCCTTCGTGACCGGGACCCACCCTGAGCTCGACGGCAAGTACGTCAAAGACTGCGACGAGAGCATCATCGCCCTCCTGAGTGCTCCGAAGGGCAGCAACGGGACCGGGCCCAACAGCGGGTTGCTCTATCGTGAGAAAGACTACCTCCACGACTACCCGCATTGCTGGCGCACCGACCACCCTCTGCTCTACTACGCCATGGATTCGTGGTTCGTGCGCATGACCGCTGTGAAGGAGAACCTTCTGAAGTTCAACGGCCAAGTTGAGTGGGCGCCCGACTGGGTTGGTGAAGGTCGATTCGGTGAATGGCTGCGAAACGTCAAGGACTGGGCCATTTCACGAGAGCGCTATTGGGGCACACCGCTGCCCGTTTGGCGAACCGAACACGGCGAAATGAAATGCGTCGGTTCCATCAAAGAACTTCAGGAGGAAGTGGCCAAGGCTGTGGCCGCTGGAATCGAGAATCCGCCCTGCCCGGACGACGTGGATCTTCACCGACCCATCGTTGACGGCTTCACGCTCGTCTCGGAGTCCGGTGAGCCGATGCAGCGAGAACCCTTCGTGATGGACTGTTGGTTCGATTCAGGGTGCGCCCCCTTCGCCCAGTGGCATCACCCGTTTGACAACGAGTCCACCTTCAACGCCTCTTTCCCGGTGGATTACATCTGCGAGGGTGTTGACCAAACGCGAGGTTGGTTCTACACGCTGCTGGCCGTTTCGGCCACCGTGTTTGACGACATGGCGTACAAGCGATGCCTTTCCCTTGGATTGATTCTCGATGCCGAGGGGAAAAAGATGTCCAAGTCTCGTGGCAACATCGTCGACCCTTGGGACCACTTCAACCGAGAGGGTGCCGACGCCACTCGATGGTACATGGTCACCGCCGGTGCACCGTGGAATCCCATGAAATTCGACCCGAACGGTGTTCGAGAGACCTACGCCAAAATGTTCCTAACGATGTGGAACGTGTACAAGTTCCACGCCGATTACGCCGCTCTTGACGGCTTTGACCCAAACGCACAGACCGTTCCGGTCGACCAGCGCAGTGCGCTTGACCGATGGGTGCTTTCACGCCTGCACACCGTTGCAACGGAGTACCACGAACAGTTCACCAACTGGCAATTCCACAAGGCGTGTCGAGACCTTGAGGAGTTCATGGTCAACGACGTCTCAAACTGGTACGTGCGAAGGAGTCGACGCCGCTTGTGGGACGAGGCTGACAGCCATGACAAACTGTCCTGTCAGCACACTCTCCACGAAGTCCTCGAGACCGTCTGCCGATTGATGGCGCCTGTCTCTCCCTTCATGGTTGACCAAATTCACCGCAACCTTACCGGAGCGTCCGTTCACACCGCTGATTGGCCGCTTGGAGTTCCCGGAACGCTTGATGGAGCCACGGCCGATGCGTGGGACGAAACGGCTGCGAAGGCCACCGCTCGGTTGCCTCCGCACGACGCTGCTCTCGAACAAACCATGGCCCTGGTGCGCGAACTTGCCGAGGCCGGCCGACGCATTCGCATTGACGGGGCCCGTCGTCAGCGCTTGCCTTGCGCCCAAGGGTGGATCGTTGCTGGCCCGGACCTCAGCGAATTCCACGACCTCTTGGCCGAGGAGTTGAACGTGGAGGCCATCCAGATCGAGACCGACCTCGACCGTTTCCAGCGAATTGAACTCGCTCCGAATTTCCGTGCGCTAGCGCCCAAAGCCCGAGCCGACGTGAACAACGTCGCCAGCGCCATTCGAAACGCCGAGGACCCCGAGGCGTTGCTCGCCTCGATCAACGACGGCGGAGCTGAAGTGCTGGGGGTCATGATCGAGCCCGCCGACGTCGAAGTGAAACGTGTGGAGCGCGAAGGCTTTGCCGCTCAAACGGTGAACTCAGAGAGCGACAGCGACACCGTCCAGGTCAGTCTTGTGCTCGACATGAACGACACACCGGCGTTGCTCTCCAAAGGCATGGCGAGAGACATCGTTCGTCGGGTCCAAGCAAAACGGAAGGACATGGATTTGGAGATCGAAGCCACCATCAATCTGGAGATTTGGCTGGCCAACGCCCCGGCCATGGACCCCGATGATGTTCAGTGGGTGGCCACTGAAACCCGTGCTGCTGCTTGCGTGTTCCACGATTCAAAGGAACAACCGCCGACGGATGCCGAACACTTTGAAGTGGACGGGGCAACGGTCCACTTCATCGTTTCATGAGGTGATGGCGTGCGGATCGTCTCGTTGGTGCCAAGCTTGACCTTGACGCTCTTCGATTTTGGACTGGACGCCACCTCCATCGTCGGACGAACGCCGTGGTGCATTCATCCCGCTGACAAGGTGAGCGCCGTCCCCGTGATTGGGGGTACAAAGACACCCACGCTTTCCAAAATTGCGGCCGCTCAACCCGATCTTGTGGTGATGGACCGAGATGAAAACCCAAAGTCGGTGCACGATTGGTGCATTGCCAACGGGTTCCCGACCTTTGTGTGCCACGTTCGCCATCCAAGCGAGGTACCGTCCATGCTCCGTGAACTCGGGGGGGCCGTTGCACGCAGCGAGGCTGCTGAAGTGCACGCTCAAGCCGTCGAACATGCCTTGCTCGCCGCACCTGCAACCGGTGAACGCATCGGACTCCCCCTGATTTGGCTTCGCCCTCTGATGGCCGCCAACGGCACAACCTACGCAGGGAACATGCTGGCGTGTGCTGGATTCAAGGTCCCCGACATCGAACCGGACGGGACGGGCTACCCCGAGGTGACGCCAGAAACCATCTTGCAGAGCGGCGTCACCGACGTCTTTCTTTCGAGCGAACCTCACGAGTTCACACGCGAGGAAGGTGAAGCGCTGGCCGAGGCGTTTGGCGCCCTCACGGATGCACCGCCTGACATCCACTTCATCGACGGAGAGGATTTGACCTGGATGGGAACACGAACGGCTGAAGCGTTGGCGCGACTTTCAGAGCGTTTGAACGAAGTCGCCGGCCGAGCCGTTTCGTGAGCAACTCGCAGAAGCGACGCCTTCAAATCACGCCGGAGCGAGGGCAGAGCATGCGCAGAACACCCGTCGTGCTCGCAATGGTCGTCTCCATGCTTCTAGCGGGGTGCTTCGGGGACGGAAGCGGTACCGTCAGCACGGAGGAAACCGTGCCTGTGTTCGACACTTACGAGCGAATCGATGCACAGCCTCACGAAGTCGAGCGCATGTTTTACACCGTTGATTTGCGCACGAACGCCACCACAAACACCACCTGGGCGGTGTTTGACGCCTCGTACGGCGGCAACTGTTGCGAGCACTATCTGGCCACAGACATCAACGGACAAATTCTCAACATCGGCGGTGAATACCCTGTCTTCTCCACCGACCGAGGCCACATGTGGGACACCTACGTTCCACCGGCTCTGCCCGACGACCAGTGCCGGACGTTCATCCCGACCAACCCCGGCCAAGAAGGCCTCGGCGAAGGCAGCATTGTTCAGGCCACCAACGGGGACATCATCTCCATGTCGTGGTACCCGTACGTGGGCGGCGACCTCAAACTGGACAAATTTTACGCCATCCTTTACGACGAATCAGAGGGCGAGTGGAAGTGGTGCTACAATCGCCTCACAGAACCGTTCTACGACCGCTCGTGGCAAGTTGAGGTCATCGGACCGATCAGTTCCTCCATCGGCGACGGAGAGTGGGCCAGCATCGTCGTCTCCAACTTCTGGCACCAGACTCAAAACGCAGGTGGGCAAATCAGCGTTGACGGACTGAATTACTACCCCTTCCAGTTCCCAAGCCGAGACGGTGGCGACCCGCCCATTGAACTGGATTTGAATTTCACACAAGCCGACCTTCCCGCATATTGGGACGTCAACAAGCCCCACAAAGAAATGCGAGCGTTTCCCCTTCCAAGCGGTGGCATTGTCTTCCCATCGTACTACAACAACGGCAACGCCGCTTACATGGACACCACGCTCTCTTGGAACGAACTGGCCGTGCAGTTCCCCTCCGAGTACTGCCAAATCGACCGTGCTGGGACACTGCACTGCGTGGTCAACAGCGGAACCACCTTCACGCACCACATGTCAACCGACGGTGCGCTGACGTGGTCAAACCACACCTATTCCCTCGACGAATCCGCTTCCCAGATCGAGGAATGGGAATTCCAAGCCAACGGGGATCTCGACCTGTTCGTGCTCAACGTGCGCTACCAATCGACCGGCGGACCCGATGTTGACACCGTTTACCATGTTCGAGGGTACTCGGAAGACATGTCGCCCGACACCCTCACCTATGTGGGCCAAGGGGACTTGGATTCCACATCCGGGGCAGGAAACGACATCCGTTTTGACTTCGCCTCGCTCGCAGTGCTGAGCGATGGTGGCGTGGTCGTGGCCTACCACGACTCGACCGACCCCGACCCACTGTTTGCGGTTGAACTCGAAATGCCGGTTTGATCATTCTGCATCGGCAAACATGTCGAGAATATCACCGAACAACGCCTTTGCGTTGCCCGAGCTTTTCTCCACCAACCGTTTGACGATGAGTTCAGGGGTTGAACGTGCGAGATGATTTCGTTTCGGCGTGCGGTCAACCAACAGTTCGAGATCGGGCCCAAGACCGCTTGCTTCAATGCCGTCCACTCGAAGGTCGTTGCGACCCGTCGCACCAAGAATGGCGGGGGCAAGGTGGGTCACGAGCAGCATGGTCGTGTCCACTTGAGCCTCGGCGGCCAGGAGCATTCCTGCGATGATTCGAGCACCAGCGCCGGGCTCCGTGATGGCCTCAAGTTCATCCGCCAAAATCAATTTCGGCGTTGGGTCGCTGACCACGGTGGCCAATTCGACCAGCGTTTGCTCCAGCGCACCGGCGCTTTGCGTCCCGCCCGCCTTGGCAAGAATGTGAAGCGCATCCACCTTGCCGATTCGCGCACCGTCGGCAGGGACGGGCAGTCCCATGTGACCCAATATACACGCAAAGGCCATGCACTCAAGCAGTGTTGTTTTCCCGCCTGAGTTGGCCCCGGTCAACAACGCAAGCGATTGCTGGTCGCCTTCAACAGCAGCGTTGCCCAGCCCGTAGGTGACAGGGTCCGGGTCCAGACCGAGGAGGATGTGGCGACCGCCCTCCAACCAGAGACCGTGGTCCACCAGCTCGGGCATGACGCACCGGTCGTGGTTTGCCCACCGTGCAACGGACAACCACTGGTCGGCCTCAATCAGTCGACTCACAGCCTGTTCGCAGTGCACCTTCATGGGTCCGAGTTGACGAGCCAGGTTCACCAAATGTTCGGTTTTTTCAGCCTTGAGCTTTGATTCCAACGCCGCGTCGATACCGTCGATGGTTTGACGGTTGATCTTTGCGGGCCATGCATCGGTGAACACGTCAAATGGACAGCGTAGCGAGGCCGGCTCAAGGAACGCCGCAAGGTGTTCACGTGCGTTTTGCATCGCTTCTTGAATCACGTGCCCCGTGGCCTCGCGAAGTTTTCTTTGGAACGCTGTGCCGTCGGCCAGCGCCTCCAGTAGCTCCGCACCAGAGAGGGCCATTTTGGCATCGTTCATCGCCCCTTCGACCTGATGATTAACCTCCTCCTCAAGTCGCTTCACGGTGCTCCACAATTCGTCCTTGATGCGTGCGACGTCCTCGATCTGGGATGCATCTCCAAGCATGGCCATGGCCTCCGGCAGTCCGATCAACGGTTCGAGACTGGTGCGAAGTTCGCTGAGGGCGTTGTTGTGGGGCAGTCGATCGGCGTTGATTGATTCAATAACTTCGCACAGCACATCAAGCGTCTTGCGGTTGTGAGTGAACCAGTCGATGGTTCGCTCGGGTAAAATGAGCGCCTCGTCGGGCGACGTCCCCAACACCAGCCAACCGTCCGGGGCTTCCATCGGCGCCCCCGACCCCAACCACGACACCGTTTTGAACACCGTGTAATCCTTCCACGACTCACTTTCCGCCGGTTTGAGCACGCGACAAAAACGCTTCAGATGCTCCAACGGTTCGTTGGAAACGATCACACGCTCGTATCGCTCTTGTTTTTCCTTCAGGCGGCCGAGATGCGACCACGCCTTGCGCTGGGTGTCGAGCCAATCCTCGTCGAGTTCCATAGCAGATGCGATGCGTGCTCGACGGGGACCCGGGTCGGACACCGGCATCAGCAACCCCATGCGCTCCTTGGTTGCTGAGCATGAAGCAAACGATTGGATGTGGGAGAGCAGTTGCTGATGCAGTTTTTGGGCTTCCCTCGTGGCTAAGAACGTCCCTTCCCCGCCTGCAAACGAGCGAGCCAGGGAAAGAGCCCGTTTTACGGAGAGTCCCTCGACTTCGGCCAAACGCCCCACGTCGCCCGATGCTAAGGTGGAAACAACGGCTTCTTCGGACCCGAAATGCTCTCGCATTTTTGTGGCCATTCGTTTGCTGACACCCGGAAGCGTGCTCAAAACCATGAAGTCCATCGTTTGTCAAGGGCTTAAGAGGATGACGATGGGATCGACAAAAAAGACCCTGAATTCAGCAGACTCGTTGCCCGTCCCCGCCGTATTCAAGCATCGGGGCTTGGAAGAGATCGGCGCATGTACGATTCACGAGGGGTAGGGTCAACGTGGATTCAGCCCAGTTAATTGTGTAGCCTCCCACTGCCGCAGGGGAGGGGACGTAATCACGGCCGGTTTGGGACATCGTGATGACGATGGATTGACCGGCCTCCAAGTGAATATCCATGGCCATGAATTCCATCTTCCCCAAAACCGTCTGGAATCCAAGAAGCGCTTCCTGTCCGTCCCGACCTCCTTCGTGGAATCGGAAGTCCATGACGGCGTGACCCAGTCGGAGACCGTCACCGTCCGTCATCTCAAGATAGCCGTGAGCGCCGTTGCTGGAGTGAGGCGTGACGGCGATGTGAAACGATGGCATACCTGCAATGAAGACGTCGCTCTCAAAGGGCCCGTAGGTCAAGGTGATGCTTTCAGTGGTGGTGATCATGGACGCTCCGGATGGGTTCATGTCGGCTGCGCTGATCTCTCGGTACTCCGTGTCCGGTGCGGGGTAGGTCGTTTCGAATCTCCAGCCCCCTTGGTTGTCCTGCATCTCAACCCCGAGCGTTGGCGCTCTGCCCTCGCCTCGAAGGTACCAGTCAAACCAATACAGCATTTCGTCGGCCCAATCCCATCGCAGCGTGTAGGGGTAGGCCTCAGCACCTTCTCCACTCGGAAGGCCAGAGTGTCCGGATTTGCGGTCAGGGTAATCGTGAGCCCACTGGCCCGCAAGGGTCTTGATTTCAATGCCCGCCTCCTCGACGATCTGATGCGTGGGGAAGGACATGTGCGGGTCGACGTTCCAGTCCTGCATGCCTTGAATGATGTAGACCGAACCGTTGTAATTTTCAACGACTCGGTCGAGGAATGAGCGCTCGGTCCAGTAGTCGTTGCCTGCGTAGGTGACCATTCCTCCAGAGAAGTAGGCTGCGGGACCGTTGACGTAGCCTTCGAGGTACCCCTCGCACAACGTGTGAGCGTCCTCGGCGTCCCCATCAATGCCAAACGAGCCGTAGACGCCGTTGTGCATGATGGCGCCACGGGCTTCCATGCTGCCGTTGCGCCACATGAGTTCGTGCACCCCGATGAGACCCGACATGGGTACGATGGTGGCGAGGTGGG
>PBMS01000026.1 GCA_002722695.1 Methanobacteriota archaeon
GCAAGCATAACTGTGCAAATTTATGCATTTGCGCGAAAAAAATAACAGAAATCGTACAAACGGCGGCTTTTGCAAAATGCGATGAGGAAATAAGAATCGTTTGAACAAACAATATCTGAATCTATACGCGTATGATTTCAAAAAGTTCGGATATAGTGAGCGTATGTTTCATTAACCCCCCTCATAGCGGAGCGGATGATAACCATGTCTGACAAAGCAAAACTGGAATACATTTGGCTCGACGGATTCGAACCGACTCAGAGCCTACGAAGCAAGACGATGATCCGAACCGATTTCGGCGGCACGGTGGCTGAATGCCCCATGTGGTCGTTCGACGGCTCGTCCACGTTGCAAGCCGACGGTGGCGATTCGGACTGCATGCTCAAGCCTGTGGCCGTTTACCCAGACCCCGACCGCATCAACGGATACCTCGTTATGTGCGAGGTTCTCAACGCTGACGGCAGCCCCCATCGAACGAACGGTCGCGCCACCATCAGCGATGACGACGATGACTTTTGGTTTGGTTTCGAGCAGGAGTACTTCCTCTGGGACCCAGAGACCAACCTCCCCCTCGGCTTCCCGCGCGACCAAACACCTCAAGGCCAGTTCTACTGCTCTGTGGGCGCCAAGAATGCGTTCGGCAGAGACATCATTGAGGCTCACCTTGACATGTGCCTGGAAGCCGGCCTGAACGTTGAAGGCATCAACGCTGAAGTTGCCGCAGGCCAGTGGGAATACCAAATCTTCGCCAAGGGCGCCAAGGACGCTGGCGACCAGATCTGGGTTTCTCGGTATCTCGCAGAGCGCAACGCTGAGAAATACGGTTTGGCCATTGACTGGCACCCAAAACCTCTCGGCGATACGGACTGGAACGGCTCAGGAATGCACGCCAACTTCAGCGACGGACGCATGCGCGACGAGGGCGGCGAGAAGCTCCTGTCGGAGATTTGTGAAGCGTTCGGCAGGAACATCAAGAAGCACATCGACGTGTACGGCGCTCACAACGAAATGCGACTGACGGGGAAGCACGAGACGCAATCAATTCACGAATTCTCGTACGGTGTCTCGGACCGCGGTGCATCCATTCGAATCCCGATCGGTACCATTGAGGACGGCTGGAAGGGCCGACTTGAGGACCGACGCCCGTCCTCAAACGGTGATCCCTACAAGATCTCAGCCGTCATCATTGAGACGACCAAGTCGGCTTACTGAACCTCAGCAATCCTCGCTTCGCGACGCCGCAGTCGTTGAACGCCAATGAGGACTGCGAGGATCACCGCGAGGGTGAACACGTTCGCTACGATCATCGCCATGGATTCGATCAGGACGCCGTAAAGGAGCCACAACGACAGCGCAACTGTGACCACGGTGAACGTGGTCAACGAGATGCCTTCATGTCGTTCATGAACCCACACGTCTCGAATTTGGGGAATCCACGCAACGATGCCTAAACCGCCGGCCAGCAGGCCGATGGCTTCGATCCATACTTCGGCCATGGTTGTTCGGCCCTCACCAACCGGTTTCAAGGCTTCTGGAGGCTCTGCCCGAGATGGTCGTTCAGCGACGGTGCAGAGAGGTTGATCGAAGCGATGGTTGACCACGGAATATCTTCCGGATGTTTCCTCCCGACCACGTGCATCTTCAGGGTTTTGCCGTAGGGCAGACTGGCTTCGAGGCGCCGCTCGCCCGCTTGGAGTTCCAGTCTGCTTGGTCTTGATGAGAACAAGGAACGAACGCCCGTGCGGTGATCAACGCGTCCGACAAGAGGGGTTCTCCGCTCGGACTGCCACCCGTCAACAACCTCGCCCAAACCGAGCTCCAAAACGTCCCCTTTGCACATCAGGCCTCCGTTCAATTCAACTTCATCCCACGTGCCAAAACCCGTTACCGTTTCCAGCAGCGCTTCGTTGAGTTCACCGGGATGTTCATCTTCAAGCAGGCCAATAAATCCGGCTTCGTCCTTTACGATGCTGCCTAGGTTCATCACGCTGGCTGGCCAGTCAAGGTTTCGATTCGTGAACGCCAACACGACGCGGACGTCAACACCCGAGTCCATTCCGACGCGTTCGTTGTGCATGGCGACAAGCATTCGGGACTTGCGAGCAATGCGTTGATTCACCGTGCTGTGGTTGTGGGTTGTGCCGTTTTTTCGATGTTGGATGAACTCTTCTTCGTCGTTGATCTCAAACGAGCCCGACCAGTGTTTTTGTTCGACCACGAGCATGGTGTTCCCTCCAACGATGACCAAGTCAATCTCCCGTTTACCGCCATGCTCGCCGTCGGGAATGCGAACCGATTCAGCGATGTGCCAACCGTTTTTCTTTCCAGCTGCCCGACTGATCTTTGCCAGGCGCTGTTCGGCCAGCTCACCCGCTCGATGAATTTCGTCGGGGGGATGAACACGGCGGCGTTCTCGCCACCAGGTCCATCGCTGAGCGAGCTTCATGGTTTCACCGCAGAAGTTCAGCCACGCTGGTGACGACGATGCTCGGACGTTGTTCCGCCCCTTCCGGCAGGGCTGCAACGTCTTCACGGGTTGCTTCGCCGGAAAGAACCAGCACGCCTACGACGCCGGCTCGCGTGGCCATGGCCATGTCGGTGTAGAGTCGATCGCCGACCATGGCGCACCGTTCAGGTTCTAAGCCCAGCGCTTCGATTTTGTGCAGAATCATTCCAGCGTTTGGCTTGCCCGTGATGTGGTCGGGGTCCACGCCGGTGGTGGCCTTGAACATCGCAAGGTAAGCGCCGACGTCTGGAAGGCCACCGTCTGGGCTGGGGCACACCATGTCGGGGTGGCTCGCCACGAGCGGCACGCCCGCATGCATGTGGATGCTCGCCTGTGCGATTTTCTCGTAGGTCAGCTCCGTGTCGTAGCCGAGGACCACGTATTCTGGGTCTGCACTTTGGGTGCTGACGCCGATGGCCTCAACCATGCTTCGCATGCCTTCGGTGCCGACCAGCCATGTTTTGGTGATGTTGTTCCTTTGCAACCAAGCCAGCAGGTCGTGGGTGGACAAAAGCACGTCATCTTCGGTTGCTTCCAGACCGAGACCATGCAGTTTGGTGAGGTACTGGGAGACCGATTTTGAGGAGTTGTTGGATAGAAAATACCGCTGAACACCCTGCGTTTTGCACCGTTCAAGAAACGCTTCGACGCCGTCGATCAGTTCGCCACCGAGGTAAATGGTGCCGTCCAAGTCGAGAAACACGGCGTCAATGCCCGGGAGAGAGGCGTCCATGTTGCAACCTCAGAACATCAAGGTCTTGAACATGAACCATGGGGAATGGAGGTTTTCCTGCGCTTCTTTGCTGGCGATCATCTCCGTCATCATTTCTTGGATTGCTGGCTTCTTGGCGGCTTTGCCCACGAACCAGTTCAGCAACCACCCGCGACGGCTCATCTTTTGCATCCGGAACGAGTTGGTCAATTCAGGACCGAGAGCTTTCCACAACGCTTCCTGGTATTCCTCTGGAGATTTCCCCTGCATGATGTGATGGGCCGCCATTTCTCCGCTGACCAGAGCGTTGCCCACGCCTTCGCCACTGAAGGGATCCACCAGCGACGCCGCATCGCCCACGAGGTAGATGCCGTTGCTGGCGGATCGACGGGGCTGGCGACTCGCTTTTTTGCGTGGTGAGCCAAACGGCAGCTGCCAGCCTTTACCCGAACCGGCAATCATGCTGGCCTCAGCAAAGCGATCCTTGAACAGCGGGTGTTCGGCGATCACCTCGGACTGAAGCGCCTTGAGTTTCTTGGACTGTTTGTCAAGCAGCGACATCACCATGCCGATGCCGACGTTGACCACGCCTTCGGCCACCGGGAAGAGCCAGAAGTAACCGGGAATGATGGTGTCAACGAAATGGATCTCAATGTCGCCGACGTTGTCTTCGCATCCCTTGACACCGCGCCAGTATTCCCTGTACCCTGCGCAGTAATGGTCTCGGTCCATCATCGGCTCTTCGTAGGTTTCCTCAAGCATGGATTTTGCAACCGGACAACGGTAACCTGCAGCGCCAACAACGTTCGGAGCGTGATAGGTGAACTCCTGTCCTTTTCGTCCACCGACCCGTACGACCACGCCCTTGGCGTGCCGCTGACTTCCGCTGCCTTTCCCAGGATCACCGCCGCCGTTTCCATCGTCGTAGAGAACGTCCCGCACATCGCCGCCTTGGAGCACCGCACCGCCGGCGTCTCGAACCAGTTGCTGGACTTGATTGAACAGCAGATGGTCGAATTGTTGGCGCGGCAGAGAGTACCCTGCTTCGAGGCGTTGAACGTCTTCTTCAGGCAGTGCTACGCGAACGTTGTGCCCTTTTGGCGAGGAGAACACGATGCCGGTCACTCGAAAATGCGGGGTGGCTTCCAGCGTTTCTTTCACACCCAGTTCCTTGACGTGACTGAGGGATTTTCCGCCCACGGCGTCGCCGCAAATCTTGTCGCGTGGCCACGTTTCTTTCTCGATGAGGAGAACACGCTTGCCTTCCATGGCCAAATAGCCGGCTGCTGCGGAACCGCCGGGCCCGCCTCCAACAACAATGCTGTCAAAACGTTCTCCGTCCTCAGGAGCGGGTCCGGAATCGATGGGTTGTTTCCACACGACCTCGGCTCCGGTGCGTGGCTCCCCCATGGTGCTGATGGAACATGGGCACCCTTTGAGGCTATGCTTCCCCAAGGGTCAACCACCACCATGCTCATCACCTGCAGGGCGTTCCCGAGACCATGGATGGGGGCGGCGCAAATCCAGTGACGCCCTTCGTTCCCCAGCGCCGAAAAGCGGCGTTCGTTCTCTTCGCCGTCACACTTGTTTGGGGTGCGACCTTCATTTGGATGAAGCAAGCCCTGAACGCCTTGGAGGTCGAAATCGAGACCTTTGGGACTTTTCCCGTGGTGGCGTTTCTCGTGGCGATGCGCTTTTCGATCGCCATGGTGTTGGTGATGTTGGCCTTTCCAAAAGCGAGCCAGGGGCTTCGTTCCAGCGCTGTGTGGAAAGGTGGAGGCGTCCTTGGTGGGCTCATGCTCGTTGGATTTGTGAGTCAGATGGTGGCCTTGAACGATATCAATCCGTCCACCTCAGCGTTCTTGACGTCGTTGTACGTGGTCATGACGGCTCTGCTGACCGTTCGCATGAGCGAGCACCCCCCTCGAAGAGCGTTGTACTGGGGCGTCCTCATGGCGACCATCGGTGCCGGGTTCATCGAGGGCCCCCCTCACTTATCCTGGGGCTCGGGCGAACTCATCACCGTCGCTTGTGCGCTTTTCTTTGCGCTCCACATCATCTACACGCAGAAGCTGACTTTGAAGTTCGACCCGTTGATGTTGACGTTGACCTCCTTCATCGTCGTGGCCGCTGGCTCACTGGTGTTGACGCTCGGGTCGACCAGCGATGCGTTGGCCATGATGTCGGACGTGGTGCGTCGAGACGGCGTCATGGTTCCGGTGTTCTTGCTCGGGCTTGGGGGCTCGTTTTTTTGCCTCGTTGCACTTAACATGTTCCAGCGCCACATGCACCCGGTTCAAGCGGCCATCATCTACGCCTTTGAACCGGTTTGGGCCACTGTGTTCGGTTTAGGCCTCGGACTCGTCGATTGGACATGGTGGATTCCGTTCGGCGGAGGCGTCCTTTTGGTAGGAAACATCATCGTGGAACTTACATCCCCAAACGAGGAGACCGAAAGGACGCTTCATGAGGCGGAGTAGAATGGTTGAAGATGCGTGGTTCGTTGGCCGAAGCGGAGATGCGCATGACGGACAAACAACATCCATCCCGCTTTGCAACCGATGCTGTTCACAGCGGGACTCAACACATTGGTGACGCCGTCAACACCCCCATTTTCCAATCCTCCACCTACAAGCTCACCGACGAGCGTTACGCCGGCTGGGCCGCTGGCGCCCAACACACCCTGCTCTACGCTCGTCTGTCCTCCGTCAATTCCGATGCCGTGGCTCAGAAATTGATGGCGCTGGAGGGGGGCGAAGACGCCGAGACCTTCTCCTCGGGCATGGGCGCCATCTCAGCGACGCTGATGGCCCTGCTCAACCAAGGCGACCACATGGTTGCAAGCGCCGATATTTACGGCGGCACTTACGGTCTTCTGACCGAGGAATTTCCGCGCTTCGGCATTTCAACCACGATGGCTGACATGCGAGACCCGGCGTCGTACGAAGCCGCCATTCAAGAGAACACCAAACTCCTCTACATCGAGACGCTGACCAATCCTGTGCTCAAGGTCTGCGACATCGAAGCGATGGCCGATGTAGCGAAGCGACACAACCTGCTCCTCCTCATCGACAACACCTTCGCATCGCCGTGGGGGTGCAAACCGTTGGAAATGGGCGTTGACCTCGTGATTCATTCCACCACAAAATACCTCGGGGGGCACTCCGATATTTTGGGCGGGGCCGTCGTGGGTTCAAAGGATCTCATCGCTCAAATCTTCATGCGAAAAGTGCACTTCGGGGCTGCACCCGACCCACACTCGTGCTATTTGCTCGAGCGCGGTATGCGAACCTTGGACGTCCGAATGCCTCGCATCTGCGAGAACGCTCACCAACTGGCCGTGCGTTTGGAGAGCCACGCCGCCATCGAACGCGTGTACCATTCCAAGCTCGCCAGCCATCCCGATTTTGAAGTCGCCGAACGTATTCTGCCCAACGGCTCGGGCATGGTGGCCTTCGTCGTCAAGGGCGGGGACGACGCAGCGCTGAAGTTCATGCGAAACCTCAATCTCATTTACGAAGCGACCAGCCTCGGTGGCGTGGAATCTCTCATCGAGTGCCCGTTCAATTCCAGCCATATGTTCGTGCCCGAAGACGTCCGCATGGACGCTGGTGTCGTTCCAGGCTTCGTTCGTTTGAGCATTGGTATTGAAGACGTTGAAGACTTGTGGAGCGACATCGAAGGAGCGCTTGCTTCGTTGTAGGTGATGGCATGATCGGCACTTCGGTCGGCATCTTTCTCTTCGTTTACGTGGCGTATTGCTGGCAAAAACAAGGCATTCATACACGAAACGAAGGCTGGAAAACCCGAGAGGATGCACCCAGGACCTTCGTCTGGACCATGTGGTTCTACATCATCTTCGCAATCGTGTTGATCATCGCCGATGCTCTGAATCTCAACGACCGAGCGAAACCGTAGAGCCGCTGCGCTCAATTCAGGCTTCGCCCGTGGTGGTTTTCAGCGTTTCAAACGCTTTTTCCCAATCGTCTTGCAAATCGGGCACCTCTTCGTGAGGAGCGTCAAGCAAGCGCTTCCCAATCGTCCAAAGCTCGCTCGTTGGAACGGACCACACGCCGCCCCGATCGCGTGCGTTGGTTTCGAAGTGCCATTCTTGTCCGCCAGAACGTCCAACCGCCACCAACCAAGCCCACGAGGCTGCGGCCTGGTCGAGGGTGGCGTGCCTTGAGGTCGCCTGGCGCTCGACCGACCCCATGCCTTGGGTTAAGCCCGCAACGATGTAGTCGTGAATCATGGTTGAGGCCACGCCCTGATCACCGTGAGGTGGGAACCGAGCCTTTTGCTGGGCCAGGGCTGTGGCTGCATCCAGCCCTTTGAGGAATTTCCCGAAGGGCTTGGCCGAATCTCGCTGTTCTTCCCAGATCGGTTTCGCATCTTCTCCCTCGAGACCGAGGATCGCCAACGCGTCCAGCCCATGGGTGGCCCAGAACGCGGAGAGGACGTCTCCGCAGGTAGCGGATTTCATGACTCGAATGCACCGTTCATCGCGTTGTTCCGGGCTTCCTTTGGCCTCAATACGCAGCCCGGTTGCGTCCTCGTGAGGCTCCACAACGGCCAATCGAAGGATTTCGGCCGCAAGCAGCCGTTCTTCAACCGACCCGTTGTGGTTTTCCAACGCCGCCGCCAGTTCTTCGGTGGACGTTCCGCTCAACCACGCTTCGCCCACGAGAATGCCTTCATCGATGCCTTCCATCACGGTCTGCTTCATGGCCGACGTCACGATGCCTTCGTTCATGGTCAGCCCTTGCCAAGCGTCCACCACTTTGTTGATGCCCTCAACGGACGTATCTGGGAGGGGTCGGTCGATCGGCCATCCTTGTGGCGCCCAAACGGCGTCCAACGAGAGAATGGACGGAAGAAGCGGAGGGAGCATGGACAACGCAAGGTGATGAACAAACGGAGCGTCCTTTTTTGAAAACGTCTCGAGTTCGTTCAGGCCCAGCCCGACCACTGAACCGCTGTGGAATCGGAACGTCACGTGTCCGTTTGGTGAGAAGGCGCCCTCCAGAACATCGTTCGCATCCAGCCCTTCTGTGGTCCACACATGGCGGCCATCAATCTCCGTCAGCGTCAGATCAAACCGGGATCGTTTGAGCACGTCGCCAAGCCAATCCTTGGGAGGGTTGGGTTTTGGACCCGTGCAAACAAACCCGCCTTCCCAGCTGAAAAAGTGCATGCCGCGTCGTGCGTGGTCTTCCCAAGGCAGCATGCGGAGCGTTAAATTGGCGTAGTTTTGTATGCCGGCGAGGTACCCGAGTTTCCCGTCGCCCCGGCGAACGTAAGAGCCCGAACCGAAGGACCCAGAGTTGAACTGACCGACCATGCTGAATTGATCGTCATGGGCGGCATGAAGGGAGCCTGCAAACGCTTTGGCGACGTCGTCGCCTCGCTTGGCCATCATGCGCTTAGAGAGCCATTTGAGGTCGTTTTTCTTCTTGATGATTTTTTCAATCTCGTTCAGGGTTTTGGTGACGGGGTCGGTTCTTCCCCAGCGCAGTTTGCCCGTGAACTCCATGGCTGGTAAATGACTTCGTGGGTTCTCCAAGAATCGTCCCAACTCGCGTTCCAACTTCTTGGCGGTTGCTTCGTTGGCTTGTTTGGTGCCGCGCATCCGTGCCCGGGTCTTCTTCTGCCCGGGGAATTCCACTTTGGACGGT
The DNA here is from genome assembly GCA_002722695.1 of Methanobacteriota archaeon. GTDB lineage: Archaea > Thermoplasmatota > Poseidoniia > Poseidoniales > Poseidoniaceae > Poseidonia. Next base: position 8,894 of record PBMS01000026.1, read on the forward strand.
GCTGCCACGATGCTCCCCAATCCATCGGGTCCCGTGGTGGGGTTTGAGACCTTCGCGTGAAAGCCCTCATGTCGGTGGTCGGTGTGGTTGTACCATGCCGACCGTGACGCTCCTCGGGACCGCCCAAGACGGGGGTCGTCCGCAACCCGGATGTCGACGATCGTGCTGTCAAGGGTTGGAGCCAGCGGATGTACGCTATCCTGTGAGCCTCGGCATCACCGATGAACACGGTCGAGGGCACCTCATCGATGCAACACGTGCTCTTGGGGAACAACTGAACATGTGGGGTCATCCACCGCTTTCATCGGTGATTCTGACCCACGCCCACGTTGGACATGTTGACGGTTTCGGGCTGTTTGGCCGAGAGACCCTCAACGCCCGCAGCCTCAAACTGTACGCCTCCCACTCCATGCATTCCCTGATCGAACAAACACCTCAGTGGGCGTTGATGTTGAAGCAAGGTGTGTTTGAGCCTGCGCTCACCGCCTCAGGGCAACGCCATTCTCTTTCCGAGCAGGTCGTGCTGGAAGCCGTTGAAGTTCCTCACCGCGCCGAACTCTCCGACATGCACGCGTTTGTTGTTCGCGGCCCAAACCGCTCGGTCCTGTACCTCACGGACCANGACCGCTGGGACGATACGCTGAAGCATCACGATGCTCCATCCATNCGTGCATGGCTCANNGACTTGGANGTGGACCTTGCCTTGATCGANGGNACCTTCTGGAGCTCGGACGANTTGTCAGGNAGGTCCCAACTGGAGGTCCCTCATCCGCCCGTGAGCGAGACNTTGAATCGNCTTGGTCCCCGGCGGGANGGCGATCCTGANATTCACTTTATCCANCTCAACCACACCAACCCNNTTCACGACCCCACCTCAATTGAACACGCCACCGTGCTCAATCACGGTTGGAAGATCGGCGAACAAGGCGCAAGATTTAGTCTGTGACCTGGACCATGCCGCTGGGCTGGAAGACAAGCATGGTCAGTGTGACGGTCACGGTTTCGCTGTTGTCATTACCGAAAGGACTTCCTTCGTTCGTGTTGAGAGCGACGTCCATGGCCACCGTTCCGATCATTTCAGGAGCTTTGCCGAGCATGGTGAGGATTTCGATGAGTTCGCTTTCCGTTCCGTTCAGTGTGTAGTCTCCCTGACCGTCACTTGCGTACTGATTGAGGTCCGTGTTTGGACGAATGGTGCCGACCACCGTGGTCGTGTCGCAGGCTGTGGTGGACTTTGTCGCATCGTCGCTTTCGGAAAGGGGCCCTGCAAGGCTGCTGTAATCGGGGGTCGTGACGACTTCGTCGCACGCCGCGGTGAAGGTTTCGCCCGTATCGGAATAGGTGATGCTGAGCTCTGCAATCACCACGCCGGTCATGGTTTCATCGATCGTCACTTCGAAGGTCTGCGTGTCGCCGTCGGACAGGGTAAGTATCTCCTCTTGGGTCCATTCGCTGACCGTGTAGGTCAACTGATACGGGTTGTCTCCCGGGGCGTCCGATGCGTCGGGCGCCACCGCAAGGTAGGTCCCTTCCAAGCTTCCGAACATCATCAATACGGCGGCGGCCCCAATGGCTACGGTTTTTTGCGTGGGAAGGCTGTAGCGTCCAAGGGGATTGGAGTTCGATTCAGCTCGTCTCCAGCAGAGGATGAAGTGCGTTGCAAAGGCGGCGCTCATGGCGGGTATGGACGGGAAGATGTCCTCGCCGTAGCCGCTGAGGCTCCATACGATGACGGCACTCATGGCGGCCGTCATCATCCAAACCGTGTGTTCGGTGTCGGGTTCGTAACCCATCATTCGAACGAGAAGAAGCGGAACGAAAATGCCTCCAAGGCCGTACACGGCCAAAACGACCAGGGCGAACACGGAATCCCCGAATCCCGGAAATCTCTGTCCGACAAGCGCAATCAGCGTCACGAAGATGGCGACAGCGATCGTGACCAGCTTTGCAGCCATGTGGTCTTGACTCCACTCGGGCTTGACGTCGTCGGTGATGGCGGCGGTGCAGGCAAGCACTTGGCTGTCGGCGGTGGACATGGTTGCAGCGAAGATGGACGCCAAAATCACACCGGCGAGGAAGGGGTTCAACACTTCCATCGCCAGCAACGGTAGACCGTCCTGGGCATCGGATGCATCGAGGTCAAGGAAGATGGCTCTGCACGCAAGGCCGATGATGAACATGAGGGCGATGAAGGGTGTTTGCCAAACGAAGAACCAGACGGCGGCTTGCTTACGGTCGTTGTCGTCTTTGAGCGTCATCACCCTCGACACAACCTGCGGCTGACCCGCCACGCCCAGCCCTCCGAGGAAGAACGCACCGATCCACAGCGTCACACCGAACGTCAAATCAGCCGGGAACAGATTCACCATGCCCGGGTCAATGTCCCTGAGCGTTCCGTGAAGGCCGGACAAGCCACCCACCTCCGAGACGGCTACGAAGCACAGAATGGTGGAACCGACGATCATCACGCAGGATTGTGCCGCATCGGTCCAGATGGAGGCTCGAATACCGCCGGCGTAACAATAGGCAACCACGAGGACGAACCCGATGAGGATTCCAGCCACTTCGGACCATCCCAACATGGCGCGAAGCGCAACGCCACCCGCCACGAGTTGGGCGGCGGCGTAAATAGCGAGGAAGAAGACCGAGAGGACACCTGCAAGTTTGGCTTCGGGCGCCCCGGTGGTTTTCGAAACCAAGGAGGAAAGCGAACGCACGCCTCGCTCGCTGCCTTCCTTCTGAATGAATTTGTAAATCCAAATCCAAGCGACGGCCTGGCCGAGGGTGGACACAAGACCGATCCAAAGCCCCGAATACCCTTGGACAAAAATGAACCCGATGAACCCGATGAACATGTAGCCTGAGTTCCACGTGCTGACCGCACTCAACGCCGCCAACGCGGGGTGCATGCCGCGTCCCGCAACCAGATAATCATCGGTCGTGTCTTGTTTGACTCGCATGGAAGCCAAGCCCACGCCAGCGAAGAATCCCATGAACAACAGGAAGGAGAGCACCAAGACGATTTCGTCTGGAAGACCGAACATGTTCACGCACTCCGTCGCCAACGAGCAAGGGCCTTCTCTTCAACCTCACCCGTGCTTGCAGGGAAAAGCAGACAATTCAAGCGGCCCCCCGGCTCTGCGCTCAACGCCCCCACGGTGGTGGTGACGATGCGTTGCTCCGGCGTCCCCATGTCGGAACACAACACAACGGGGACGTCGTCCAACGGGCGCTCGAAATAGGCGGTTTGCATTGACGAACGCGCCATCGATTCAGGCGTTGAATCCGCCGAATGGTTGTCGTCGCTCTCGGCAAGCTTCTTCCACATCGCTCGCATCGATTCAACCGCATCGGCCGGGGTCATCGGGCGTTGGTCGCCAACCCCTTGCCCCGTTGGGTCGAGATCGAGGAGCACCAAGGTGTGGAGGTGCTGTCCCCAGTTGGCGATCAACACTTCGAGGGGCGAGGTGGCGATCCACGTCCCGTACGGGTACGTGAAGGTTGTTTGACGTCCAAATTTGTAGTTTGATAGACCTGCGGCCCCGGTGACCAACGAGGTGATGGAAACGCCGTGAAACACCCTGCACGCCACCTCTGCTTCACGGGCTCGGAGTTGAAGATCCACGTGTGTTGTGGCCTGCAGGGGATCACCGACCACCAACAGCGCCACCAACGACGTCTTCGCCAGCGCCAGCAGCGCTTGAGGCTGTTCGACATCAGGGCGCATCACGCGTTCAATGGGGCCGACGGTTGCTTCCAACCGATTCAATTCTTCGTCAGGCCACAGTGCGGTGTAGGCTTCGTATCGGCGATGGTCGGCGAGCCTCGCTGCTTCCAAAGCCTCGAGCGTCATGCCCTCTTTCCGTCCCATGCCCATACCGATGAGCAACAACCCCGTCTCAGGCAGTGAATTCATGTGGGTTTCATCGGCCGCCATGCTCAAACCACCGAGACGCTTGGAACGTGCGAGGGCCATGCGTCATTTGAGCGTGCCGAGGAACCAAACACAGGTTTGGTTGGAGCGCTGCAAGGCAAACGGATGGCTCGCAGACACGGGGGTGGTTGCCTTGGACGAGCACCTGCGTGCGATACCGCTCAGCGATGCCGCACCCAACGCAGAGGACGAACGGTGGGAAGGTCACGAGCATGTTGACATGACTCCAAACGAGCAAAACCCTCAGCACTGGCATCAGCATTTGCCCCCTGAACTTCAGTCTCTACCCGATTCCCTCTGGCCCAGAGCGTACGAACTTCAAGGCGACGTCCTTCTGGTCAAGCTGGAAGACGATGTCCTACCTTACGCTCACGCCATGGCGACGGCCATGCTCGACCACATGCCGAACGTACGTCTTGTGTGCGCGGATGAAGGTGTACATGGTGATTTCCGCGTACGTAATCTTCGCATCTTGGGCAGTCGAGATGGAAGCGCGGAGACCGAGACGACGGTCCGAGAGCACGACGCCGTCATCCGAGTTGACCCCGCCTCGGTCTACTTCTCAGCCCGCCTTTCCCAACAGCGCTGGGGCACGTACGAGGCGGTGCAGGCCTTGAGGGAGCGCCTCGGGCATCCGGTGGTGGTTGCCGACCCGTACGCAGGTGTGGGGCCGGCTTTTCCGTTGCTGTTGAAGCACGAAGGGCTGGTCAGCGGTTATCTGGCTGGTGATATGAATCCTCGAGCGGTGGAGTTACTCACCGTTAACCTCGATCGTTGGACTCGGAAGTCCACGTCGGTCTTTTCACCGTCGAGCGTGGTGTGCAAGGACGCCCGCACCTGGAAGGACGAGGAACCCCTTCGAGGAAAGGCCCACGTGGTGTTGGTGAACCTGCCGCACGACAGTTTCGAACATCTCCCTGCTCTTTTCCCGCTCTTCGACCAGGAGGGCTTGACCCTTTTGCGCGGTTGGGCCATCGTTGAACGAGAATCTCTTCCCTGACGGAAAACTCAGCTGAAGGAAGCGATTGAAGCATCAGGCGGTTTGCCAACCGAGACTCACGTTTCCGAGATCAAAGGCTTCTCAACCTCGCGCTGTTTCGTGGTCTTTGAATCGCTCATCGCATGGGTTTGAAGCGTTCAATTCATGAAGCACCTCTTCGTGTGCGCACCATGAAGAACATCGTGACCTGCACCTGCGGGGCGAAGATCAACATCGCAGGTGTTCCTCCCCGGAAGGACGGCATCAAGGTATGGTGCAAGGTTTGCGGGACCATCACCGTCCACCACCGGTGATGCCTATCCACCGTTGTCTGGGCCTGTCAAAGGCGCCTCATTCATCGGCATGTTCATGGTCGTTCCTCAAGTGTGGGCAACGCAGTGAGAGGCATGTCGGAGAAACCACTCGTCATTGACGTCGTCGACAACGGAGGTCAGTGGACGCACCGGGAATGGCGCATGCTCCGCTACCTCAAGGTGGATACGCAAATCATCGATAACACCACCCCAGTATCAGAACTTCGGGAGCTGGACGGGTTGATTCTTTCCGGTGGCGCAGCTCGCGTCGGGCTGACCGGGGAACTCGGAAATTGCGGGGCGTACCTTGCGCTCGACATTCCCATCTTGGGCATCTGTGCCGGTCATCAGTTCATGGCTCGGCACTATGGCGGCGACGCTCGAGAATCGCCCGAACCTGAATTCGGGGCCATGGAAATTGAACTGATCGAGGGTGGCGGGGCTCTCTTTGCCGGTACCGGACAAACTCAGACGGTTTGGGAGTCGCACAACGACGAAGTTCACGTGGTCCCCGAGGGTTTCTTCATCACGGCGGGCAGCGCGTCCTGCAAAGTCCAAGGGATGGAAAACGAAGCCGGTGACCGCTTTGGCCTTCAGTTCCATCCCGAAGTGAACGACTCGGAGTTTGGCAGGGAGATGTTCGAGAATTTCGTTGCCCTCTGCCGTGATCGTCGCAACGGGTAATCGTCATGTCAGCCAGTGCGAAACGCAATCTCGGGCAATTTTTTACCCGAGACAGCGTATGGATGCACCCTCACATAAGGGCTCACTTAATCGAGCTCAGTCAGCGGTATTCTATGTGCGTCGACCCCTTTGCGGGCGACGGGCACCTCCTCGACGCCGTGGCCGAATTTGGCTTCACACCGATTGGGCACGACCTCGATCCCACCATCTGCAGAAACAACGGGTGGGGTGCGCCAAACGATTCAATACGCAACGTTATTGCTCACGACGGGGCCTTTGTCCTGACCAATCCTCCCTACCTGGCAAAAAATTCTGCAAAGCGACTTGACTCACCCATGGTGGAATATTTTCGCGACAGTGCCGTTCTTGCTGCTGGTTCGGGCCGAACCACCGTCCTCGACGATTTGTTCAAACTCGCCATTGAACGAACCATTGCCCACTACAACGATTCGGTCTGGATTGTTCCTGAGTCGGTGGTTCAGGATTTGGACCGCTTACCCCACTGGAGAAAACGTCTCCACTCCGTGACCATTCTCGAACAGAACCCGTTTACGGACACAGAACATCCCGTGTGTGTCTTGGTGTTTACGACCAACAATCCTGAGGGATCGATTTGGAAAAACGACGAGCATTTGGGCACGTACGACCAACTCCAAGAGGTCCACAACGCCATCACCGCCTCACCAACTTCAGCCTTGAACATGCGGTTCAACGCCCCCACGGGATCGCTGGGTTATCGGGCGGTGGACGGGACGAAATCCGACGGATCGATGCGAATCAAATTCTGCCCTGCCCAAGATCTCGATTACGACCGGGGCAACATCAAGGTCAGCAGCCGGCACATCACCTACATCGAAACCTCCCTTTCTCCGGAGGAACTTGTACCGGTCATTTTCGAGGCCAACCGCCGAATTGAGGCGTATCGCTCGGCCACCTCGGACGTGTTCCTCACTGCGTTCATGGGGAACACCAAGGACGGCGTCCGTCGTCGAAGGTTGGATTACAAACTCGCACGACGAATGTTCAACTTGGCGTACATGGCGATAAAAAACCGTTCAAATCGGCTCCATTAGCATTATATGGCATGCGATTGAGCCCAAAGGGATGTCCACCCGCTCAAAAACGACCCCCGGCCTGCTTGTTTCCCTTCTTTTGCTCACCGCGCTTTCGCCCATTGCGATGGTTCAAGCCGTTCCTTCCGAAGCCTCGGAGTACTACTACGGTGTTGAATACGACTGGGCCAGTCTCGACAGCGATCTGCAAAACGTGACCGGCTTGGACATTCAGGAATTGTTCACCGAAATCATGGCCGACGCCGACGAGGCGGGGTTCAACCTTGACATTGGGCAGCTGACCACCGGCGCGACCAACGTCTACGTTCACCAGACGGAGGACATCAGCATGCAGACGATTCAGGACCTCGAAGGAAACGCCGTTCAGGTTTGGAGCCGAAGCAGCGACGTTGTGCTCCGACACGGCCTGCTCTCCAACGCGGTGTTCATGACGGATTGGACGGAACCAGCGAGCTTCGGCCAGACCAACCCTGCTGCGTTTGATATCGACGTTCAAGCCATTGCCGAGAACGTCTTGACCGTGGACATCCTCTACACCGAATACCTCAACGACGCCTACCAGCTGGTGGGCGCCAACATGGACGTCGCCATGACGGTGAGCAACGACGCCGACCTCAACGTTGACATCACGCTCGAGGGCGACGGCGAAGAATTGGTCGTGAATCTCGGCTTGGGTTCCGATTTCAGCTATTCAATTGCCTCCGACGCTGTGTGGCGACTGGGTAATCCCAGCCCGATTTACATCGAGGCGTCCGACAACGATCGCACGTCGTGGAGTTGTGCGGATTCGTCCGATGTGGGTGTTTACGGCGACGGCGGCGGCGCTGAAGTGGTTGACGACTGCGGTGTCATCGACGGCACCTACAGCGGCTCTGCCGACTACGACCTCTTCCTTTCCGGTTTGCCGACCGAGGAATTCGGGCTTGACGAAGGTCAGTTCGACATCACCATCAACGACGAGTTCACCAGCCAGGGTGACTACGAGGGAGAAGCCGACATGGACGGCGTGGAATTCAACATGCGCATGGACGAGACCCTCTCAGTGGACCTCGGAGACGGGACCATGACCGACGTCACGCCCTGCGAAACCTGTCCACCCGGCAACCCCGTCATGTTTGTCATGATGGCCAACGTTCTTGCCGAAGCCAGCGAAGCCTTTGGGGAAGCCGTTCAGGAGGATTTCGAAACGGCCTTCGAAGACTCGCTGGGGGAAATCTTCGGCGATTTGTTTGGCGGAGATGAAAACGACGACGACGGTGGCGATGACACGTGGACGTGCGACGACGGCGAAGAAATCTCCACCCACTGGGTCAACGACGGCCAAGAGGATTGCGACGACGGCTCGGACGAAATGGACTTTTATGTCCAAGGCGAGGTTATGCACGACTACAGTTCGGGAGAAGACCACTACGGATTTAGAGGCCAAATTGATGTTTCTCAACTCGGGTACGAGGCCAACCCAACCTTCACGTGTTACGAAGACGGGTACACCTACACCATCACCATCGACGACGTCAACGACGGCTATGACAGCTGCGACGACGGCTCAGACGAATACGACAACGGCATCACGACCACCTACATCTGCAACGACGGAACAGAAATTTCGTTTGCGTTGGTGAACGACGACCAGGAGGACTGCGGCGACGGCTCGGACGAACCCGTTGACAACAACGGCGACTGGCACTATTGCGACGGCGAGCAGATTCCGTTCCAATGGGTCAACGACGGCATCGCCAACTGCGACGACGGCGGCGATGAATACGACGCCGACAATCCACAGTATTTCTACTGCGACGACTACCAAACAACGATTTCCTTCGCCTTGGTGAACGACGGGAACTTTGACTGCACCGACCAGGCTGACGAAGGCTACGCCCTGTACTATCTGATGGACGCTACCCTCAACGACGGGCAGGGTGGCGCTTTGGTGATCGCCGAGGACATCATGGCCTGCGCTTCGTGGGCGTGCGAAGCTCGAATCAGCACCGATGGAGGGCACATCGATTACCGTTCCGATGTGGTCGCACCTGCCATGGATTACGGCGACACCGTCATGTGTGCTTCCGCCTCGCTCTCCGAGGCGGACGGAGCGACCCTCGTCGAAGCAGACAACTGGTGCACCGGGGTTTGGAACGGACCGGAAATTCGCGACTACGCCACCTACCTTGATGACGCAGGAGACAATCAACTGCATGTTTCTTTGGAGGCCGGCGATTGGGGCGACACCTACAACGACGTGACGGTTAACTGGGAAGTGGTCGACACCACCGATGGCGCTGAACAAACACTTGCTCAGGGCAGTGAGGCGTTTGTGGACTCGTCCACCGTGAGCGTGGAGTCCATGGTTGACATATCAGGACCGGGCGACTACTGCCTTGAGGCCGAACTCGTTCAGGACGGAAACACCGAACCGTTTGACACCCATACGACCTGCACCACCATTCGAGACTCACCTGAGCCGAGCTCGAAGGTCCAAACGGTGATCGAAGCGCTTGCAGAATCCGGCGTTGACGAAGTGTTCGCCAACTTTGGAGAACATCTCGGTGAGACATTTTCCGAAGTTGCTGAGAACGAGGCACCGGAGTTCCCCTACACCGATGGCATGTGGGCGCCCATGTGGAGCAACGAACACGCCACCATTGTCGGCGTTGGTGTGTATGCTTGGGATGAGTCTGAGAACGGCTACGTCATCGCAGGGCCCACGACCACCGGCTACAGCCAAGAACTCCCCATGACCTTCGCCAGCATTCGCTACATCACGGGTGTCCCCGCTCAAGAAGCGCAGCAAGAGATGGCGGAGTTTGACGACTTGGAAGACATCGTGGATGTGGAAAACCACGACCTGACAGAACTCGTGGACGTGCTCCAAGAAGCGGGCGCCGATACGTCGGACCTCGGTCTGGGTGAAGGTTCCGACGATTCGAGCGACGGAAGTGAGCCTCAGACCGCAGAAGAGGTGGCTGAAGACAGCGGTCTTCTGCCGTTCGTTTCTCCGCTTACGGTCATGGCCCTGATCGGTCTTGCCGCACTTGCGGGCAACCGACGCAACGAGAACGAGTGAAGTCAAAAGGAGCAACGGAGACGGATGAGCCGTGCTGCCACGGCCCACTCCGCACCCGGCGTTTGGCGCAGTACGTCTCGCTGTGACGGCGTTTTTGGCTGTTCATGTGTTCATTTCAGCCTGGCTCGTGGCCACCGTTGAAGGAGCGTACACCGAAGGCCGACCGGCACCCACCGAGGTGCATTCGCTGGTCGCCATCGACAAGGACCGCACGATGATCGATGTTGAAATCAAGAAAGCCACGTCGTTTTTTCTCTACACGCTGATCCGGGACGGCGACGCCTCGGTTCCCGTGAACGAGAGCGGTGAGCAGGACGCCCCGCGGGCCAACAACGGTTCTGAAACGGCGCCGAGTGAATCGACTGAGGAGGAGCAGGAGCGAGCCTGGCTTGATCTGGGTCGTCAATCGGTTATGGTCGCCTTGGTGGTGTTGGTTCTTAGTGAAGCGCTGATGCTCACCGGAATGAGGTGGCGCCACCATGTCCGCAGCCTGGCGTTCCTCTCAACACTCGTTGTCTTCTCTGTCGTTTTCCCAGCGTGCTACATGCTCGAATTGAGCGGCGGAGAGGACGAGGACGAAACCGCCACCAACACCCCCGGTGCTGAAATAGAAACGGTCTCCTTTGTCCACACCAATTCATCGTCCGACGTGTCGCTGGTTTGGTTGGGCCTTCAGTTGGACGCAGGGTTTTCAGGGTACGACCTGGGGTTGGTTGAGGAAGAGAATCGAACCACCGTTGCCGCTTCAATTCCAGAACCGGGCAGCGAGGATGCTTCGTCCTACATCGCCTTTGAGTCGACGTTTCAGATTCAACTCGGACAAAATCTCGACTCCCTGTTGATCTTGCCGCTCGTGTGGTACATGTTGCCCGCACCGAACCTTCGAGGCCCGTCAGAGACGGACCTTCTGAACGAAGAGGAATGAGGTGGCGCCCACTCCGGGAATTGAACCCGGGTCGCAGGAATGACAATCCTGCATGATAACCTCTACACCAAGCGGGCAGTTGCAACTCTCCCGGGGCGCAACCGCTATTTAAGCCGCGCCATGTCGGTGAAATGGGTGCTGTCATGGCGAAAGGAAAAACATCCGCAGAAAAGGCACGGGACGACCAACAACAATCCCAACTCGACAACCTACTCGGAGGGGCTTTTGGAGATATTGGGGCCCTTGAACAACCGGCTGCTGTGGAAACCCCGCCCGCCGAGGAATCGAATGGGAGCGAGGCCCCTGCACCCAACAAACCGCCTTCAGGCCCCCCTAAAGGCCCCCCCGGTGGCCCACCTTCTGGCCCTCCATCCAAACCACCCTCAGGTCCCCCCAGCGGGCCCCCTCCTTCCGGCCCTCCGTCCAAACCATCCCGGGGTCCACCCTCCGGTCCTCCCAGTGCCCTGTCATCAACCCCGCCCGTGGAAGAACCAGCGCCCGAAGAGGCGCCACCCGTCGAGGAAGAACCAGCGCCCGAAGAGGAACCAGCACCCGTCGAGGAAGAACCAGCACCTGAAGAAAAACCAGCACCCGTCAAGGAAGAACCAGCACCTGAAGAGGAACCAGCACCTGAAGAGACGCAGGTTGCAGAAGAGGTCCCGGAACCAGCATCGGCTGAGGTCGACCAAGCGACGCTTGATTTACTCGCCGAGAAAGAGGCTGAGCTGGAACGCCTCCACATGGAAAATGCGCGTTTGCGCCAATCCGTGGTGGGCGCGACGGAAGTCATCGAAGAACTCGAGGAGCCGCCCATGCCACCGATGGTTGAGGACAACATCGTCATTCCTCCGTACATCGTTTCTGACTTCGTGCGACTGGGCCGACAACTGGATCGTGAACATCTCGTTCGCGCAACCATGGGGTCGCTGGCCATGATTCATCCCGAACAGCCAGGACTGATGATCTCGACCAAACACATGGTGACTCTCCCCCGGATGAACGAGCGTTCATTGTGCGCTGCTCCCCTTGGGTCAACCTCGCCCCGAGGCGCCCCCACCGACTGGCACGTGCTCGAAGTGGTGCTCGCGTCGGTGGCCATGGTCACCGGCGGTCCGGCGGCCGTCATCCACATGCACGGCCCGCACACCACGGCAGCAAGCTGCGAGAAGGATCTGATTCTCTTGAACCCAATCGATGAGATCGGAAAGCAGCACATTGGCAAGATCATCATCGTCGACCCGGACCCCGATCACCCAGAGGACTATCTTCGACAAGTCGCTGAGGCTCTAAATCAGGGCGGCATGCGCTGCGTGGTTGTTCGAGGAAACGGCGCCTACGCCGTGGGTGCTGATTTTGATCAAGCATGGGCCAACGCTGCCATGGTTGAGCACAGCATGCACATTCACCTTCTCGCCCGTCAGGCGAACCTCAAACTTTGAGTTCTTCATATACGCTGGGAAGCGTTGTGTGTTGGAATTGAGTGAGATGCCCCTGCACATCGAAGACCGTCCCGTACACGCCGCTCTCGGCGCTTCGTTCGCGTCTTTATTAGGGGTGGAAACATCCTTCTCCAAAAGGTGAACAACCATGCAAAAAGAACAGAAGTTTGACGTAGAAATTGCCGATGCATCTGGACACTCCATCGTCCAGATGTCACAGAACGAAATCGCCGACAAGGCCAGCCAGACCCAGGGCTCCTGGGTGTTCGTGAACGACCAACTCGTCAGCGCTGCTGACGTTGCCAACATGGACTTGGAAGCAGGAAGCCGCATCCGTTTGATGCCCGGACTCGTTGGCGGTCAAGACGCACCGACTTTCGTGGTCGAAATCGCCGACCCCACCGGCCACACTGAAGCCGTGATGACTCAAGCCGCTCTCGCCGACAAGGCCAGCCAAACCCAAGGCTCTTGGGTGTTCGTGAACGACCAACTCGTCAGCGCCGCTGACGTTGCCAACATGGACTTGGAAGCGGGAAGTCGCATCCGACTGATGCCCGGACTCGTTGGTGGCAGCGTCTGCTGAAGACGCATGTCGCTGCGCTGGTCACCGCACGAAGAGGAGTTCCTGGTCGAACATCTTGAGCTCGGTCACGACCTCGAATGGATTGCAGCGGTCTTGGATCGCACGATGACGGAGGCGGCCGTAAAGGTGGTTGAGCTGTACCAAGACGGAACGGTCATGATCATGGCCGGCCGTACCTACGATGCACAGATTCGACGGAACGGCGAATGAACAGTTTAAAGCGGGGTGCGAAGTCGCGAAAATCGGAGAGATGACAATGGTCGAACTCGTTGATTACAAGTGCGCCAACTGCGGGAACCTCGAATCGTTCCACCGAGAGCGAAACGGCATCAGTTGCAAAGCCTGCGGCTCTCGCATCTTCATGAAACTCCGCCGTCACGGCACCAAGCGCCTGAACGCAGAGTGAATCAACGCACTCGCAGAGTTCAAAGACCATCGTCCGAACCTCACCGACATGACCGTTTGGCTTGAGCAGCACAAGCCCGAGCTCTTTGACGAACTGCTCACATCAACACAGGTCATTGACGCCCTGAAACAACTCGCGTTGCAGGCCAACCCCCCTCACCTGCTTCTCTCGGGTCCTTCGGGTTGCGGAAAAACCGCTGCACTCCATCTCGTTTGTCGGCAGGTCCTCGGCCCGTCTTGGCGCGCAACCACGCACGTTCTCCAAGCGCGAGACCTTGACAAAACGTCAGGCGCCATGGCCAAGTTCGAGGCCTTCTTGCGCCCGGAGGGCGCTGGCTCGGAGGACACGCTTGCGGGACGGACCAGCCTCGACGCCTTTGACCACAACATCAGTGCCTCAGCGGGCCGTTCCCCACCACCCGCCGGCGAGGAATCCCCTGCTCCATCATCGGGAAGTTTTGCCGCCGTATCTCGAATCATCATCATCGAAGACGCCGACTACCTGGGTCATGCGCGCCAGTCCTACCTGCGAAGAATGATGGAGGAGAGCAGCCGCAGCGCTCGATTCATCTTCACCACCCACACGCCCTCTCGCATTATCGAGGCGTTGAGAAGCCGAACACAGCACGTTCGCATGCCATCGCTGACGCGCATCATGATCGAGCAGCGTCTGGAAAGCATTGCTCATGCCGAGGAACTCCGGCCTGCACAAGGTGTGTTGGGCGACATCGCCCACGTTGCCTCCGGGAATCTACGAAAGGCCATTTTCACCTTCCAGCTTCTCGCATTTCGCGATCTCCTTGACGATCGAAAAAACATCCAATTGTTGATGGCCAACAGCAGCCGACGGGAGGTACAAGTGGTCCTTGAGGAAGCGCTTCGGGGGCGCGTTCACGAATGGAAGTGGGAGCGTCAAGGTGAGAAAAACACGCGGGTGCTCAAAGGTGCCATGGGGGCCTTGGACCACATGATGGCGACGCACGACCTTGATGGGCGAAGCGTCATCGACCGCCTGCACCACTTCTTGGTTGCCGGACGAACGCACTACCCTGATGCGATGCTAGCGGATTTGTTGGAAGCTGTTTCGGGATGCGACACAAAACTCCAGCGGTCTGCACAAGAACGAATTCAACTTGAGGAACTGCTTCACAGGGTTTCAGAAATTGGACATCGTCATCTTCGCACTCCGACGCAAGCGTCATGAAAGGGTGCTTCTCAGGAACGGTTGGGCGTGTAGCACAGCTGGATAATGCACCGGCCTCCTAAGCCGGAGATCGCGGGTTCGAATCCTGCCACGCCCGCCATATTCTGGACAAGAGCCATAATCAAGGCCATCCACCCAATCACGGGGATGGCATGGCCGACGATGCAGGTGAGCCGGCGAGCGCGCTTCCCGATCCGTACGGCCACGGGTTCGCTCGGACTGAAAATCCAGTCGAGCGGACGGTGGAAAAATGGCAGCAGCAAGAACGGCTCCGCATGCGTTTTGGCCGAGTTGCCCGCCATCCAGCTACGATGCTTGTTCGTCTGTTCCTCGGTGCCAGCGTCGCTGTGGTGGCCTTGCTGTCGGTCATCGTACCGTCCGTCGCCCCGCCTCATCCTGGCTGGGTGGTGCTGTTTTGGCTGCTTCCACTGATTCTCATCGCTTTGCCAGCACTTATGGCCGGTGAAGCGATGTGGCAATCCATCCAAGCCCGCATATCGCTTCGAGAAATTGACGAGGACGCCTCAGGTGGAAAACTGTCGTTGCGTTCGCAACCGGGCATGGACCGTATCCTGGAGGGGCTTACCGACGTACGTCGCCACAACACGGTGAACAGCCTTTTGGCTACGAGCGCCGTTTTCCTCCTTGGTCTGGGAACGGTTATTCGCCAAGACTCCCTTGTCTGGAACCTCTCGTTCCTCGTCTCGATGACGCTCGGCTTTGCGCACTCGTTCCACTCGTTCTTCACGTCGGATGTGGTTCGTCAGCAGGGCGACAACATGCCCTGCCTGGTCCATCACGCACCCACGCATCACCCCACGCAGTTGGGTTCCATCCTTGGCGAACTCATCGTTCTCCACCTCGACCCTGATCTGTACCTCGACTGGCGAGCATGGTTGGAGGACTTTCGTGCGAGCATTCTCCCCGGCTACGACAAAGATCAATCGTGGGAACGTGTCCTCTACATCTTGCATCTCCATGCAAAAAACGATTTGAGCGACAGCACCGCCATGGGCGAATTGACCGAATTTATTCGTCCCGACGCCATCAAGGGCGTTCTGCTCGATGAAGAGGCCAAATTCAACTGGCGCACCCTTCAACGGCTCCTCGCTCACGCCCGTGTTTGGCAACCCAGTGCGTTCCGTTTGCTGGAACGCTTGCAACTCGACCTTCTCTCGGGCAACCCCGACATGCTCCGCTCCCCCTGGCGAATGGACGTTGCGCTGGATCCCGAATGCGACGAAGGCACCGGGCACCTTTTCATTGCCCTCAACAATCAAACGTTCAACCAAGCGGTGGCTCGCATCGAAGTCGTCTGCCCTGGTGGAGAGCCGTTTGCACGCGACCATCGATTTGAACTCCAAGCCTGCCCCCCGCCTCGTCAAGCGGTTGAGCTCAACACAGATGGGGAAGACGACGCTCTCGACTGGGTTCCGAGGTACCTCCAACAAGGCGTGGTTCTCTGGCTTGGCGTTGCGTGGCCGGAGAAAGAAATCGGTGAGCGGTACGTTCAGGTTATTCTCAGAGACGAGGAGGGCGTGGTCATTGAGTCTCGAGTTTTGAGAACGATTGTTGAACGAAAATCCAGTTTCCAAACGCGTACGAAAAACCAGCAGTTGGAACGAGCTCGCGCATGGGCAACACGCCCACTTCCTAAAGTCCAATTGTAGCGCAGTTGGCTGAACAAGGACCCGTTTTCGCTTGTGGTTCAAGCGCGCACCTTATGTCGGTCCTCTGTCTCGCTGGACATGAGGGAGTTCCAACATGGAAGCATGGGACATCGTTGTGCTCGGTGACGGTCCCGCGGCGCTTCACGCCGCTGCCGAAGCAGCAAAATCGGGGGCGAGCACGTTGCTGATGTCGGCGACCGGCTTGGGCAACCCTGGGATGGCCGCCATGGACGGACTTTCTGCGTCTCTTCAGGAGTCCAACAATCGCAGCCATCGTGAAGACACGATTCGATGCGGGGCTTTCCTGTGCGATCAAGACATCGTTGCCGAGACAACGGCTGGGGCCGTTCGACAGGTTGACCTCCTTGAGCGCAGAGGTCTCAACTTCCGACGAGACCTCCAAGGTTTACCCATGGTTCGGAAGGGCCCCGGACACCAACAGCCCCGAACCGTTGATGCAGGCAGTGCAACGGCCATTGGCCTCCAGCATTTGGCCGAAGAACAATGCATGCGCCACGGCGTCATTCGCCGAGGCGACCAAATCCCTCTGACGTTGGTCCACACCAATCAGTCGGTCGAAGGCCTCGTCGCTCTTGACATGGTCAATGGCCGCATCATCGGTCTTCAATGCAAGGCACTCATCGTGGCCGACGAAGGCTTCGAGGGGGCGTTCTCCTCTGGAGTTGTCGGTCTTGGCATGGACATGGCCTTCCGAGCCGGAGTTCACCTTCGCGACATGGAATTTACGGTCCGTCATCCCTTGGTCATCAAGGGAACAAATCTGTTCTTGCCCACCGGGCTGCTTCTTGACGGCGCTCAACTTCACGAAGCCACAGGAGCGGCCATCGAAACGGCTGGCGAATCCTCACATTCGATCAACCAAGCGGTTTCCGCCGCTGTTCAACCCGTTCTCGATGCCCGAAAACTTGGCGAAAGCGCTGCATGGTGGGGGTCCCTCTTCCGGTTGGTCAAGCAGCGAACGGGCATTGACATGAATCGCCAAACGGTCCCCCTCGAATCCACCGTCGCCCACACCCTGGGCGGCCTCCCAGTTGACGGAAACGGTCGCTGCGTCGTCGGTACATGGGCGCGATGGTTCACCGGCCTCTATGCGGCCGGCGATGCTTCCTGCAC
The DNA here is from genome assembly GCA_002722695.1 of Methanobacteriota archaeon. Lineage (GTDB taxonomy): Archaea > Thermoplasmatota > Poseidoniia > Poseidoniales > Poseidoniaceae > Poseidonia. Next base: position 26,302 of record PBMS01000026.1, read on the forward strand.
CGGTCTTCACGGCGCAGCCCCCTTGAGCGGCAATCGACTTTTGGACAGCTTGACTTCAGGGACATCTGCTGGAAAACACGCCGGCGAGTGGGTCGCTGGGCGAAAGTTCAGCACGGCGTCGGGCCTCGAGGCGGCCGTTAACGAAGCAGAAGCCGACGTTTCTGCCACGATGGACGTTGGAGACGCCACCCACGTGGTCCGCTGCGGCACCGTCATGGCCAACCTTCAGGCCGCTCTGGGTTCTCTATCGGCCCTCACGGCGGACAGCATGAGCAGCGCCTTGGCCAAGTTGGAGCGAATTTCCATCACGGCTGAATCGCTTCATCTCGACCAACAATCCCTCATCGCAAACACGAATCTTTTGGAAATTCTACGCGTCCAAGCCGCCGTTCGCATGGTGATGGCCTCGCTTCAAAGCGGGCTGGCCCGAGAGGAATCTCGCGGCGTTTTCCAGCGTGAGGATTTCCCGGAGACCAACAACGACTTCCTGCATCACATCACGGTAAGTCATGACGGCACCACAGGTTCTCTTGCCATCAAAAAAGGCGCTGGCGGCCACTGGGTTCTCCCTCCACAATGAAGAAAGACATCGTGCGCTCACGGTTGGGCATGACCACGCTCTTTGAGCGAATCCTCTCCGGTGAGATTCCATCTCATAAAGTTGCAGAAGGAGATGGGTGGTACGCCTTCCTCGACATCTTTCCACGACGACCAGGTCACACCCTGGTTGTACCGCATCGAGGGGTGCAGCGCTTTGCTGAACTGGACGCTGCGGAACGATCGCACCTCATGGACGGTGTTGCTGAGGTCCAACGGCGACTCGGCCATCGTTTCTCCACCCGAGATTTCACCGTGTGCATTCACGACGGACCACTCGCCGGGCAAGAGGTCCCTCATGTTCACGTTCATGTCCTTCCGCGCACTGCAGGCGACGGTGGGGGGACGCTCATGTCCATGTGGCCGGCCGTTGGTTCGGGCGAACCTGACCATGCTGCGCTGAGCGCCCTTGCAGCCCAACTCGAGGACGTGGCGTGATGGCGACCATCGTCACCGAACAGGACGAAATGACGCACAACGGCGAGGAGTTGCCCATTTTGTCCGCTTCGGCTAAGCGAATGAAAATCGACAAGTTGCTCGCCACACCGCTCCCAACGTACGATGGCTCTGTTCCTGGGTCCTACCTATGGACGAAACTTGCTTTCTGGATGATTCGTCGGGTCTCGAGCGTTCAATTCCGGACATCGTCCACCTCAACAGCGGCCCAGCTTTCGACGGATGGAGCCGGCGCCATGTGCTGCGGATGGCACACAAACGGTCTGATGGACCCTTTGGGCATTTTTCTCAACCACCCCAAGGAATTTGTTGTGGGTGCACGCCACGACCTGGTCACTCGTCCGCTCCTGGGTTGGTGGACCCGCCGCCTCGCTGTTCAGCCCGTTGTCCGCAAGGCTGAGCTTCTCCGTGGCGGCTGCACCGAGGAAGAGGCGGCCCAACTCAACGGCCGCTCTCTGCTGGCGCTTTCAAGCGGGATCGCCCACGGGTTTGGATGCGTCCTTTTCCCGGAGGGGACAAGTCACAGTCAGTCTCACATGATCCGATTCAAAACCGGGCCGGTCAGAACGCTTCTGGCCGCAGCTGCGCTTGCGAAAGCCAACGATTTACCCCTCCCACATTTGGTCCCCGTGGGGCTCCATTATCGACGCCGAGAACATTTTCGTACCGACAAGTTCGTGGAATTTGGAGAACCGATCGAACTTGATGAAACCTCGATTCCAACGGAAATGGTTGACGCCGTTGGACGAGGAGGTTGGGTCGAACCGCCCCAAGCCACGGTGCATCGTGTTCGAGACCGGCTCCAAGCGCACCTACCGGCCTTAACGCCGAACACGTCCACGTGGGAGGAGCACCGGGCGTTGCACCTCATGGCCCACGCAAAGGCACGGGACGCAGGAACGAGGTTAACGAGTTGGCAGGATGAAGTGCTTGCAGCACGAGAGGTTCGACGTGCGTGGCCAAATCGAGTGGCGTCCTTTCCACCGGAACCGCTCGAGGGCGACTCACTTCGCTCCGCCTCGGAGGCTGCCGAACTCCTTGAAGCCCGGGGCTTGGACGGCCGAGATCTCGGCCCGAAAGGCCACGTGTTGCGAAAAGCCAGTCTCAATCGGTTTCCGGGGGCCGTTCTGGCTGTGTTGACCTTCGCGCTTTTGTTTCCGTTCGCCCTGACTTCGTTGGGGGTCCAGATTGCGCTTGGCCGCCTGCTTGGCGACTCAACCGATGAAGGCTTGGATGCGAGAACCAGTTTCCAATTCTTGGCCGCATTCTTTGGTTCAATGCTCGTTTGGCCGGTGGTGGCGGCTGTGTGGACCCTCATCGCTTGGTACAACCGTGCCGCGGTCGGGGACTTCACGGGGTGGGGCGACGGGTGGTTGGAGCTTTTCGCAGCCTCATCGATCTCCGGTTTGTTGATGCTCTACCTGTTGTGTTTCCCCATTTTTTGGGCGAGTGGAAAGGCCTTTGCTGCGGCGTGGGACGTGTGGGTGGACAGCAAAAAAGCATGGACACGAGCTCGCTTTCCTGCAGACCAAAAAGCGGAACTTGCGCGACTGCTCGGCGAACTGACCCCGTGAACGGGTGCATTCAAACGGGATGAGAGTCTCGGTTGATTCATGACGCCCGACGAGACCGTTGAAGTTTTGAAAAAGTGGCTGTCGGAAGAGCGTCTATCCGCCAAAGCTCAAAACGACCCTCGGGCTCATGCACACTTTCTGGTTCGATACCCAAGCGGGAAGCAAGGGCACATGTTTGCCGTCGTTGTTCCCAAGGGACGCGATTTGGTGGCCGTATCCAGCATGACTCGGGTCGACGAGGGGCAGCAAAAGGAAATGAAGGACCACATGGGAGACGAAGGAAGCGATTGGTCAGAGTGGATTCACGAAAGTCGACTGCATCTCATCCGAACCGGCGTGGATTGGGTGATTCACATGGGCCACGAAGGCGAAAAGAAGCCCGGACCCCTTCAAGCGTTCAACGTCAGTTTGCCCATTTGGTTTGACGGATTGAGCAAGCACGAATTCATGAACAGCCTCCGCCGATTGTGGCTTGCAAAACTCTCGTTGATTCACGAAATCAAGTACTCCTACGGACCCGGCGTCGGAAAGCCCGGACCGGTGGACGACTGGGCCAAATCCAAGCCGAACAACACTGGTCGATCCGGGCCGAACGAAGCTCAACCAACCGCAGAGATTGAATTCGACGAAAAACTGTCGTTTGGGTCAGGTTTCGATCCATCGGAATGGGCGTAAAACCCCGCAAAAAACCTTCCCTGAACGGCTTTTACAGGGGAAGATTTTACTGAAGTCTGTTTCGCTGGGATATGACCGTTAAGGGACGCGGTTAAGTATGATTAGATTCACGAGAAATCGTAGAAGTCTGGGGTGTACCTATGCGTCAAAAAATCAAATCTGTTAGCCTTGCATCCATCATGGTGCTTTCCGTGATGTCCTCGTTGTTGATCGCCTCGGTTCCGGTGAGCGCCAGCACCGTCGTCATCACTGAAGCCGTTCAAATTGTGGACGGAGGCACGGCGTCCGACTCGCAAGCAGCCGTGGGCTCCGACAGCTCCGGCAACGTTCACCTGGTTTGGACGCGAAACAACCTCCATCTGTACTACTCCATGATTTCGCCCCGCGGGGAGACCCTCATCGACGCGACCCAAATCACCAATTCCGGCCTTCACAAGGTCTGGCACCCCGATTTGGCGGTCGATGAGTACGACCGCATCCACGTTGTTTGGGCCGACAAAGCCGGTCAACACGCCATCATGTACACCGCCCTCTCACCGTGGGCCGCGCCCATGGACGGCATGGCCTCCGACGACGGGACCATCACCGCCATCGACGACGTCATCATTTCCCGTCGCTCCCAAAACCGAGACTGGCCCTCGCTTGACATCGACAGCCAGAACAACGTCCACATTGTGTGGCAGGACAACTACGACGAGCTCGGCCGTTTCTTCAACCAGCCACAAATCTACTATTCCATGATCCAGCCTGACATTGGCTCGGGCGCCATCGTCACGCTCTTTGACGACACCTTGCTCACACCGATCATCGGCCACAAGGGACACCCCGACGTCGTGGTGGACGCCAACGATTACGTTCAAATCGCATGGGACGACACCCGTGGCGGAAAGGTCGAACTTGCCTTCATCGTCGACACCTCCGGCTCAATGTACACCGAGTGGGCGGACATCTGCACGGTGATCTACGGCGGTAACTTCGCCAGCGGACCGTACTTCCAGGGCATCAAACCGATGCTTGAGGAAGGCAACATGACGGTGTACGAGACCATCTACGGACTCGGCAACACCCTCCCAGGCGCTGCAAGTTCCGGCAACTGTCAGGGTTACAACCAGAACACCGGTCCACGAACCACACCGTTGGGGCAAACTCCGGGGGACAATTCCGGTGGTATCCGAAAGTTGCCGGGGACCGTCTACAACGGTAACACCTACTCCGGCTACTCCGGTGAAGACTGGGGCCCAGGTTCCAACTGGGCTTGTCTTTCATGGAAGGACGCTCAAGGCAATGTCGGGTATCAAGCCAACCCCCCTACGCAGTCGGACCACCGATGGAACCCCAACGCCACCAAGATTGTGATTCCTGTTTCCGATGAGGGACCCAAGGACGGTGACCCGTCGCAGCAGGCTGACGACAAGGCCGCTATTCAGGAAGCGCACGACAACTGTCTGCTTGCAGGCGTTGTGCCCGTTGGCTTGTACGGACAGGGCTACGGCGGCGCCGGCAACATTCAGTCGCACTTCATGGACCTCGTCCAGTGCCCCAACGGTGTTGTGTCCACTCAGACCCGTAACTGCCCAGGAAACACGCTGGCCAACACCGACGCCGGCGGCCAAGCCTACGAATTCCCGTCGGGCACGGGCACCAACCAAATGGCTCTCCTTGTCGAAGCCATGGTCTACATCTCAACCAACAATTCCCGTGAGATCTACATGTCCATTCTTGACCCCTATGCCAAGATGAACAACGATCCGAGCTTCACGCCAGGTCTTCCCGGGCACTCTTCCCAAGGCGGAACGTACGCTGAAGACACCGGCGCAGGATCCGATGGCCATCTGGTCGTGGTGAACGACACCCGTGTCACCATCGACGACGCTTATTCCTTCCACCCCTCCATCGGTGTTGACATGCAGGGCAACACCCACATTGCATGGATGGACGGTCGCGATTACGGCTTTGAGAAGGACGTCAACTACGAGGTCTACTACACCAAACTCCGCCTTCAGGGCGCAGGTGCATGGGACGGTGCTGAAGAAGGCCTTTCCACATACGCCATCAAGAAGATCAACGACACGCCCATTTCCAATGTTGAAGGAAACGGTGGGTTGCCACCGGCCTCTCCGTACGCCGGAAACTCGGTCTTCCCATCGTTGTTGACCGACGATCAAAACAACGTTCACATCGCTTGGGTCGATTCAGGAAACCTCTCGGCCAACGAAGAGGTCCTCTACGCTCGTCTGAACCAAACCGACTTGACCGGAGACGGCGAAGTGGCGCTTGACCCTTGGGAAGCGGTCGCTGTAACCTCTTGGAATTCAAACAAGTTGGGCCCGAACAGTGGACGGCAGCCTGCCATCGGGATGCCTCCGGCGTTCGCAAACGACTTGGGGAGCGGCGCGCACATCGCCTGGTCGGACACCAACACGTGTGACGATGAAGGAAACAACAATCGGTTCACGATTTGTTATTCGCACGTTCTCACCGGCCAAGTCGATGTGGAATTCGATGAAGGCGAGACTTTCTACCACGTGATTGAACCCGGCCAGCAAACCATCTACAACATGACGATGAACAATTCAACGCCTGGACCCAAAGATTTGGTCGCCGACACCTACGGCTTGAACATCTCCGGTGTGCCGATGAATTGGACGGCGAACCTCTACTTTGCCTCGAACCACTCGAGCATCTTCCCCGACACCCCCATCTTCCTCGAGGGCGGCGAAGATATTCGCTTCTACATGCGAGTGCAGGCCCCGTCCATCTACCAGGCCAACGGCGACGAACTCGCAGAGATCACGGTAACGGCTCAATCCTACAAGGACCCGGCCATCCAAAACGATCTCATCACCCTGACGCTGATGGACGTGGTCCACGGCATCAATCTGGACACCTCGCACAGCATGGCCGATATTGAACAGGGCGACACCGCCATCTTCTCGATCACCATCACCAACACTGGAAACGTCCACGACGCCTTTGTCTTCTGGGACCCGAACAGCTTGGAAGGTCAACAGGAATGGCTGCTACCGTTCGGATGGCAGGTCAATTTCCCGATTCGGGTCGAGTTGGACCCAGGTCAATCGGTCACGAAGAACCTCGAAGTGTTCGTTCCGACTTCAGAAGACCCTGGAGCCTTCGTCATCTACGTCAAGGGTTGGTCAGAGGGCGAACCCATCAAGTCCGTGGAAAAAGGCACGTACGACATCCTTGAACTCGGCGTGTTCGTTTCGATTCGCTCGACTGGAAACATCGTGTTTGCCGTGGACGATCGTTCTTCTCAAGTGAAACCGGGTGAGTGTGCCTCCTACGACGTTGATGTCACCAAGAACTTTGACAGTGGAGAACTCGTGTTTGCTACGCCGGGTGCGCCCGACACCAAACCCGACGGCATCGCCATGGACGCTTGGCGGCAAGAGAACTGGCTCGTGATCGTTGACTTTGCCAACGCAACGGGTTCTGCTGACGCCGGTGACGGTCTCGGAGACCCCATCGCATGGAACATCCCGGGCAACGCTGAGAAGATCACCAAGCGAGTTACCGTTCACGTGTGCGCACCGCACAACGCCACGGCAGGACTTGGCCCAGCCATCACGCTGAAGGGCTACCTTGACGGCTACCCCCGAATTTCCGATTCGGCGATTCTCTCAACCAACGTTGAACACGTCTTTGACCTCGACGCTGGCGTCGACCCGGCCGTGGGAACGACGATGAACGTCAACCCCGGCGACAAAATTTCCCTGCCCATCACCGTCACCAACGACGGCAACGGGCCCGATCGTTTTGATTTCCGCCTCGCTCGTGTCACGGACGCGTTCGGCGTTGATGTCATCTGGGACATTGAAATCCCGCGTGAGACGCTTCAAGAGCTCTCTCCGGACACACACCAAGCCTTCGAAGTCATGATGAACGTGCCCGACCGAGTGCCTGCCGGTGAGTACACCGTCGTGATGCAAGCCTTCTCCGAAGAGGTCTACCCGGATGCGTCCGGTCGAGAAACTCGAATTCGAGACAGCATCGTGTTGGCCGTGACCGTGGACGAGTTCCACGACATGCAGATTTCGATGGATCCAACCGTCGACAACGCTGTCAAGACCTCAGCACCCGGACGAGTGGTCCGCTTCACGTTCAACATCACCAACAACGGCAACGTGCCCGACGTTCCGACGCTCAACAACCACACGGCGCAACGAGATGGCGATGCCCTCTTGTGGAACGAACTGCCAGGCATGGAAGTCCTGAACACGTGGGACGTCAATTGGTTCATCATGCGCCAGGTTAGCGCCGATCTCGTCATCGAAGAAGGCTGCACCGTTATGCAATCCACGGCGTCATCGTACCCAGAGGATGCGTGCGTTTACCTCGAAGACATCGATGAGTGGCGACTGCCTGAAATGGCTCCGTACGAGACCATCACAACGGTCGCTGCGATTCAAGTGGGCATCGATGCCAAACTGGACACGCGCAACATCGGACTGAAAGTTGTCTCCATGTTTGGCGACATGGAAAACGATGGCGACCACGACGATTCGCCCGCTTGGGACGGTGAGAACCTCGATACAAACGAGTTCGTCGTCACGCTCCGTCTCCGAGCGCCCAACCTCGAGATTGATGATATCATCATGCCACCTTCGACCTCGAGCGATGTGGACAGCACCATCCCAATCGGCATCATCCTGCAGAACACTGGAAACGTTCACGCCACCGACATAGAAATCGTGTTGTGCGAATACGACGATGCCAACGACGCCGACACCATTCGAGACATCCGCGAAAACGGTTGCGACGAGGAGCGCGTGGTCATGCGCCAGGTCGTCGGAGCACTTCTCGCTCCCGACGAAGGCGACGATGGCGCCAAGCAGATTGAACTGTACCTCCTCTACCCTGTGACCGCCGGTAGCAAAGGCGTCTACGTGGTGGTTGATCCGATGAACGAAATCGTTGAATCCGATGAGAGCGACAACGTCAAACCGATTCCCGAAGCGCTCGAGTCCAACAGCCCCCTGTTAGACATGGCGAGAGAAGTGGTTGGCAAGACCGCTCTGCCCTTCGCCGTCATCGTCCTGACCATCGCTCTCCTGGGCGTTGTGTACTTGGTGGGCAAGGGTCGCCGAGACGAGGTGAACAAGCGATTGGCCGAGCAGTCATCGCTGGTCTCCGTTCTCGCCGACGAGGCCAACAACTGAGCGGTTTTGGTTCACTTGGACCTCGGTCCAAGGTACCATCGCAGTTCGGTGTCCAACGGTGCTGCGATGACTTGACCCGATCGACGCGCGATTTGCTTCTCAAGCCGTGAGCGAAGTGTGCTGATGACGTCCCCGACGTCTGAATTCCCCATCAGTTGCTGTTGAACGAGTGCCGTGAGATCGATTCGGTCGCCGGTTGCCTCCACCATGGTTTGGATGATGCTTCGGTCCTCGTAGGACTCGAAATCGGCTTCCACGGCAGCGGAGACCCGCTGGCGAACGTGCTGGTGCAAGGAGATCAAGGCGTCACGTTGCGCATCCAATTCTTCGAGGACCGATGCGAGGGTGCGCATGTGAGCCAAGCCTTCTGCTACCGCAATTTTCTTCCGTCCGCTGAGCGATTCAGCCACCGGGACGGAAGCCGGTGGGAGCGTGGATGAGAGACGCATTGGCCCACCCGCTGGCAACTTTCGCTCTTCACAACGGAACAGATCGGGCCCAATGTCAACGTGGATGGACATGGCCCGTTCGACCGAGTACACGGTGCGCGGAGGTCCTCCTTTTTCCGAGGGAATCTTGTTCTTCGACACCATCCCTCCTTTCTCAAGTTCCTTCAGGTGCTTGACCACCGCAGGCTGACTCACACCGATCAGTTCGGCCAGTTGCATGGGGTAGTGCGGCTCACGGGCCAAGCGTTCCAGAATCTGTCGACGCACCTTGTTTTGCAGCAAATGAAGAACTCGATCGAGGTCGGCCATACTTCTCAACTCATGGTTGGGTAGTGAACCCCCTCTATGAACGCACCGTTCGTTCACTGTTCGTCCCAGTCTTTCCAAGCGTCGGTCGTGTTGGGCTCGGTCGTGGACGGTGGTCGCTTGACCGAGGCAACCGTTCGTTGAACGGGCTGAGGTTCCGCCAGCGGCACCCCTTCGTCCCATGATGCGATGGCGGCTGCGTTGGCAGCGTCTTGAATGGCTTCCTCCGCCGTGGTGGATTGATATCGCTCGGTTTTAGCGTGGTCTTGCGCTCCTTCAACATCGCCTCGCATCAGCGCGTAAACTTGTTCGGTGGTCAACATCGTTCCCGACGCCACACCGCCCAAACCGTCAACGAATTCCTGAGACGGCTGTTGTTCAGCGGTGTCTGCAAACGGGGGAGCGACGGTCTGCTGCACCGGCGTGTCTGCGTCGGGCTGGACGAACATCGTTGGATTGTCGGGGTTGACGTCCGTGATGGGGATCAGTTGACCTTCAGGTCCGACCATCATCACCCGGGGAGCTTTACTGGGCTTTGAAGCGAAGTAAACGATGAGTGCAACAGGTGTGGTCAACACACCCAAGCAGCACATGGCGCCGCCAACGACCAGCCAAGTTGAGGAGAGAAGGTCGGATTGGAGTTGGTCAACCGACATCAGCCAGCCGCTGACCTCGCTGCAATCGTTCTCACACGAAATCACCAGTGCGTATTCGCCTGTGGTGTTCAGGGTCCACGCTGAGCGCTCGGCAAATTCCGTACCATCGGTCGCCATGGCCTGCCAGTCAAGCAGACACGGGTTTTCTTCAAGCGACTCACCTGCAAGGGACGAGCCCTCGACTCGATGCAACTCGACGTTCATGACGGGTTCACCTGAGATTTGGTAGAATCGATAGCAGGTGTCGTTGAGTTCGCCCAGAGCGAACGTGCCTTCGCCCGTGTAGGGTTCGCCGTGGTGCTGCTGACGGGGGTCCATGCTTGCGTCCAAGTTGCTCGCTTGGCTGGACATCATCAATGCGCCAATGAACAGCAGCAAGCCTCCGATGCCTGCAAAACGCAGTCCCCAAGGTGAACGCTTCGCAGGCTCAGAGGGTTGCATCGGGACTTTCCAGACCCTCGTCCTCCATAAGGGTCGCTCATGGACTCACGCAAGACCGAGGTCGCGTAGTTTTTCAGGGAGATAGGTGTCTGTGACGAAATCCAATCCGTATTTTGCCAAGGACTGCTGTTCCGCTTTTTTGCCCAACTCCAGCATCATGTTGATCTGATCTTGCCACCACCCGCTCGCAAACCTCGGGTCGGACAGTTCCGCCTTCAGGGCGTCAACATCCCGGGGAGAGAGATCGTCGCTTGGGAGATCGTAGGCTTCGATGTCGTCGGCCGTGATGCCGAGATAGGTGGCTGAAGGGGTCGCCAAATATTCGGAGATGTGAGCCGTCTTGATCGCGCCGTAAGCGATGGAAGCGAAGATGCGGAACGACCAGGGGTCGCCGTCGAGGAACACCACCACAGGCAGGTCCCACTCTTCGCTCATTCGCTTCAAAATACGACGGGTGGAACGAGCTGGTTGGCCTTTGAGATGGACCAGCGCGCAATTAAAGTCCTCGTCAAAACCGTTCTCGATGAGTCGGTCAAACATTCCACCGGTCTCAATGGCCATGATGAACTTCACATCGTGCTCAAGAAGCTCGATTTTCTCTTCCTCAACGTTGTACGGCACACCGTATCCAGAATCACCGACGTCGTCTCGAGCGTTGATGCGCATCCACTCTCCTCTCCGATTTCGCTCCTGAAGGGTCACGTTTCCGATCATTCGCGCGCCGTCCTCCTCCGGTCGGAGTTTGAAGTCCTCTCGCAAGCACTCCGTCACGACCTCCAAGTCTTCGGCGAGGTTGTTTGACTCGTTTTGAGATGAGAACTTTCCAAGCCCCCAACTTTCCGAGATGTAGTACATTTCTCTCAAGGTCGAGGACTTGCCGTCGTCGATCATACCTTCGATGAATTCAACGACGTACAACGCTCGCAGCAGTTGCTTTGCCGACCCCAGACTCGTGGCGTCGCGTATGGACCGCTTTTTCCCGTACTTGTACACGCCCAGCGACTTGTCAAACCCAATGTTGTTTTTCGTTCGAACCGGCAACGTCATGGTCGGAGCTTCGCCTTTGATGATTTTGTCGTACATCTCGGTGACGACGTCGTGCAGCGCAGCCTTCGTCTCCTCTGGTGAATGGCTGGCCGACATCATGCATCACTCCCGAACCCCATCAGGGTTTGCTGGCCACTCGGTTTTGCCTCCTCGCTGACGACCGGAACGGCCGCTGAGACGGTCTCTTCATCGGGTGGAGCGACGTCCTCCTCGTGGTCCACTTCGTTCGCTCTTGCCTCTTGCCGGCGTATCTCATCGAGGAGTTTTTCGTCCATCTTTGAGGCGCCGATGACCTCTTGACTGCCGCGATAAAACACATCGGTCTCGGTCCAGTCGCCTCGCTCAAGTCCCGAGAGGGAATATGAAATCGTGTACGTGGTGCCGGGTTCGAGGGTTTCCAATTTCCACGCCCACACGCCCGTTGCTTCTTTTCGCCCTCCCGTTGTGTTGTTTTCCATTCCAGCCCCTTCGCTTTCTGGCCACGAGGCCAGCAAGGTGTAGGCCCGAGCGCGAGAAGTGTAGTTGAACAGGGTGATGGACACGTCCGTCATCTTGGTGGTCTTGTTCCAATGCGTGGTGCTTTCGGCAATAACGGCGCCCATAATTTTCGTGATGGAGCCTGAAAGATTCGGCATTGGTCGTTTGAGAATGGCGGCCGACTTTTCTGCGATGGCGGGAATGATGTCGTTGACCAGCTCAAACTTCTCCTGAACCTTGACCATCTTTTTCTTCTTCTCCAGGTGCTTTCGAAGTCCGCGACCCATCTCAAGCATCGCCTTGCGCACCTCGTCCATCACCTCTCCGTTGTCGGCCAGCGCTTCCTTCGCTTCCGACGTAAACTGTACGTTGGTGCTTGCGAGGTGAACCAGGACAGCAGCAGGGCCTTTGGGCACCCCTCGTCCACCTGCTTGGTCGAGGCCGTATTGGCGCCAGTCGACGGATTCGATGGCTTTGGTGAGCAAGCAGCCGCCCTGCTGGTACATCAGCGGGACTCGGTTGGCGAAGCGGAGAATTTCGACCGGTTTGTCGGCGGCCATGCCTTCTCCGAAGATCAATCCCACCTCCACTTGGTAGGGGTTACCTTGGGAAACGGTCGCTGCACGCGTCATGGTCGTGACGAAGCGGGAATCGATCGTCTTTGAGAGCCCTTTTTTGATGAGCAGTTCCTCAATGGGCGACAGACAGTTTGTGGGCGGATTGAGCAACTTCACAGGTTTTCCACCCAGCTCTCGCTCGCCCTGAAAGGATTCCAGCAAGGCCCTGATTTGATCGGGTTTCATCGATTTAGGTTTCGCTTTCTCGTTGATCTCCGCCGCTTCAAGCAATTGCTTGGCGGCACGGGACGATACCCCTGAGAAGTTCTTGTAGAGGAACGACGTCATTCGCGTGTCGGTCGATTCCGTGCACATACGCTGCAGCGTTCCCAAATGAATCCCGTGGGGGTGCGGTTTGATGCTCTCAACTTTACGAGGCAATCGCTCCGTCACTCGCGGCCAATGGTGAACGTCACCGTCCGGGTCAACGAACGTGATGTCAGCGTGCGGGTTGACGATGCTGGTCATACGAAGGTACTGATACACGCTTTGCCGACCGCGCTGATATTTGGCTTTCATCCGGCAGGTGATCTCCAGGCCGTGTTCCTTCAACGTCCCGTCGTCGGCTTCCCAAACCTCACGGCCTTCGTTTGACTTCGTGGCCTTGTTTTTACGTGTGTCGAGCCCGATGTCCACCACCGCAGCGGAGGTCTCGGTCGCAATCTTCGAGCGCACGTGCGTCTTTCCTCCCGTGGTCAGCTGGCTGTACATGACCACGCCGGTGATTCCGATTCCTTGCTGGCCGCGGGACTGACGAATAGCATGGAAACGCGAACCGAAGAGCAACTGACCGAACACCTTCTCGATGCTTCGCTTTGGTATACCCGGTCCGTTGTCTTCCGTCTGAAGCTCAACGATGTTTTTCTTATCGTCCAGCTTTGTGATTTTCACCTTAATGTCGGGCAAGATACGCGCTTCTTCGCACGCGTCGAGGGAATTGTCCACGGCTTCTTTGACAGCCGTGATGAGGGAGCGCGTAAGGGAATCAAATCCAAGGAAGTGCTTGTTCTTTTCAAAGAATTCCGAGATAGCAACCTGTTTCTGGTTTTTTGCCATGCGTTCTGCTGTGCCTGCCATGGGCGTTCACCTCCCCCGGTCCTCCTCCGTCTTGACGACGTCGGGCCGACAGATGACCAACGCCTCGTTTGAGGGATTATAGTCTCCACAGGCGAAACGGGACGATGGACACCGAAAAAGGGGGTTGGCGCTGAAACCCGCTCAAGCAAACAGGTCGGGTTTCCAGACACTGATGTGACCGGTGAACGCCGACGCAGCGACGGTCAGTGGACTGGCGAGGTAGAGTTTGCCCGGCCCACTTCGCCCTTGGAAATTGCGATTGATGGCCGACACCGTGACCTGTTCGGGTGTGAGAGAAACGCCCGGTCCCGCACCGATGCACGCTCCACAACCCGGGTCGATCAGTTTGACACCAACCTCGATGAAGAGGTCGTGCCAGCCGTTGCGTTCGGCCAAGGCTTTTACTTGCCCAGAGCCGTATTGGATGTAGAAATCCACACCTTCCTTCACGGTCAGCCCGGCGTCCTTCGCAGCCTGGCACACCTCGGCGTAGTAGGCGATGTCGTCTTCCTTGCCAGCCGTGCACGAACCGCCGTAGGCGATGTCGACCAGAACCTGGCCGATGTCAGAAATGTTGGCGCCGTTGGTGGGGTCGCTTGGAATGCCTTGGTCTGGGTCGCCGGGGTGGGCGACCATGGGGACGATGCTGGAGAGGTCGATCGTGTGGCCCCCGCCGCCGTAGTGAGCGCCTTGGTCGGGCGCCACCATGCGGGCGCGCTGTTCACTCTCCGAGAGGTGCGGTTGAGCGTGGAGCATCCAGGTCAGCAGCGCTTCGTCGGCTTCGCAGATGCCCGTTCGTCCGGAGCATTCCGTCGCCATGTTGCACAGCGTGGCTCGCTCGTCCACGGAGAGGGACGTGAGTCCGGGACCACCGAACTCCATGCTTCGGTTGAGAGTCAATTCTTTACGCGCGTGATCAGCGAGGATGGCGAGAATCACGTCCTTGGCGGTGCAACCTTGGTGGAGTTCGCCAACCAACTCAAAACGAATGGATTCGGGAACTTTGACGAAGGTGAACCCGGCGCTGACGAGGTTGGCGTATTCTGTGGCACCCACCCCCCAGGTTAACGCGTTGGAGGCACCTCCCATGCAGGTGTGGGAGTCGGTGGCTTGGATGAAATCGCCGACCTCGATGAATTCCTCGCGAGCCACTTGGTGGCAGATGCCGGGTGAAACGCCGTCCACGGCGGAGTAATCCCTGACCCCCGTGTGCTCTTGGAACGCCACTTGGAGGTCGCGAAGCGTCTGCACTTTGTGCATGAATGGGACGAACTTTGGGTTGTGCTGGGCGTAGAGCAAATGGTCTTCGAAGACGGCAAACTTCCCCGGGTTGGGAAGCTGATAGCCTTCCCCGTACTCCTCTTGCAGGAAGGTGTGAACTTGCGCCGTGGTAAATTCGTGGGAATACCCGCCTTGAACCTCGGCGATGACTGGGTCGCCGGGTTTGACGCACTGCCCGTCGGGCTGACCCACCAAGTTCCGACTGATGATGCGCTCAGCCATCGTCATTGGCCGCTGTGGCGTGTCAAGCGGGGCAAGGTTCAGTTCACCGGATTTCAGAGCCTTTGCGAACGGGAACAGACCACCGTGTTCCACAATGAGTTGGGTCACTGGGTCGTACTGGTTCGTAAATTCGCTCAGGGAGATGGATTCGCCGTTTTGGAGGCGCTCAAGCACGTCGTGGTCGGCCATCAGCTGACCGAGGTTGATGTTGTTTCGCTCGTGAATGGGGGCAAACGAAGCCGCGATGACGATGTTGATGCCGGCCCAGCGCTCGCACTGAGCTGCCGTCTCTCGACTTGAACCGGTTCCTTTGCGCTGACCGGAAACGATGACTTCGAAGTTTCCGTTCTTTAGTGCATTCTCTCGAAACACCCGGAGACCGTTGTGCATGAGCCCAGCGTAAGCGTTCTTGGCGATCTCTGCAGGGTCGTGGTCGAAGCACACCCACGCTGGCGTCATGACGTCGGTGTTGATGTCGTCGAGCAAATCCTCAACGGACAGGTCTTCCATACGGAGGTCCAACCCGTCGTAGAGTTGCCTTTTGATGAGGTCCAAATCTTTCGTGAGGAACAGGACCCGCTTGCCGGGCGATAGGGCGATGCTGTCCGCAGGTTTGTTGTCGCCCATGTCCCCCCCTCAACATGGTTCAAGGGCCGTTCATTCATAATCGGTTCGGGGTCTTACGGTGGCGCCGTGACCCCTTGTTTTTCTTCAGGATGAAAGAACGGAGCCGACGATGCCGAGCATCGTTTTGTTTTCATCAATCGAACGAACGGCAAACCTGACCGCGGTGTTGGGCAAGTGGACGCCCATGTTTTGGGCGTCTCGGACGAACAACCCCTCGGCTCTGCACGCTTCGATGAACCCCACCGACGTATAACTGGATTCGGCAGGAAGGTAGGTGAGCAAATAATTGGCAACCCCTGAGAAGACTCGGAACCCCATCGCTTCAAGCGAGTGATGCATCTTTCGTCGCTCGGCGTGAATCACCTCGTACTGTTGGGCGTAGTACGCCTCGTTGCGGAGGGCCGCAACCGCTGCGAGCTGACCCGGGAGGCTGACCGCCCAGGGCGGGATGTATCGCTTGAGCATCGGCATGTTCTGACTTACGGCGTAAGCGACTCGCAACCCAGACAGGGCGTAGCACTTGCTCATGCTTTTGCAGACCACCAATTCGGGCAACGAGGCGCACAGCGCTTCCAGGGAAACAGCATCTGGAAGGTAATTGATGTAGGTCTCGTCGACCCAAATCATCTTGCACATCGAGTCAGGATTTTGCGTGTGCGCAATCGCACTGACCACGTCGGCCATGGATTCGCAATACACGCCCGTTGGGCTGTTCGGGTTGACAAAAATCACGGCATCGTGTTCGCAAGCTTGGGAAATCAACTCGTCGGCATCGATGGAAAAATCGGTGCTGTCCTCGAGCACAAAATACGTGATGTGGCAGCCGATCACGTGCTGGAGGATGTGGCTGTACTCCCCGTACATGGGCGACAAAACGAGGACGCGGGAGTGTTCGTTCAACAACTGCGGGAGGAGCGAGAACATCAGCGATGAGGAGCCCGAAGAGACCGCGATGTGGTTCGCTGGAACGTTTCGAACCTCAGCAATGGTTTGGATCAATTCCTCGCACTGAGTCGGTGGTGATTCCTGACAGCAACGCTCCAGTTGTTCGCTGATGACCGCGAGGGCCTCCGGGCAGGGCGGGAACGGACTGTCGAGAACATCGGCCACGATCAGAGTGTCTCGAACATCGAAGTCAAATTTTGAGGTCTCCCACGACTGTCCGCCGTGGTAGCAAGCATCATCACCGCTTTCCTCCTCCACGTCGGCTTGGATTTTTTCGGCGAACGCAGCCACGGTGACGGCCACGTCCATGTGCATGGGAAAGTACACCGTTTCTCCGTGGGAAACGCCTTCCTCGCGGAACACTTTCATGCCGTTGTTTTCGTAGAGATTGACCACGTCGGTGTGTCCCATAGCAACGATGTCGGCCCCTCCGCGCTCAACCACAAATTCCAGTGCGTAGCGCATCAAACGAAACGCGAGATTCTGTCCTCTGTGGGTCGGAGCCACGGTCAATCCTCTGACCTCAAAGGTCGAGGCTTCAGGGTCGTCGCACCGGTCGAACACCGTTCGCTGAAGGACATCGTCCGAGAAGTAGGTTGTCAGCCTGAACGGTTGGCCTCCCGGAGGATTCAAGCTGATGTAGCCAACGAGGTCGTCCCCCTCAACACAGGCGATGAAGTGTCGCCCAGGGTCCTCGAGTTTTCTCCCCTCGTTGGTTTTGTACTGCCGCAATTCGTCGGCGTAAACGTCGTGGCGAATGGAGGACAGTTGTTCCCAAAGCTCGTGAATCCTTTCGTTTTCTGGGAGCGGATAATCAAATTGCAGAATTTCAGTCATAAACGCACCAAAGCCGGTGTTCCTATGAAGGATTCCCCGTTTATTTGGCGGAAAAAGGAAGGCTCCTTGTCAGAAGCGTGGAGATTGCCCTTCTTTTGAACCGATGAGAGGGCTACCTCCCGGCTATGCAGGTGCAAAAGCATACCCCACAAAGCATGTCTCGAAGGGCAATCCGTCGGTGGTGCAACGACTGAAATTATATTCTTCTTGCCTGTAGCATACCGCATGACTACCCTTTCAGAATACTATGGACGAGCGTTCAGCTCTGAATTGTTTTTTGGGTTGAGAATGGTCATCAACATCGGTTCGATGTTGGTGATGTTGTGGATGTTTGCGCTCGCTTATCTTGTCTGGAGGGCCGACTCCAAGTCCCTCCAGAATCGATTCATAGCGACGTTGCTCTTGGTTGAAGGATTCAAGTGTCTGTGGATCGCCTTGGAGGTCTTCCCTTACACGCACGAATGGAATGCATTTTGGGTTGTGGCATGGAACATCAAATTTGATTTCTTTTTCGCCATGCAAATCGCTGCCATCTTTCTCTATCTGTGCTTTCCTATCTACTACAAAATACGGGGCTTGGGCTTCATGCACCGTCCGAGTTTGCAAACGCACGCGTACTACCTACCGTTGATCGCCGGAATTGGCCTTTGGGCGCTGATTCAAGGCCAACCAGCGTTTGCTGTGAACGACCTGTCATGGATCGAGTGCACAGCAGAAGGTGCTGCCCCAGTCGTTCATGAATTCCTCGGCACATCCACGTCGGCGGTCGTCACCAGTGGAATCGAGACAACGTTTCCTGACGGGGTGTGCCCAGCGGCTCTGGACGCCTCACTGGGAGACGAACCGTTTGGGATTTGGGCCATCGTCTTCGCCCAAACGCCAATTTCCATCCTCGCATTGCTCTTTATTCGCTCGTCCATCAAGAAGAACGCAGGCGACGAAGTGGGCGCAATCAGGAACCAAATCTCCAATTCGTTCTACATCGGATTTCTAGGAAAAGTGCTTGGTAGCGTGCTGTTTTTTGTCATGCTGTTGCTTGTTTTACCTTTGCTCAACGGTGGCATCGTGCCGAACTTTCAGGATGAGATACTCTGGAGGTATTCGGATCCAACATTCATGGCACGTTTCAAGTATTTTCTGTTTATTCTGGTCTTTGCCTTTGGCCCGATTGGGCTGGCATTTGAAGCCATGATGTTCGTTCATGCCTCTCTCAACGACTCGGTCTTCGGCATTGATCAGGACTTGCGAAGAACATTTCGAAACGCCCTCTTCACAGGATCTGGTGCCTTTCTCTTTATCCTCACGAGCGAGATCATGGAGAACATGTTGGGCTTTGGTTTGGCCGGAGGTGTCATCGTAGGTCTTGGCTTCCTCGGTGTGCGAAGGCCTGTTCTTTCGTTGATCGATGGTTTCTCAGGCAGACTGATTCCCACCACCTATTCGTTCGAAGAAACCCAATATCTGAAAGCGTATTCGGATGTGATCATCGACGGTGAGGTCAGTGAAAAAGAGCGAACCCTGCTCGCCACCCTTGCAAGAGCTTACGGCATAGACGCACAGAGGGTTTCAGACCTCGAGCAAGGTTTTGCTGGCGACGACTCGATTTGAACTTCAGACGCACGAGCAGTGGGCTGCGTTCACGCCTGGGCACGGTCAACCGCATGTTGGCAACGGCCTTGAGCGCCCTAACTCTTTGTGAATCGGGGGAGAAGAGCCGGCGTGTTTTTTCTGTACGTTTGATATTCCTCGTCATCTCCCCACTTTTCCAAAGCTCGTTTATCGAGTATGGGGATTCCACTGAGCTTCGTCAAAAGAAGAAAAACGAACACGGGCGAAATCCAAGCGACTCGTTCGAGGCCGGTAAAGCAGGGTACTCCAAAGCAGGCGATTCCAGTCCAAAGGAGAATCTCTCCGAGGTAGTTTGGATGTCGAGAATAGGACCACAAGCCGCTGTCTATCCATTTACCTTGATTGTCCGGGTCTTTGTTGAACGCCGATTTTTGGTTGTCTGCGATCACCTCAACGCCAAATCCGAGCAACCATATCGACAAGCCCACAACATCCCAGGCCCCCATTTCAGGAGCTGAACCTGCTTGACTGTTGATGACAAGAACCACGATCATGGTTAGAAACACCCACAGACCTTGTATCGTCCACGGTACGAGAAATCGAACAGGGGATGCTTTGAGTTGGTCAAAACGCCCATCTTTTCCAGTTCGATGAATACGAAAATAAAGGAAACTGGACAGGCGTAAAGCCCAGATAACAACAAGAAAACTGACGATGAATTCTCGCAAACTCGGCGCTTCGGACAGCGAGCCTGCCCAAAGACTGAACCCCACGACGACGAGATACGTGAGGCCGCCCATTAGGTCGTAGAAGCGTTCTGTTTTTGCTGCAGATGCTGGTATCCATGCTATCCATTGCATACCGATGCAAATCACGGCACAATACAGCACAGCAGAGTATCCGTTCAACTTGACTGAATTGTTTCCAACAGCCCCCACCATCAAAGCCGTGATGAAAAACACCGACATTACAACGATGGTTGTCAAACGTAGATCTTCACGGGCAGAGCTCATGTGAACGGTTGTGTTCTCATCGTCATCGTGTTAATACTCATGTTTACCCATTCAAGCAATCGTTGTGTTGTCGCGGGCGGTGGAATCAACCCGGGCAAATCATCTTCCGTCACTCGGTCAATTCGCTTCCCAGAACGGGTTTTGGGTGGCTGAACCTTGCTGCAGTTCGTGGTCGTACACCAGGTACGTTGTGTCGGCCGTCTCAAAACGGGTCAGGTTTCCAACCTTGTGCTGAGCGACGATTTTGCCCGTCGTGATTTTTTTGGTGAAATTGTTTCGGTGGTCGGGAACCATCCCTTTCAGCCGGAGGTCCTCAAGCTCAGCGTCCTTCATCCAAATCTCCTCGTTGTTGTCGGCTCGGAGTTCAACATCAACGCGTTGATGCAAGGTGTAGCCGCCGTCTGAGAAGAGACGTAGGCTCCAACGACCCTGTTCTTGACCCGGCAAGGTAGCGTTGCTGACGTCGATGTCTCTCAGGTAGTGCCAGCGGTCGCCGTGGTCGCGGTCGTCCGCATTCGCCGGGTACAAGCCCACCCATGCATTGTTGTGTTGTGGGGGGTTTGTGATCTTGAATCGAACGGGTTGACGATGATTGAAGGACAGGACCTCAAGGTTTGTTGAAGTGCTACCTGCGCCAAGGACGGTGCCAACGCTCATGGCAGCGACCGCGCTCCTCTTGGAAGATGAGGGAGCATTGGATTTGAATCCCGTGTTCAAGAGCGTCCCCAAGGCCACGACAAAAGTAAATGCGCCGATACCCATGAAAATGGCGCCAGGAATGAGCATCCCTAAGATTTCCTTCTTCTCCTCGTTTTGAATCCACATGCTGAGTCCATCCCCGTTTTGGTTTTGTATCGTGATGGTTGTTGTGCCGGCCATGCAACCGTGGCACGCCTGTCCTATTTTGATGAGCATTCTTCCCTCGTGATGGCGTTCTTCAACGGGATCCGTATGTCCGCAATAATCGTCGAACACCTGTCGGCTTTCATCTGGAGGGTTGACTTTTTGTTCCCACGTCCACGGGTCCGACACCCAACTTCCTGAGTGGGTAGCGTTCACGAAGATGTTTTCACAGTGATCATAGATACCGTTTGAATTGTAATCAACGAGGCTTCCCTCAATGTAAATCCCCCATCCCAAGTCGCCCCGCCCGTCGCTGTCTTCGACCTCCAGGGTTGCGGAGGTCATGCTGTCGCTGAGCCCCTCGCCCAAACCAATGATGAACAAAGGAATGCTTGGTGCGAGCAAAATCATACCGATGACCAGAGCAATCTTCGCACTCCCTCTGGTTGATTGTACTGCGGCTGGGTCTCGAGGTTCTGGCGGACTCACATCGAAGTCTCTCCGTTCGTGCAGCGCATGCCCTCCGTTGGAGAACACACGTATGCTCCAGGGGCCTGCTGCCCGCTTTGGGAACGATGCGTTGTTCACATCGATGTTGCGAAGCCATTTCCATCGGTTGTTTTCCGCTCCGTGGTCTTGGTCGCTTGCGTTCGGCGGGTAGATACCGACCCACGCATCGTGGTTGGTTGGAGGGTTGTTGATTTTGAAACGAACGGGTTTCTTGGCCACGGCTTCCAGAATTTCAATCGATTCCCTGGCTGGTGATACCGCCTTGCTTGAGTGGATTTTATTTGCCGAGTGGATGGTGAACTCTTTTCGTTCGACCAGCGTGTATCCACCGTCTGAAAAGACACGTATGC